>CAZAKQ010000029.1:0-1748 GCA_964486155.1 uncultured Candidatus Saccharibacteria bacterium | reverse complement strand
ATTTGACCGAAATCAAACACTCAATTCACGGGTGAAATAATTATTTTTTACTGAATATCTCTCCTTTATAAATCCAAACTTTAATTCCAACAACTCCGTAAGACATAAAAGCTTTCTCTCTGGCAAAATCAATATCAGCTCTTAAAGTTTGTAAAGGAATTCGTCCTTTTTTTAATTCTTCTCTTCGAGCCATCTCAGCCCCTCCTAATCTTCCAGATAGTGAAATCTTCACTCCTTGTACTTCTCTATTAGCATTTACCTTGTCAATCGTCATTTTTAAAACTCTTCTAAAAGGCATTCTCTTTTCTAATTGTTCAGCTACCATCATTGCTACTATTGCAGCATCTGTTTCAGGATATCTAATTTCTTCAATATCTATTTTTAAATCTTTAACCTTAGGTAATTTATGTTTATTCATAAAAGACAAAACTTCTTTCTTTAAAGTTTTAGCTCCTTCTCCACTTCTTCCAATTATCATACCAGCTCTTGAAGTCTTAATAATGATTTTATACATTTTTTCATCTCTTTCCATTTCAATAGAAGAAATATAAAATTTTCTTAATTTTTTCTCTAAAAACTCCCTTATTAAAACATCTGTTTTTAATTGTTCTGCATATTTTTCTCGCACACCAAACCAACGAGATTTCCAATCTCTTAAAATTCCTATTCTTTGAGCATATGGGTGTACAACGTGAGTCATTTTATTAGGTTATTAGTCCGCTAGCTGGCGGATTAGCTATTAGGTTATTAGGAGAAAAATTTGCTTCGCAAATTTTTCTCAATTTATAATTTACAATTTATAACCTGTCTACCGACGAGGCAGGTTCAAAAAATACTAAGATTTTTTATTTACTTTCTTAACTTTTTTTATTTTCTTTTCTGTTTTTATTGATTTTCTTATTTTTTCATCTAAAGTAACAGTAATATGACTAGTTCTTCGTTTAAATGGGAAAGCTCTTCCTCGAGCCCCAGCTTTAAATCTTTTCATTGAAGGACCTTCATCAACAGTAATTGTTTTTAAAAATAAATCTTCTTCTTTTTTATTGTTATTATGTTTAGCATTGGCAACCGCAGATTTAATCAATTTTTTCATAGCAATTGAAACTTTTTTATTTAAATGAGAAAGCTCAGATATTACTCTATCTATTTTTTTACCTCTTATTAAATCAGCTACCAAACGAACTTTTCTTGGCGATTGCTTATAATTTCTTAACTTTGCTTTTATTTCCATAATAATTTTTATGCTGCTTTAGCTGCTTTAGCCGCTGATATTTCAGCTTCTTTCTTTTTCTGCTCTAATTCTTTTTGCATTCTACCACCATGTTTAATAAATTTCTTTGTAGGTGAAAATTCACCTAATCTATGTCCAACCATATCTTCCGTTACAAAAACTTCAATATGTTTTTTTCCATTATGGACTCCAAATGTAAAACCTGTCATTTCTGGTGATATTTGACTAGCTCTCGCCCAAGTTTTAATCACTCCTAAATCATCCGGTTTTTTACCATCTATTTTTTTCAATAATTTTTCGTCCACATAAGGACCTTTTTTCAGTGATCTTGTCATATAATTTAAAACAGCTCTGTGAACTTGTTTAGAGCTTGTTATATATTAACAGAATTTTATTCTATGTCAATGAGAAATCATTAAAACACTAAATTAAAACTATTTTATTACTTTGTATTTTATTGATCTAATAATTTAGTTAATTCTTTTAATTTACTAATCTAACCTAAATCTCCTGATAC
>CAZAKQ010000028.1:0-1870 GCA_964486155.1 uncultured Candidatus Saccharibacteria bacterium | reverse complement strand
CTCAAATTTTATCTTTCCTATAACTAAATCCGATTTTGTTTTTATATCTACTCTCCAATCTCCTTTAATTAAGTTAGAAGCATGAACATAACCTCTATAACCTTCTTCCCTTCCGCCTACAATAGGATAATCTATTTCACTATATTTAATCCACCTGTTTTTTTGTTCGTCAAAATTAAACCACTCATAAATTATTTCTGTGTTTAAATTAGTTGGAGCAAAGATAGAGCTATAAATATAAACTGGTCCATTTGAAATTTTTATAAATTTGTTTCCAAATGAATACCAAGGAGTCTTTACTTCTTCAAATAAATAATTACCATTTTCTGTTTTTTCAATATTTCTATATACCCCTATTTCTTTCATTGATAAAGGAACAGGTGGGATAATATTTAAAAAATACATTAAATTAAATATCAGGAAAACTCCAATTATATGGGTCTTCATTTTTTTCTTTCTATCTGAATTTATTTTTACAATAAATCGAGAAATAAATTTAATTAAAAACCAAATTAAAATAACAGATAGAATTCCGCTCAAAATGAAAACCCAATCCCCCATTCTTTTTATCACTACAGGTACAAAAAAGATCATAAATGAAAATAAAGCAATAAACAAAATATTTATTTGAAAATCAATTTCTTTATATTGTTTTCTAAATCTTTCATTTCCTACAAAAAGCCCAAGAATTATTAATAAGAAAAACCAACTAGTAGTCCACGATGCTGATTTAGTATAAAAAATAATATAAGCACTAAAAAGCCCTCCAAAAGCAAATTGTGAAGCTAAAGGAAAATATTTACTTAAATTAACAAAACGAGGGGCATATTTTATAGCCCTATTAGTTTGAGCTAAATTTATTAAAATAATACTAAAAATTGCTAAAAATAAATATCCTAAAATAATTAAATTATCAAAAAGTTGATCTATTCTGGTTAAAGTTAAATTATCTACTATCAATCCTCCTACAAAAAATCCAATCATTAAATACTTTTCATTTCTTTCAAACCAAGATTTTGTTTTTTGTTTTTGCCTATTGATTTTTTCTTTTAGATTAAACATTAGCTATATTTTAACATATAAATAAAAAACAACCTTTAAATTACTGTTGTTTTTTGCTTTTTTCATTACTTGATTTTACACCAAGTGTTCGGATTGAGAATGGAATTGAGGTGTTGCGGACTATCTCTCAATTAAAAATATATAAATGAAACCAAGCCCTGAATTGTAGTTAAACAAGACAGGACTTTTGTTTATTGACGTTCCCAACTTTTTGTTTCAGGAAATCTTATATAAGAAGCCCCAAAAGTCATTTCTTTAAGAATTTTATCTTTCCATTTTTCAGTGGTATTCTTTTTTTCCCGACCCCAGAAATTTTTCGTGATGATCGTTGTCACTATTTTTTCTGTAAAAAAAATAGGATGAGGGAAACGAATTGTCACTCGTGTTCTTACTTCGGCAATAACTTCTCCCCCAATCCACTCATTTCCCCATTGAACTTCCACATTATCTCCTTTGTGAAAAGGAGAGTCACAGTTTCTGTTACCGCAAATACAAATCTTTTTCATAAAGAACTCCTTTTTAGAAAGAAATATATTGAAAATATAAATTTTATTTTTACTAACTACAAAAAGCATAATATTATTATATAATAATGTCAAATTGTGGACCTGACAGGACTTGGTTACTCTCGTGGATATTTTATTTCGCAAGCTCATAAAATATCTCACTCCCTTAACCTCCACTCGGCGATACAACTTTCTCGCAAGCTCGAAAGTTGGCTTCGCATCGCCTCGGTTCAAGTCCTGTCAGATCTACAAAATCCAAAAAGTCCTAAAGCTTTCGCTTTAGGACTTAGGATTTTGTGGAC
>CAZAKQ010000027.1:0-1912 GCA_964486155.1 uncultured Candidatus Saccharibacteria bacterium | reverse complement strand
AAAATCTCTTGACTTTTGGACATGAAAGTAATATTATCTACTTAAGTAAAAAAGCCCTAACGGGCTTTTAAAAAAGGAGTTTTTAATAAAATTAACTAAAACTGAGATGAAAATAATTGATTATATAAAAGATACTAAAGAAGAACTAAAACACGTTTCTTGGCCTACAAGAAAGCAGAGTGTGTTGTTTACGATTATTGTTGCAGTAGTTTCTATAGTGACCGCCTTTTTTTTAGGCTTATTTGATTTTATTTTTTCATTAGGATTGGACAATTTTATTTTTGGTCAAAAATAAAATAAAATTAAATTAGATCTAAGATTTAAGAAAAAATTGCTCTGCAATTTTTCCCTAAAAGCTAATAGCTATAAGCTAACTTACTAAATTATTATGTCAAGACAAGAAGAAAATGCAACAAGAAATTGGTACGCAGTTCATACTTATGTAGGGTATGAAAATGCTGTTGTACGAAATTTAAAACAGAGAATAGAGTCTTTTGGAATGGAAGATAAGATTTTTGATGTGCTTGTTCCAGTTGAAAAGAAAATTAAAATAAAAGGAGGTAAAAGAGTAGAAGAAGAACAAAAAATTTATCCGGGTTATGTTTTAGTAGATATGATCGTAACTGATGATTCTTGGTATGTAGTTAGAAATACTCCTAGAATCACTGGTTTTGTTGGAGCTGGAGTAAATCCTGTACCTGTTGATGAAGAAGAAATGACTGAATTAAGAAGAAGAATGAATTCAGATACTACAAAACATTCTTTAAATGTTGAAATAGGAGATATGGTAGCTGTTATGGATGGTCCTTTTAAAGATACTGAAGGAAAAGTGTCTGAAGTAGATGAAGAGCGCGGTAAAGTTAAAGTAATGGTATCTATGTTTGGTAGAGAAACATCAGTTGAGTTAGATTCATTGCAAGTGAAGAAATTATAAAAATGAAATTGTTTGGAAGCTTCTAAATACAAATGTATTTTTTCAAGCAAGTAAAAGAAATTAATAAATAAGAAAATAGAAAGTGGAATGTTGAAGATTGGATGGAAAAAATTTGCACTTGTCCGTCTCTCTTAAGGGGGACAGTCTCAGGAGGAAAGCAAATTTTTTTCTAATCCGCCAGCTGGCGGACTAACAATCTAACAATCTAATAACCTAATAAAATGGCTAAAGAAGTAATAAAAACAATTAAATTACAAATAGAAGGAGGAAAAGCTAGTGCAGCACCTCCTTTAGGACCTGCTCTAGGTCAAGCTGGTATTAATATTGGAGAATTCGTAAATCAATTTAACGAAGCTACCCGAGAAAATAGAATGGGAGAGATAGTACCTGTAATTATTTCTCTTTACGAAGATAGGAGTTTTGATTTTATTATGAAAACTTCTCTTGCTTCCAGAATGATTTTGAAGGCTGTTGGAAAAGATAAAGGTTCTGGAAAAAATTTAATCAAAAAAGCTGGGACAATTACTAAAGCTCAAGTTAAAGAAATAGCAGAAGCAAAATTAGAAGATCTTAGTGCAAATGATGTTGAGCAAGCGATGAAGATTATTGAGGGGACTGCTCGATCAATGGGAGTGGAAGTAAAATAGTCTAAATTTGGAGAATTTCTTCGTCAACTTCATAAAAATTTTTTTCACCGTATGTTCAATACGGCTCAAAAAATTTTTACTTGTTTCCTTGAACTTCACTCAAATTTAAACTATTTTAAAAAAACAACGGGTTACTAGTGACCCGTTGATTTTTTTTATTTCTATTTTAGTATTATGTAGTATGTATTATGTATAGAAATTTTAACGAAGCTAAAATTCGTTACTAAAAACTATCGATAGGGTATCGATACCCTATCGATAGTTTTTTCTTGTCCTATCACCATTATTAATTTTATTTATATATTTTTAAACAAAAACCTTACCTAATTTA
>CAZAKQ010000026.1:0-4252 GCA_964486155.1 uncultured Candidatus Saccharibacteria bacterium | reverse complement strand
AAAAGAACTTGCGAAGCTCATGAAATCGCTTCTCACCCGTTTCATCCTTGGCAAGGACGTGTTCTACCACTAAACTATATCCGCAATATTAAATTGTATTATATCATTTTTCGTTTAAATAACAAAAAATTAACGACTATTATATAATAGTCGTTAATTTTTATTGAGTATTGGAATTATTTTCCTTTTACTGCATCTTTTAGAGTTTTAGAAGCTCTAAATTTAGGAACTCTCATTGCTGGAACATTAATAGGTTCTCCTGTTCGTGGGTTTCTAGCAACTCGAGCTGCTCTCATTTTAGCTGAGAAAATTCCAAATCCTGCGATTGAAACATCTTCTCCTTTAACTAAAGTTTTTGTAATAGCTTCGAAAACTGCATCTACTGCACCTTCTGCTTGTACTTTAGTTCCTTCTAATTCTCCTTGTACAATTTCTACAATAGCTTGTTTATTCATAATAAATATAAATTAAATTATTAATAACGACTATTAATTACAATATAATAATATATACATTATATATTAAGCCGTATTTTGTGCAAGCCCCGTTAGACTTTTTATAAATTTAATAATATTAGAAGAAAATTATTACAGAAATGATTTTGATTTGTTGTTTTAGAAAAAATTAAAAAGTCTAACGGGGCAAGGAGTTAAACATTAAAACATTAAAACACTAGAACAAAACAGATTTTGGTCCCACCAAAGTCCGTATCTGTATAACAAAGATTTTAAAAATGGAGAGGTCGAACCTCTCCATTTTTAAATACTAGAATAAAATTAATTTTTTTCTTTAATCAATTTCTGTAATTGGATATTCAAATTAAATTTTTCAAAAAAGAGGTTCGATTTTCAGAGAGAGTCGAACCTCGAAAAATTTGATTATTTTTTATCTTGCGTATTCTATTACTCTAGATTCTCGGATAACATTTACTTTAATTTCACCTGGGTATTTTAGTTCTTTTTCAATTTTTAGAGCAATATCCCGAGCTAATTTTTTAGCTTGTAAATCTGAAACATTTTCAGGTTCTACTAATACTCTAATTTCTCTTCCAGCTTGTACCGCGAAAGATTTTTCAATTCCATCAAAGGAATTAGTAATATCTTCAAGTTCTTTTAGTCGTTTTAGATAATTTTCTACATTATCTCGTCTAGCTCCTGGACGTCCTCCTGAAATTGAGTCTGCAATTTGAACTATTACTGATTCTAATGTTTCGTATGGATATTCTTCGTGATGAGATTGCATTGCTTGGATGATTTTTTCATCTGCTCCAAATTTTTGTAAAATTCTTTTTCCAATTTCAACATGGGTTCCTTGAATTTCATGATCTACTGCTTTCCCTATATCGTGAAGCAAAGCTCCTGTCTTGGCTATGGACACATCAGCTCCCAATTCTTCAGCTAACATTCTAGCAATATGTGACATTTCTACAGAATGTTGTAAAACATTTTGTCCATAAGAAGTTCTAAAATGAAGACGCCCTAAAATTGAAACTATTCTTGGATCAAGATTTAAAATTCCACATTCATATATTGCTTGTTCACCTTGTTTTTTAATGGTTCGGTTAATTTCTTCTTTGGCTTTCTCTACAAACTCTTCAATTCTTGCAGGCTGAATTCTTCCATCAATAATTAAATTTTCTAAAGCTACTTTAGCTATTTGCCGTCTAATTGGATCATAAGAAGAAATAGTAATTGCTCCTGGAGTATCATCTACAATTACTTCTGTACCAGAGGCTCTTTCAAAAGCTCTAATATTTTTTCCTTCTTTTCCGATAATTTTTCCTTTAATATCATCAGAAGGAATATTTACATTAGTAGATAGAACATCAGAAGCTACAGAATTTCCCATTCTATGAATAGCTGTGATTAAAATATCCTGAGCTTTTCTTTCTAGTTTTTCTTCTCCGTTTTGTTCTAGTTTTTGTAATCGAGCTGTTAAATCTTCTTCGTAATTTTGTTCAATAGTTTTTAAAAGTTTTGTTTGGGCTTCTTCTTTCGAAAGTTGGGCTATTTTTTGAAGTTCTTTTTCTTCTTGTTCTTTTATAGAATCTAAATTTTCTTTAATTTTTTTAACTTTTTCAATTTTGTCTTCTATTTTTTTAGTTTCAGTACTGATTTCCATTTGACGTTTGTCTAGAAAATCTTCTTTTTTTATCAATCGAGCCTCTGTTTTTTTGAATTCTTGTTGTTTTTCTTTTCTTTCTTTTTCACTTTCTTTTAATATTTTTTTTGCTTTATCTTCAGCTTTGTTGATTATTTCTTTGTATTTTTTTTGAGCATTTAAGGTCATTTGTTGAATTTTTAATTCAATAGAACCTTTTTTACCAAAAGTCAATGCCCATCTTAAGAAATAACCAAAAGCCACACCAACAATGGCGCTCATTCCTAATAGGAATATAAATAATTTTAATGACATGGTTTTAAAACCCTATCTTTATATAGATTTTAAAATTGGAGGTTATTCCAATAAAAAGTATTTAATTTTAAGGCTGAATTTAGAGTTTTGTTCATAAAATTCATCAAAATTTAATCTATTTCAGACGGGCTATCTTAAATGATTCGTAAAAGTATGTTTTTTATAATACATTAAAAATTAAAACTTTACAAGTTTTAATTTTAAATTTTCAATGATTAAATATTTTCACTATAAGGTGCTTCGTTTAAATATATTATTTTAACCCTGTAGTAAAATTTCACTACAGGGTTTTATTCGTTATAACGAAGAATTAAATACTTTTGAATGTTTTAACATTTGGAGTGTTCGGTCCTTTATGGGATGTTTATTTATTTCACTTATTTCTAATGACAGCAATAAAGGATTTATTCCTTTAGTTTTAATTGAGATAATTGTGAGCTCAATTTTTTTTAGAAAATTTATTAAATGATAAAGAGCAAGTTTAAAAAAGAATAAATATTCTTCATTTGCAAGTTGTACTTCACTTCCTTGTACCCAAATTTGCAAACGAAATGTTTCACGGATAATTTCTATCGGAAGTATTTGTGCCTTCTCTAATACAAATTTATAATTGTTTTGTTGTAAACAAAAATTATAATTAAAACTTTTTTTATTTAGAATAATAACTCCATTACAACCATTTTCTGTTTTGCGGGAACTCATCTCAATTATAACTGTTTTTTTCATTTCAATCTCCTCTTTGTATTTTATTATTTATGTTTTTAACTATTTCTTCTGCATTTACATTATCAAATAGAATTATATAAATCAAGGATTTAATTATTTAGAAAATAAAAACCAACGTTATGGTAACGTTACCCTAACGTTGGTTTTTAAGAAATTTATTTAGATTTTAAAACTTTATCAACGATTCCGTATTTTTTAGCTTCTTCGGCTGACATCCAATAATCTCTATCTCCATCTTTTTCGATATTTTTCTTAGATTTTCCTGTTGCTTTAGATAATATTTCATAAAGTTTATCTTTCAGCATTAAAATATGCTTAGCTTTAATTTCTACATCCGAAGCCTGTCCTTCAATTCCTGTTAAAGGTTGATGAATCATTACTTCTGAATTAGGTAAAATAAATCTTTTTCCTTTTTTTCCTTGAGAAAGGATAACTGCTCCCATTGAAGCTGACATACCTATACAAACAGTAGAAATATCAGGTTTAATGTGATTCATTGTATCAATAATAGCTAAGCCTGATTGAATTTGTCCCCCAGGAGAATTTACATAAAGAGTTATGTCTTTTTTTGGATCTTCTGATTCTAGAAATAATAATTGAGCAATAACTGTGTTGGCAATAGCGTCATCTATTACTCCCCCTAGAAAAATAATTCTTTCTTTTAATAAACGAGAGTAAATATCAAAAGCCCTTTCGCCAAATTGTGATTTTTCTATAACTGTTGGTATAAGCATGTTAATTTTTAATTTTTAATTTTGTAATTCCTGCCTGCCGGTAGGCAGGTTTTAAATAAATCTAAATTTTTAATTTTTAAACTTGTTTGAAATATAACAAATTTTCCGATTTTTAACAATATTTTTTAATCATATTTTGTATTTATAAAAAATAAGTTATTATTAAAATAATATTAGGTAACTAAAAAATATAGAAGAAAAGAAATTTTAGATCTAAAAGATTATGACCAAGATAAAATTTGGATAAATGATTAGAGATAAAAAAGTCACTTGGAAACGAAACATCCAAGTAAAAGGTTTGGTAATTTTTTATTTATATTTTTAAATTCAAATAACTCTCCGCCAGCTGGCGGAGAGTTAATCAAAAAAAGATGAAA
>CAZAKQ010000025.1:0-5421 GCA_964486155.1 uncultured Candidatus Saccharibacteria bacterium | reverse complement strand
TTACAGAGAGAATCTGATCTGGAGTTTTTTCTTCCAATTTTAGAAGAGGGATGCCGGCTTGGCAAACTCCCCAATCCCAACCAGATTTTTCCATTACAGAGAGAATCTGATCTTCATCTGTTAACAGAGAAATACCTGCTTGGCAAACATCCGAATCCCAACCAGATTTTTCCATTACAGAGAGAATCTGATCTGGAGTTTTTTCTTCCAATTTTAGAAGAGGGATGCCTGCTTGGCAAACATCCGAATCCCAACCAGATTTTTTCATTACGGAAAAGATCTGATCAGAGGTTTTCAATTTCTTCAAAAGTTTTAAATAAACTGTCATTTTACCTTCCTCCCTAAATATATAAAGTTAAATTTCAAACATACTTAATCTAATCTCACAATACCCCAAACCACCTCAAAAATCAACAAAAAAACCTCACAGAAGTCCAACTCCTAAGAAAAACCACTTGGGGGTAGCACCCCCAAGTAGAATAACGGCTCAAACAAACAACTTTGACCATCCGCCAACTGGCGAAATAGCCCTCCTAACCACTCAAATCGCTGGCTATTCTACTAGTCTACTAGAATACCCCTATTTAATATATTAATATATTATTTAATATATTGATTCCGTGATTCTGCAGAATTCCGGAATAAGTATATAACAACCAAAAAGCACCCTCAATTTTTTAACAAAAAACTTCGGGTGCTTTAGAATCCAAACATGAACAAAAACTTCTTTTAACATTCTATTTTCTCCTTTTCTTTTTTTAAAAGAGAATCTAATATAATTTCAGCTCTTTCCCCTTCAGTATTTTCAATATGCTCTCCATTTGAACGAAGTTCACAACAAAGGATTCTTCCATCTAAAGAAAAATAAAAAGTTTCTTCCTCTTTCTTAACTTGGAAAATCCCAACTTCTGAACAAGCTAAACAGCATTTAGCTTCTTCTAAGGAAAATACTTGATCAGATTCATATACAACCTTCCCTCCTGCAACAAATCCCATTAAAATATTCATTATTACCTCCTGCTCTGCAATTAAAATTAAACTATACTATTTCTAGTATACATCAAAAATCAATAATATACCTGTGGAGAAATAAGTTAACATTTCTTATTCAAAATAACCTCAACTTCTTCAATCTCTCCCAAAATCCCATCAATCAAATCATATTCCTTAGCTTCTTTAGCTGTTACCCAAGCATACTCAATATTATCTTCATCTAATTCTACTTCTCCAGATTCATAAGGGCCATAATAACTCAAAATAATTACAGGAATCCCATCAGAACGAATAAAAGTAATATCACATAAAAAATCCAATTTCCCTACTTTCAAATTAACCTCCTCCATCACTTCTCTTTTTAATGAATTAGTAACAGCATTATACCAAAGTCCTGCACTATTTTTAGGAGTGTTTATATAATCATCCACTTCAAGACCTCCTCCAGGCACAGTCCATTTCCCTGGAAAAGCTTTTTTATCCTCACTTCTTTTAGTAATTAAATATTCAAAATCTTTTTCAGTTTTTTTATAAATAATTGCTGTCGAAGTAATCCTGTGTAATTCCCTATGTTTAATTTCTACCATGTTAAATAGTTAAGTTAATTATTAATTAGTTAAATTTTAACATATTTTAAAACAAAAATGACCGGTTCACTATATTTAGGAACCGGTCACATAAATGCTCATTTTTAATCTGACCTTAATATCCAACTTATCTCAGTTGGCTTTAATTTTTTGGTTTGGTTAGAACCTAAAAAAGCTTTTGCTTTCAATAACCAAATATTCAAATCTTTTTTTCCTTCAAAAAGAAGTGAAATAAAATCCTCATCTGCAGGCATCATCAACTTATATGGTAAAGCACAAGGAGTAAACCAAGTTGGATTTATCATATTTTCTTTTGGACGAGATTCTGGAATCCCATACCATCTAAAACACAGAAAATAATGAACCCTGCAAATAAAAATACTCTCATCTTCCATTTTATTATGAAAATCAACAATAGCAGCTTTTTCTATATGTTCAAGAAAAGTTACTACTCCTGATTCTTCCCGTAATTCTCTGATTCCTGCTTCAGCAGAAGTTTCTCCTTCATCAAGTCCTCCTCCAGGACCATTAAAACAACCTTTTCCAATCTTAGCTGTTTTTAACATCATCATAATTTTATTACAATCAACCAAAAAAACTACCACAGCATTATATAATCCTTTTTTTTCTATCATATCGTCACCTCTTATTTTAAAAATGAACACTTATTATTCTATTTTCATAATATCAAAGTAAATAAAAATAACAATAGCCAGATTCCTATATAGGAACCTGGCCGTCAAATTTGAAAATATGAAAAATTAAATTTTAAAAGCTTCAAGAACATCAATTTTTTCTGTCAGCTCTCTATCTGTCTGACGAATAATTGATCTTTCATCGCAAAAAGAATTTCTCAACCCCTTACAAAATTCCGGGAATCCTTTGAGAAAAGCATGCTGAATTTCTTCCTTATTCATATCAACAATACTATCTAAATCCGAAAAAAGAAAATTCGCTGGTTTTTCCATACTTGTGATGTCAACTCCATCAACACGAAGAACTTCAACACAATTTGGAATACTAGCAGATTGAGTCAAAAGAGCAATCTCAATAGGAACATCTAAATCAATATCTTGAACTGCCTCTGCTATTCGATAAGCAATTTTTGAGTATCTCTCATTCGGACAAGAAACACCTAATTTAGAAAAAAGCTTTAAGCCATCCCAGTATATTCTAACAATAATGGGATATTGTTTTTCAATTTTACTCATTTTGTACCTCCAACTATAATTAATTTAAATTAAATTTCAAAATAATACTAAACTTATAATACTCATTATCCACAAAAAAGCAATCAATAAAATAAAGATGGTCAAGTTTTTTAAACAAAAACTTGACCATCCTTTTTATGATTTAAACTCTAATATTATAAATACTAGAGTAAAAATTACCAAAGATAAGATAATATTTTTCACTTCATACGAAGTGACAATACAACTTATTCCTCCAACAAAAGAAAGGAAAAAAGTTGAAACAAATACCCATCTCAAAAAGTAACAAATCTCAAACAAAGGTTCCGCAGTAGTAATCAATCTTTTCATTTTTTCTCCCTTATTTTTTTATATTTATAAAATTATTCTATTGTATATAATATCATAAATATAACCTGTTGTCAATAATGATAAAAAGCAATAAGAAAAAGTCATTGTGTGAGTTTCTTTCTGTGACAATCTAACTTCTTTGCCCACTAACTGTTCACTCGTCGCTACTAAGTTCCCCACCCACACAATGACTTTATAAAATATCTCCGAAGAGAATTAAAATTATCTTACCATAAATTTACTAAAAAATTAAATCAAAATCCACATTTTTTAAAAATCTCCGGATTAGAGATTTTTAATTTTTGAGGATTAAATTTAAAATTTCTAAAATCCCATTGTTTTTTACAATTACAATTTAAAGTAATTAATTTTTTATTCAATTCTAATATTTTTTTATGTTTTATAAAATCAAAATCAATTTCTTTATTAATTATTTTTTTAGCGGTAATTTTTCCAACTTTATTTATCCCTTTTATATTATCAGCAGAATCTCCAGTCAAACATTTAAAATCGACATATTGTTTAGGAGTAATTCCTAAACAATCTTTTACATACTTTGAAGAAATAATCTCATAATTATTACCTTGTTTTAATTTTAAAATAAAAATTTGTTTGTTTAAAAGCTGATAAAAATCAGTATCAGAAGAAACAATATATACTTTGTTCTTTTCTGATTTTTTAGAAAATTCTTTTGAGATACTGGCTATAATATCATCTGCTTCTATATTAGAAATTGCTAAATATTTGATATCGAGAAAATCCAATACTTTTTGCACATAAGGAAGATGAGTATATGGACTATCTTCACCTTTTTTAAAAGAAGGTCTATTTTGTTTATAATCTTTTGATAGTTCAAAATTATTATTTGAAGTTTCAGTATCAAAAATAACTACAATAGAATTATTTTTAGAAAAACCAATATTTGAAATAGTTCTTCTTAATAATTTTAAATACATCGTTACTGTTTGTAACGGAATTCCTTTTTTAGAAAAAAATTTAAAAGGCACAGAATATGCCCTCCATAAGAAATTATGTCCATCAATAATAATTAATTTTTTCATCTTATTTTAAAATCCCAAATTCTTTAAGTGTATATAATTTTATTATTTCAGACAAAAAAACACTAACTCCTTTGTTATTTTTATACCAATTCTCTGGAGAAGTCGGGTCTTCAATAGGATTAGATTTATCAATTTCAACCGGCAAAGAATAAATTCTAGAATTTTTTGGTAAAAATATTTGTGTCATTAACTTAGCTCTTAAAGCTACCAAAGAAGCCGAAATTACACCAATCTGATCTAAATCTAAATTATTTTCTCTGACAATTTTAATAGAGTTATAAGCATTCTCTATAAAATTAGCCCCCATACCTTCTCTAAAAATATCAGAATTTTTAACTCCTCCTTTCTTTAAAATATCTACATACTCATTGTCAACATCCATATCACTTACAACTACAGGAGCCAATTTCATTTTATAAACCTCAACCGCATAATGAGCTCTTGCCATAGATTTATTAGTCCCATAAACAAAATAAGCTTTTATATTTTCCCCAAAATCTATTGGAGTTAAAAGTTTATATAATTCATTTCTTTTATCATCAGACATTTTTAATAGGTAATCTTTTATCTTTACGACAACTTTGCCAAATTTCTCATTATTATTAATAATCTTTTCTAAGTCATCGATTCCTACTTCAGATAAAAACCTTATAAGAACACTTAAATCCACCGAAATATCCGAAACTTTATGTTCCAAACAAAAATCCAATTGTCTTTTCTGATCTTTAGTTAAATTCATAATATCAGTATATCATAAAATCCCAATAGTAGGCTCAACCCTCCTCATCGGCGGACAAGCAGAACCTACGATTAGACAATTTAAAATTTATAGCCTCAAACAAAAATACAGACACCTGGTGTCTGTATTTTTTGTTTGAGGTTATTGGTATTTCTCAGCTTGTAGGTTAAATAATTTTGCGTATTGTCCATTAAGATTCATTAATTCTTCATGAGTTCCATTTTCAATAATTTTTCCATTATCAATCACCACAATTCTATCTGCTCGACGAACTGTAGAAAATCTATGCGAAATCAAAATTACAGATCTTTCATCAGACATCTTTTCAATTCTTTCAAAAATCTTAGCCTCTGCTTCCGCATCAATAGAGGAAGTGGGTTCATCTAAAATTAACATCTTAGGATCTCGATAAAATACACGAGCTAAAGCTAATTTTTGCCATTGCCCAATAGAAGGTTCAACTCCTCCAGAAAATTGTTTGCCTAACATTTGATCGTAAG
>CAZAKQ010000024.1:0-6422 GCA_964486155.1 uncultured Candidatus Saccharibacteria bacterium | reverse complement strand
ATTTAATTGTATTATTTTTTTCATCATAATTTGTTTAGAGGTACGACCTCAATTTCTATAAGCAAAACTAAATGCCTAAAGATTTTAATTATTATAATTAAGAGGTCGGACCTCTTTTTAATTAAATTTTAATAAACTATATCCTTCAGCTCCTATTCCTGTTAGAACAGCTTTTACAATCAACCATGCTCCTAATACAAAAAGTAAACCAAATCCTACATTTTTGAAAATTCCATGAGCTTTACCAATTTTTCCTGGATCACCGCTTATATACAAAACTCCAGCAAAAGCAAACATAATTGCTGAAATGGGAACAGTCATCACTACGATAAAATCTATAATATTATCTACTAACTGAACCAAGTGACTAAAACCACACTTATTAATCATTTCCCCATTTTCTGCTACAGATGGTTTACATGGGACTAATTCAGCTTTTCCTACAGAAGGAATAAAAAGTATTCCTAAGATAAATGTGTATGTAATTTTATTTTTTAAATTTTTCATTTTATTTTTTATTTAGAAGTCCGACCTCAGTAACGGTCAAACAATATACTATAACTAAAGATGATAACAATCTTAGTTAAGAGGTCGGACTTCGATGGAACGATAATAAAGGGTCGGACCTCAATTTTGCACTGTCACGAATTTGCCCAAAGATTTAACTTTATGAACTTTACAGATTTTATAGACTTTTGACTATTTTAATAACTCTCCCATTTCAGCATCTGCTCGACTAACAGCTTCACTTAATTTTCTTCTTCCAGAAACAACAGAACCTACCATATCTTGAAAAATAAAACCTGTATCTGTTTTATTTATATCTAAGAAAGCATCACTCATTAATGCTGATCTAAAAAAAATACTTTGATAAGGATCAATCGGTTCTCTACTTAAAATAATTCTAGAAACAGGCGGTAAGCTAGTTAAACTATTTAGATATAATAAAGTTTCATTCATAATTAAAGCTGTAGCAGTACTATAAGCTCCCACAGGGTTTTTTGAACCTTTATTTATAGCTAAAGCTTCCATTTTTCCAAAAGTTACATTATTTCTTGAATCTCCTGTTTGAGGCATAAAAGTTACATCAAAATTTAAATTAGGATTTTTATTTTTTAAATCTTCAAATTCACTAACAAAACCAAAATATAAAGCTAAGTCACCAGATAAAAAGACATTCTTAGAATCAGGCATAGAGCTATTCCATGAATAAGTATCTTTGGCTGGATTAGAAAATTCTGTATAAAATCTCAAAGCTGATTCTGTTGCTGCAGATTGATCACTTGAACCCTTTTTCAATACTACATCAAATCCTTCCTCATCACGAACAATAATAGGATTTCCTGTCTGCATTACTAAAGTAGTTAAAATTTCTTTAGCATGATTGATATTTTCATATTCTCCTAAAGCCACTGCACTAGTTAAAATATTCATATTTTCATCTTTTTCTGCAACTTTTTTAGTAAAAGCAAAGAAAGAATCCCAATATCTTGGAGGTTCTGATATTCCCATTCTTGTGTGGATACTTCTGTTCCAATACATTACTAGAGGATCTAGCATGAATGGTAGAGCTAAAATTCCGTCATCAGTTAAATATAATTCTCCTTCTTCAATAAAATAATCCTTGAAATCTCTTTCTGAAAAAGTTTCGTAAGGAATAGGTAAAATCTTATTTTGATGTTTAACTATTTTTGATTGAGGTAAGAAAAACAAATCAGGACCTTTATCTTCAGCCATAGCTTCGGCTAAAATACTATCAAAATTAATTTCATCAATTTGTTCATATTTTACTTTTTCAAAACTGTCATCTCTATCTACCAAATCATGCAATACTTCATCAATAATTTCTTCAGTTATTGTTCCCCAAATTAAAACATCACCTATTTCTTGACTTCCAGTATCTGCTCTAAATCCAGCAAATAAAATAACTCCAATCAGAATAAAGAATCCGAAAATTGATGTTAATATAAGTTGAAATTGTGACATATTTTTAAGGAGTGCAACGACTATATAAATAGTCATCCGCCTTAGGCGGATATAACTTTAATAGTTATATCTACTTTTTTAATTTATAATTCAAGATTAAATTTTATTTAATCTTATTTCCGTTTTCTAAAAATCATTCCGTAATGATTATCTCCAGCATAAATATCTTTTTCATAATCAAAACCATTGTTCATAAAAAGTTTTTTTGCTTCATCAGGATATACAATATTATCATCCAAAGGCCCAAGTCCTCCTGCAGAATCAATCCAATCAACAAAAAGCACTTTACGATTTGGTTTTAAAATACGATGAGCTTCTTTAACAACATTTTCTTTATTTTCTGTTTGAAACAAAATATTTGAAACAATAACAGCATCCATAGACAGATCTTCTAAATTTGAACCTCCTATTTTTTCTACATCTCCCCATATAGCCTCTACATTAAAAAGATGTTCCATCTCTGCAGATTGTTTTATTTTATCTAAAAATCTTCTTTGAACTTCAACTGCATTTACTTTTCCATCTGAACCTACTTTTTTAGCTATTGCTACAGCATAAGCTCCAACACCAGCACCTAAATCAGCTACTTTCATTCCTGACATTAAATCAAATTGATCTATATTGTTTTGAGGATCTGTAAATGTCATATAAATATTATATCATCAAAAATAAGAATACAAAATTAAAAAAGTGTATAAAAAAAAGCGAGGCTTTAGCCTCGCTTTTTAACTTTTGACTCCTGCCTGCCGACAGGCAGGTTATAGACTTACGACCCGATTACAACACCACCACAGAAGCTACATTATCTCCAGATCTTAATTTCATAACCTTAACTCCTTGAGTTTGCCTTCCTAATTTCGGAACTTCTTTTAATCCAATTCTAATTACTTGTCCTTTTTTAGAAATAGCTACAAACTCTTCTTGATTAGAAATAACCTTAGACGCAATTAAATCTCCTACTTTGGGACTCAATTTTATAGTTTTAATTCCTGAACCTCCTCTCTTTTGAACTTTATATTCTCCTAAATCTGTCATTTTTCCAAACCCATTACTGCTGATAACCAACAGTTGAGGTTTTTCAAAATCTTTTTTAATCATACAAGCTCCAATTACTTTATCATCTTTTTTCTTCAATTTGATTCCTCGTACTCCTCCAGCAGCTCTTCCCATAGCCCTAACATCTTTTTCATCAAAACGAATAGATTGACCTTCTTTGGTAGTTAAAATCATAGTATCTCCTTCTTCAATAAATACAGCCATAATCAATTCATCTTCAGTTCCTAGTTTTATAGCGATCAAACCGCTTCTTCTAACAGAATAAAAACTTTCAGCATCAACTTTTTTAGTTACTCCTTGTTTAGTTACCATCATCAAAGATTGTTCTCCTTTTTTGATATCTTTAGGCATAGCTAAAATAGAAGTAATTTTTTCTTCTCCTTCCAAAGGCAAGAAATTCATTATTGATTTCCCTTTTGTAGCTCGTCTACCTTCAGGAATTTCAAACATTTTCATTTGATAAACTTTTCCTTTATCACTAAAGAATAGCAAATCACTATGAGTACTGGTTCTCACAAACTTAGTCACAAAATCTTCATCTTTAGTATTTAAATCTACAACTCCAACTCCCCCTCTTCGTTGTTTTTTAAACTCATCTGGATTTATTCTTTTTACATAACCACCTTTTGTCATCACCAAGACATTTTCTTCTTCTTCAATTAAATCTTCTAGAGATATTGATTTTATACCTTGCTTAACTACTTTAGTACGTCTTTCATCTCCATATTTCTTTTCAATTTCTTCTAATTCTTTTTTAATGATAGCCACAATCTTAGCCGGACTCTTTAAAATACCTTTTAATTTCTTAATTAGTTCTTGAACAGCTTTTAGTTCATCTTCTACCTTCTTTCTTTCTAATCCAGCCAATTTTTGCAACTTCATCTCTAAAATTGCATTAGCTTGAATCTCAGATAATTTGAATTTCTTCATCAAATCAAATCTAGCTGTTGGTACATCTTTTGCTTTCTTTATCAATTTTATAATCGCATCTATATTATCTAGAGCTATTTTCAATCCCAATAAAATATGTTCTCGGGCTTCTGCTTTTTTTAGTTCAAATTGAGTTCTTCTTTTTACTATAACCTTACGATGAGAAATAAATTCCTCTAACATTGATTTTAAAGATAAAGTTTGAGGAACTCCATTTACTAAAACAACTGTATTAAAATGAAAAGATTCTTCTAGTTGAGTAAATTTATATAAATTATTTAGAAGATTTTGAGGATTAGCATTATTTTTCAAATCAATGATAATTCTAGTCTTTGTGGTAGATTGGTCTCTTAACCCTTTTATCCCTTCGATTTTTTTATCTCTATGCAAAGTCGCAATCTTAGTAATCATGTCTGCTCTGTTTACTCTAAAAGGAATAGATGTAATTATTATTTGAAATTTCCCAGCTTTCTTCTCTACTATTTCTGCATTTCCTCTACAAACAATTCCCCCTCTACCATTTTGATAAGCATGTTTTATATCTTTTTGATTAAAAATTATTCCTCCTAAAGGAAAATCAGGACCTTTCACAAATTTCAACAAATCATCGATACTAGCATCTTTGTTATCAATTAAATGAGTAGTAGCTCCAATAAGTTCACTTAAATTATGTGGAGGGATATTAGTTGCCATTCCTACAGCAATTCCTAAAGTCCCGTTCAAAAGCAAACTAGGAACTCTAGTCGGTAAAACAACTGGTTCTTTATGAGAACCATCATAATTAGGAATAAAATCAACTGTGTCTTTTTCTAAATCTTTTAAAAGATCTCCTGAAATCTTTGACATCTTGGCTTCTGTATATCTATGAGCTGCTGCTGAATCTCCATCAATAGAACCGAAGTTCCCTTGTCCAATCACTAAAGGATAACGATAAGAAAAATCTTGGGCCATTTTTACCATAGTTTCATAAATAGCAGGGTCACCATGAGGGTGATATTTACCCAAAACTTCACCAACTACATTAGCTGATTTTTTGAATTTAGCAGAAGAAGTCAATCCCAAACCATTCATAGCATAAAGAATTCTTCGATGAACTGGTTTAAGGCCATCTCGAACATCAGGAAGAGCCCGTGAAGTAATCACAGACATTGCATAATCCAAATAGGACTTTCTCATTTCCCCGCTAATTCCGGTTTCTATAATTCCTTTTTCGTTTTGATTATTTTCTTGTCCATTTTCAGGACTTATATTATTTTCTTTGTCTTCTTTCATATTTTTCTTATGAGTGAAACGAATTAGAAAATATGACCCTGTTTAACCTGTCTGCCGACAAGCAGGTTGAATTTCGTAGAAATTCAAAGCATTTTATTTTTTGTTAAAAAATAAAATGCTATTTAATATGGGTTATTTTACTAATTGTTATAATATTCTTGTGTTCTAATGATTCTCCTCCTATTATACCATAATATTAGTTAATAGTTGATAGTTTTCAATCTTTAGAAAAAAATTAATTTATTTTAAATAGATTATTGTTTTTCTGGAAATTTGATAATTTCTTTAACTTCATCTATTTTGTCAAAAGATTTCTCATAAATATTACCAACACTTTTAGACAATTCCGAAACAGGAGTTAAACTATCATTATTAAATTCTTTTTTTCTTAAAGATTCTTTAAATTGAAAATACCAAATACCTACAACAAAAAACATCAAAATACCAACTATTATAAACAAAATTATCTTTCTTTCTATTAAAGATTTATTTTGTAAATTTTGGATAGAAAACATTTCAATTATCTTATAGCTTATAGCTGTTAGGAAGTTAGAAAAAAAATTAAAAAGTCTAAAGATTTTTTAATTTTTCAAAACGACTACTTCTCCATCTTTTCCATCTAGTTCAGACTTTTTAATCGTCAATTTATCTACTGCTTTTAAATTTTCATTTCCACTAGCTTTCAAGAATTTTTTTAGAGCATCTTTTTCTCCTACTTCTCCATAACACATTGGGATAACTACTTTAGCTCCTAATTTTACAGAAATTTTATAAGCTAATTCAGCATCCAAAGTTCCCTCTCCACCGATAGGCACAAATAAAATATCAATGGTATTTAAAGCTTCTCTAAGTTCACCATCAATTCCATTAGTATCTAAAGCTCCTAAAAACCCAACATTAATATTATCCATTAACACAGAATATATTGTATTAATTAATTTCTTTCCTCCATATTCTGTTTCGGAAGACATTCCTTTTATAAAAACACCTGCTATTTCATATTCTCCAGGACCATCAATAACAAAAGTTCTTCTATTTTTTGTATCTGTTTGATCTACTCCATTAAAATCAGGGTGTCTAACACTAACACAGGTAACATCTGCTCCAAAACGAATTTCTTTATGTTTAGATTTTTTAGAAACAGGGTTAAATGCTAAGGCAAAATTCCCAGCTTGTAA
>CAZAKQ010000023.1:0-6821 GCA_964486155.1 uncultured Candidatus Saccharibacteria bacterium | reverse complement strand
GGTTAGTATTGACAAAATAAGATAAGTGATTTATTCTAATATTTAGAAAGTTCGTTGTTATAATAAATAATTAAACTAAACAAAATTAGAGGAGATATTTATGAGCCTGATTGAAAAGTGGTATACAAAAGGGTTCGACTATATTGAACCTCAAATTGTTATAGCTAATATAACTCCACGCTGTAATTTAAAATGCTCACACTGTTATTGGTCACATAACATCAAAGAATCATCAATTGATGATTGGAGTAAATCTGTAAAAGAAATCAAAAAATTAAATTGTTATGTGGTTTATGCAGGGAGAATTCTAAGCCAAAACGGAGCAAAATTTGTCAATTTGTTTCATAAAGAAACAAGTCAAAAACTTGGTATTATCGATAATGGGTGGACAATTTTAAATCATCCCGATATTTTGCCTTTATTTGATCAAATCTCTATTTCTATCGATGGTCAAAAAAAAGATCACGATAGACTTAGAAACAAGAATGGGGCTTGGGATTATTCTATGAAGACTCTTCGAAAACTTAAATCAAAAGATTATGATCCTGTGGTTTCTTCTGTGATAACTCCTTTTAATTTAAAAAATTGGTATATCTTTGAAGAGATTTTAGAGATGGAAGATATCCCAATGAGTTCTACCTTTGTTTGGGACTTACCTCAAACTAAGAAAAGAGGGCTTATCAATTGGGATAAGAAGTCTTTGAATCAAGCATGGGAAATTCTATTGTCAGGGACCCCTAAGCTTGTAAATCTCTATTCTCTTACACAAATAGAGTTATTATCTTCTCATTTAAAGAAACTTAACTGGGAAAATGAAGAAGGATCTCTAAAAGCTAAAATTGGAGATGTTGTTATTAGATATCGACCTAGTTCAGTTATTTCTGTTTCTGAAATTGATCTTTATTGGGATGGCATATTATATACTTCTATTGCAACAGGAGATAAAATCCCACTACATAAAGTTGATTTAAACTTTTTTAAAGAAGTTAACAGAATGCGGAGTAGAGAGCTTCGTATTTGGAGGAATATTTTATAGAAAGGAGGTGAATTTAATGGCTATACCAGCAGGACCAAAGGGACATAGTGTTCCCAGGCCTAAGTAATTTTGTCTAGAATTCTTAACAACCAGCAATTTATCTCAAAATTGCTGGTTATTTTAATTAATAAAATATAACAAATTTAGATAAAAAATTCCATCGGTTCGCCTGAGGCGAACCGATGGAATTTTATTTTTGATATTATTTTACTTGATTTACGATTCTTTTAAATGATTCTGGGTTGTCTTTGGCGATTTCTGATAGAACTTTTCGGTTTAAACCAATGTTCTTTTTAGTAAGCACATCTATGAACTTACTGTAAGAAAAGTCTAGTCCTTTCAAAGCTGCTCCCATTCGTGTTTGCCATAATCTTCGGAAATCACCTTTCTTTTTTCTTCTATGTCTAAAAGCATGCATGGCTGCATGAATATTACCTTCATTTGCTTGTCTTTGTTTAGTAGAAAGTCCATAACGACGACCTTTAGCAAATTTCAAGATATTTTTTCTTTTCTTTAATGAAGTTGTTCCTTTTTTTACTCTTGTCATAATTGTTTAGCTTATAGTAGGTTAGCTTATAGCTTTTAGGAGAAAAATCACTTTGCGATTTTTCTTCATTCATTTTTAATTCCTGCCTGCCGGCAGGCAGGTATCATTTTTAATCCAAATAATCTCAAGATTATTTGGAAGTTTTTGGTAAAAATCGCCTTTTTACTCTTTTAGGTAATGAAAGAAGAGTACTTCTTTTTTTCTTCATTGAAGTTTTACCACTTTCTTTAGCGTTAAAATGACCTTGCCCAAATTTTCTAGCTACAATTTTGCCGTTTTTAGTTACTTTTAATCTTTTTGAATATGATTTATTTGTTTTCATCCCGTTAGAGATAGTTTGTCCTTAGACAAACTATCTTTATTTTAGTTGGTAATTTTTTCTCCCCGTATTATTTTTTTAGTTACAATAATTATTGTAATTCTCCAAATCTCTAACGGGATTCATAATAGATTTTCTTAATATTTATTGAGCGAAGCGATAAAATTCATTCCTGCCTGCCGGCAGGCAGGTTAGAAAATCTTAACCCCTCATCCAGGAATGATTATATACATTTTAATTATATAATCAACCTTTTACTTTTTCCTTTTTTTAATATTTTAACTCACTCTGGGTGAGCGGGTGATTTATCTTTTCATCCATTTTTTAACTTATTTACTTTCTTTGCTTTTCTCTAATATTGCTGTTAGTCCTTTTGGACTTTTCTTAGGTCCGTCCGCTATTTTATACGAAACTGAAACTAATCGCAAGACTCTTTCTAGTCTTTCTTTTAAAAAGTTAAATTTCATATATTTTGTTCTCCCTATCAAAAATAAATCTAATTTAACTCTATTTCCTTGAGAAAGCCATTCTGAAATTCTATTTGCTTTCAAATTTAGGTCATGTTCTCCTGTCCCTATTTTAATTTGAATTACTTTTGTTTCTGTTTTGACCGTTTTTAATTTGGCTACGTTAGCTTTTTTCTTTTGATCATACTGGAATTTACCATAATCCATTATTTTTACAATAGGAGGTTTAGCCATAGCTGATATTTCAATTAGGTCTAAACCTTGCTCCTCAGCTTTTATGATAGCTTCTTTAGTAGGCATTATTCCTAAATTTTCATCTTCAGAGCTTAAAACTCTTACTTCAGAAGCTCTTATTTGGTTGTTAATTCTTGTAAATTTGTTCAAATTATTTTTTATTATGTCTTTATTTATAACATTATATTGTTTTTTTATCAATGAAATTTGTTATAATTCACAAATGAGTAATTTTAAACTTAAAAAATTTATAGTAGGAGAAATTAAAACTAATGTTTATTTAATTTATAATGAAAAGTTAAAAAAAGCTTTTTTAGTGGATTGTACTGGACCAATTGATGAATATGTTGATTTTATTAAGAAAAATCAATTGGATTTGGAATTTGTGATATTGACACATGGCCATTATGATCATATCGATGGATTGAATGAATTTCTAATTGAATTTGATATTCCTGTTTATATTTCTGAAAAGGATAATCATATGCTTATAAATCCACTCAATAACGGGTCGTTGATGATGGGAAATTCTGTGGTAATTCAAAAAAAGCCAGAGTTTTTGACCGAAGGTCAGAAAATTCCTTTTGGGAAACACAATTTAGAAATAATAGAAACTCCAGGACATACTCAAGGTGGAATTTCTGTGAAATTAGGAGATTGGTTATTTAGTGGAGATACTCTTTTTTATCATACAGTTGGAAGAACTGATTTTCCTTATGCCGATACTCAGCAGTTATTAAATTCTATTCAACAAAAATTATTTGTTTTAGAAGATGATATTCAAGTATTTCCAGGACACGGGAGGGAGACAAGTATTGGAGAGGAGAAAGAAAATAATCCTTTTATTTAAAAAAATAATCCCCGCAAAAATGAATTCTGCGAGGAAAGATTAAACTCTTTAATCTTTAAATGATAGAAATCTATTATAAAACAAATAGCGATCAATAATATCTATAAAAGGCCATCCTAATAGAAAAAGATAAATAATAAATGTTTTATATGAGCTATAATTTTCAGAAGAAAAATTACCTAAGAAAATAATCAACAATAAAAAACAAATAAAAAAAACAATGGAAGACAAGGAAATTTTGTTGTTTTTTTCATTTATTATCATTAAAAATTTATTCAAAATTGACGAAGTGAAAGTAACTACAACTAAACACCCTATTAGAGCTTCTTCCCAAACTTTATAAAAATAAAAGTCTGAAGAAACATTTGATTTTTCATTTGAAATTAAAAATAAAATAACAAAACTGATTATCCCTAAAAAAAATCTAATATTTTTTTTCATTTTTTGAATCCTTTATAAAAGTTTAAAATTAAGTTACACCTCCTTTAAGAATACATTAAGTGTTTAAAAAAGTAAATCTTCAATTTTTTGTTAAAAATGGTAATATTAAATTATTAATAGATAAAATTTAGAAATTTTATTTCTAAATAGAAGGTATTAGGTAGGAAGTAGAAAAAAATTTATAAAGTGAATTTTTTTAAAAAATACATTCTATATTCAATCTTCTGCATACTAAATTATGAATTATTTAAATTTTCTTTTGAGTCATCCAAATATATTGGTTCCAATTTTAATTGTTTTAGCTATTTTGTTTTTACGACAAATCAATCAATATCAAAGAGGAGTGATGTTTACTTTGGGTAAGTTTACTGGGATTAAAGAACCCGGATGGAGATTGGTTGTTCCAATTTTCCAATCAATGAGAAAAATTGACATTCGAACTAAAGCTGTAGATGTGCCTGATCAAGACGTAATTACTCGAGATAATATTCCTGTTCGTATCAATGCTGTTGTTTATTATAAGATAACAGATGCAGCTAAGACTGTTTTGGAAGTAGAAGATTATTATTATGCAACTTCTCAAGTAGCTCAAACTACAATGAGAAATGCAGTGGGAGAAAGAACTTTAGATGAACTTCTGCAAAAACGAGCTGAGATTGCTGAGCAAATTAAAACTAGAGTAGATGGGTTAACAGATCCTTGGGGGATTGATGTTGAATCAGTAGAATTGAAAGATGTAATAATTCCAGAAGATTTGAAACGAACAATTTCTAAGGAAGCTGAAGCTGAAAGAGAGAAAAGAGCTGTGATTATTAAAGCACAAGGAGATAAAGAAGCGGCTAATAATCTAGCTGCTGCAGCAGAGAAATTGAATACTACTCCAGGGGCAATGCATTTGAGAACTTTACAAGCTGTGAATGATTTAAGTTCAGATCAATCTAATACAACTATTTGGATGATGCCTGTTGAAGTTTTGGAAGCAATGAAAGGAATTTCTAAGACTTTAAATAAGGATAAATAAAAATGCAAAATTTAAAAACAGTGTCAATTAGAAAGATTCTTTTGGGTTTTTTTCTGATTATTACTGTTTTTATTTGGTATGGAGTTTGGGCAGAAGAAAGCAACGGTCTGATGACGGTTGCTTTCTTAGATGTAGGACAAGGAGACGCTATTTTTATTGAGACTCCTAGTGGTAAACAAGTTTTGATTGATGCTGGGTCAAATAAGAAAATTTTACGAGAATTGGCTAAACAAATGGAATTTTATGATAGAAGCATAGATGTTTTGATTGAAAGTCATCCTGATTTAGATCATATTGGAGGATTTCCAGCTGTTTTGAACTCGTATGAAATAGATTCAGTTTTTAGTTCTGGAGTAAATTGTGAAAAAGCTATTTGTGAAGAATTTGAAAAAGCAATTGTAAAAGAGGGAATATCAGAACAAATTTTGATCAGAGGAAATATTTTGGATTTAGGTGATGGAATTTATTTAGAAGTTTTATTTCCAGACAGAGATGCTTCCGGATTTGAAACTAATATGGCTTCTCTAGTTTTAAGATTGGTTTATGGAGAGACTAGTTTTTTATTAACAGGAGATTCTCCTAAAGCCATTGAAAATTATTTGATTTCATTAGGAGGATTGGATATTGATGTCTTGAAATTAGGACATCATGGATCAAAAACTTCAACTGGTGAATATTTTGTAGGAATGACTAATCCAGAAATTGCTGTAATTTCAGTAGGAGAAAATAATAGATACAAACATCCTAGTCAAGAAGTTTTGGATATTTTAGAAAATTTTGGAATTGAGGTTTTTAGAACTGATCAGCAGGGGACTATTACTATACAGAGTAATGGAAAAAATTTGATTTATTAAAGTTCTATAAATTTTAATACAAAATAATAAAAATAATCTTTTAAAAGTTAATATTACTGATATAATATTACTACACTAAATTCACGACCGTGAGTTTAGTGTGGTAGATAAATATCTTAAAAATGGAAAAAATAAAGAAAATTCCAGTTCAAAAGATACTTTTAACAACAATTGCTGTAGCAGGGATTTTAAGTGTAGCAGTATTGGCACCCAATGCTTTACAAGTTATTAAACAGTTTTCAAAAGGGAAAAATTATGAAAGAAAAAAATATTTAAATAATTCTATTGGAAGATTAGAGAAAAAAGGGTTAATAAGATTTGAAACAAAAGATAATGGTAAAAAATTTGTAAGATTAACTAGAAAGGGAGAAGAGCGATTAGCTAAATATAGAATAGGAGATTTAAAAATTAAAAAACCTTTACGATGGGATAAAAAATGGAGAGTAGTAATTTTTGATATTAAAGAAAAAAGAAGACATCTTCGAGATTTATTAAGAAATCTTTTGGATAGGTTTGGTTTTATAAAATTACAAAATAGTGTTTGGATTCATCCTTATGAATGTAAAGAACTTGTGGTAATGCTTAAATCAAATCTCTTTCTTGGAAAAGATGTCTTGTATATGACAGTTGAAAAGATAGAAAATGATAAATGGTTGAAAGAAGCTTTTGGTTTAGTAAGGGTAAAAAAGAGGAAATTAAAAAAGAAAAAATAATTAAAATTTAAAATAATATATTTTTAATCGTCCAATTCCCCGTCAGCTTGCTGTGGGATAGTTTATTTTTACTACACTAAACTCACGACCGTGAGTTTAGTGTAGTAGATAAATATCTTAAAATTTTTTTTCATTAAGTCTGTATTTATATATAATATAAAATAATATAATATAAAATAAAAAAACGACAAGCTTTAGCTTGTCGTTCTTTTCTTTGTTTTTAAATCAAGTTCGCTTTTTTTAATGTTTTGTATGCTCCGTTTTTGTTTATTGTTTTGATTGCTTCTTAAATTAACTCTTGAAATGCAACTTGTAAACTTGGCGTGGTGTTAAGTAATT
>CAZAKQ010000022.1:0-7484 GCA_964486155.1 uncultured Candidatus Saccharibacteria bacterium | reverse complement strand
TTGTTTCATTAGATTTTTTGCCAGAAAAGTCTAATATGTATGTGAACTTATTCAGAAAAATATGATATAATACTACTATGTTAAATACTTTTCCAGATTTATTGATGTTATCTTTTATAGCACCTTTAATTTTAAGAGTTTTTGTAGGCTCTTATTTTGTTAAACAAGCTTGGATAGAATTAATCAAATATAAAAAAAGAAAAACTAATTCTCCAAAACCATTAAGAATTTTAGGAGCTTTGTTAGGAATTTTACTTATATTTGGAGTTTTTACCCAAATAACTAGTTTATTTTTAATATTAATAGTAATATTCAATCTTATTTCTAGAATTAGAAATAACAAGTTAAAAGAAGTAAAATTAGATTTTTATATTCTCATTTTAGGAATTTTATTATCTTTAATCTTTTCAGGAGCTGGTTTTTTGGCCTTTGATTTACCTTTATAAACTGGACTTTTCTCTATTTTTTGATATTATTTCTTTTGTATTTATCCGTCCATAGCTCAGTCAGGTAGAGCAGCAGCCTTTTAAGCTGACGGTCGTAGGTTCGATTCCTACTGGACGGACAATTTTTAAAATAAATATAATTTTATAAGCTTGATACCCAAGGTTTCTTACTTTATACTAAATTAATCATGAAAAAATATATAATTTTACATAATATAAGAAGTGCTCAAAATGTAGGTTCTATTTTCCGAACAGCGGATGCTTGTGGCATTTCAAAAATATTTTTAAGCGGTTATACTCCAAAACCAATTGATAGATTTGGAAGAGAAGTCAAAGCTATTTCAAAAACTGCCCTTGGTGCTGAAAAAACAATCACTTGGGGGTTCCACCCCCAAGTGAATTTAATAATCAATAAATTAAAGAAAGAAGGGGTAAAAATAATTGCAGTAGAACAAGATAAAAAATCAGTTGATTATAGAAAAATAAAACTTCCGATGAAAGGGAAGGGTGTAGCTTTTATTTTTGGAAATGAAGTCAGAGGAATCTCAAAACAATTATTAAAACAATGTGATCAAATTGCCGAAATTCCAATGTTAGGAAAAAAAGAATCTCTAAATGTTTCGGTAACGGCAGGGATTGTTTTGTTTAGGATATTAGAAATTTAATATCATAAACAAAAAATTTTCAATTTCTAATTTTCAATTTTCAATCAATGAAATAATGATCAATTCTAAAATGAAAAACGATTTTTGCCTTGCAAAAATCGTTTTTTTTTTTTTGAAAATTTAAACATTGAACTTACTTGTCAGCAGATTTTAAGTATAACAATAAAATTTACTCTACAAATTTCGTAAAGTTTTTGAATATTAAAAATTTTGATTTCTTTAAAAATTAAAAATTACAAAATTAAAAATTTATATTTTAATAATCATAGGAGTCAACTAATTTATCAAACTCATCTCTTAATCCCCAATTCTCCGTCAGCTTGCTGCGGGGTAGTTTATATCTTTTGACAGCCTGGTAAAAGTTTTCTTTTATGGTATATTTTTTATAGATTTGTTATTTTAAAAACTTATTAAAGAAAGGATGGTGTTTATTATGAATGAAAATCAATGTTCAGATTTATTTGAGAAAGTATTTGGTTCAGGTGGTGGTGGATGTTATCGAAAATGTGTTTGTGGAAAAATCCATTTTTCATTAGACACAAGTTATGATTGGGAAGAAGGTGAATTGGAAGAACTTCAAAAAAAAGAAAAACTTAATCCAGTTAAATATGTTTCTCATGATGCTTCCTATATAGGAACAATTAATATTGGTGAAAAGGAAATTGTTTTTGGATGTTCTTGTAAACACGCAGGACATTGGGAAGTTTTTTAATAGAAGAAGGCCCCCGAATAGCAGAATATCTTAATAAAAGAGGAGATTTATTAAGACAAAAAGCAGATGCGACTAAAGTTAATAAAGGTACTCCTGATGATTTTAAAAATTTAGATGAAATAGGTCTTGATGGTAATACTAAAAATTACATCAAACAGGTGCGTATTGAAGCGCGCGATATTATTAATCGTCTTGAACCTCAACATATCGGAGGGTGGTCAAATTTAATTTACATACTTGAAGAATGTTTGAAAAAAGTTAAAATAAATGCCAAAATATTCAAGTATTAATTTTATTTAAAAAATAGTACTATGTACTAGCCAGCAACTGTAATACAGTTGCTGGTTTTTAATAATCATAAGAATCAACCAACTTTCCAAATTCATCTCGTAACTCAATAATTTCTCGATCTTTTTTCCACAATTCTTGGTTTCTATTTAAAAATATTCTCCATTCAGATTTATAAAAATTTGGTTTATCTTTGTAATTATCTATACAAGCATTATGATTTGTATTTTTAACCAAATAATTTCGACATTCGCTTTGCATATCAATTGGATACTCTAAAGGAGTTTCACATTGAGAAATATCGTCTATATAATCCCAACAATCATCATTGAAAGAATTAGGGCCAGTAAAAGGTAAATTTTCATCTTCTACTTGGGGACAATTTTTAGATAGTCTTGGTTCAAAATCTTGAAATTGTTCTAAATATCCAGAGCATTTATTTACTTGAAAAGAATATCCAATAGGAGATCTTCCTGTAATTATTATCACATCTTCTCCACCTGAAACAAAAATTGCTTCTTTGTAATTTTTTCTTGAGGTATAGGGGAGTCTAATACCATTTCCTAAAAGAACTTCAGTTCCAGTCATAACACTTTTTAATCTCCAGGTTGAAATATTTATTTTTTTTCCATTTAAATTATTAACCTTTAATTTAATATATTCTTCGTTTATATCTGAGCGAGATCCATAATTTCGGCTAATTTCAATTTTATCTTTATAAATAGAAGCATCTTCTTTTTCTTTGATTTTTTCTAAATTATATTCTATTTCATCTGCTTTTAGTTTGGCTTGTTTAATTTCTGTTTCTAGTTGTTTTTTAGAAACAGAATCTGATTTAACACTAGGTTTTTTAAGAAAATCCCAAAAAGAAGGAGCTTCTCCATAAACTTCACTAGGTTTTTCAAGAGTTGGAGGTGTAATAAAGACCCCTTCTTCTACTTTTGAAGTTCCACCACTAATAAACCATAAAATTCCAACCCCTAATAATATTAATAATATTTTTGTTGTTGTTTCACTCATAATAAATTAGTTAAAAGTTTATAAAGTTCATAAAGTTGAAAGTTGGAAAAATTTATTTTACTTATATAAGTATAAGTTAAAAAACTAAAAGTTGAAAGTAAAATACTTGCTTTATAACTTTAAAAGATTATACTAAATTTAGATTATACTAAATTTAGATTAGATAGTAATTTAAAATTAATGAAATATTCAAAAGGAGATAATAATGGATTGTTTTTACAATAATTTATTAATAGAAGTTTTGGTAGTTTTTACTGTTCTTTTTGCATGTGGTATGTTTTATATAATTTCATTTGTCTTTAAAACAGCAAGAATTAAACTTATAATGGAAAAAGAAAAGAGAGTTATAAAAATATTTTTAAATATATGTTTGATGTCATTTTTATTATTTTTCCTAATGATATATTTAAAAGTAAATATTTTTATTATTTTAAATGGAACTATATTGTTGTTTTTCAGTTCTTTAAATTATATTACTAAGTTTTATAAAAGAAAAAAAGAACTTGGCTTAGGATAGAATAAAAAATGTAAAAAAAGACGGTTTAGTTTTTACAACCGTCTTTAATTTTGTCTATTATCGACATAGTGCGAGAGTAATAGAAAAATGCAGCAAAGCGAAATGTTTCTATTGCCGAGCCGAGGAGTTAATATAGGTGAATATCTTGGATCTTACTCCGAGATAGCATGAGCAAAACGAGTTCCTACAATACCTTGTTAGCTTGTTGTGAGGAATCTTTATTTTTTAAAATTTTTCTGACAATCTCAGCATCATCCCATTTAATTTTAGTGTTGTTTGGACCCATGATATAAGGATCAGTACCTTTGCCCGTAATTAAAACAATGTCTTTTATTTGAGCAGAAGAAATTGCTTTTTCAATAGCCTCTTTTCTATCCATAATGATTTGAAATTTTTGGGATTTTATTCCTTCAGCTATATCATTTACTATTTTCAAAGGATCTTCATCGTAAGGGTCTTCATTAGTTAAAATAATCTGTGAACAATATTTATCTGCGATTGAACCCATCACTTTTCTTTTCCAAGAATCACGACCTCCTCCAGTATTTCCCAAAACACAAATTTTATTTGAATCAGGAAAAGCTTGATAAAGTTTTTCTAAAGAATCTGGAGTATGAGCATAATCAACTATCACTTCAAATCCACCAGCTGGCGGATTACCATTTATTTCTATTTTTTCTACTCGTCCTCTAATCATTTTAAAATTTTTAATCGCTTTTTGAATTATTTCTGGATTAATATTTTGGGTTTCGGCAAATTTAATCGCAGATAGAATATTATAAATATTAAATTTTCCAGCTAAGGGAGAATTTACCTGAGTATTATTATATTGAAAACTTACACCATCTTTTTTAATATCAGAATTTTGAACTTCATCAAAAGAGTAGGGGATTTTATTTTTTATATTTATACCTAAAAATTTAGGTGCTTCAGCATCATCTTTATTTACAATGATTGATTTATCTTTCTTTGATGATTTTTCAAGAGCTTTTGCAATTTTTAATTTTGCTTTTAAATAATTTTCATAAGAGCCGTGTGATTCAATATGTTCTGGAGCAAGGTTGGTAAAAATTAAAGAATCTAAAGCAATAAATTTATGACGAAATTGTTTAGTTCCTTCAGAAGTCATTTCTAAAATTAGATAATCGCAATTTTGCTGAACAGCTTGACGAATAAAGTTTTGAACAAAAAATCTCCCAGGCATGGTCATTTTAAATTTATTTGATTTTGATTTTTCTCCTAATTTAAAACGCAAAGTTCCAGCTAAAGCTGTTTTATAACCAGCTTCTTCTAAAATTACATTTACAAATTCAGCCACAGAAGTTTTTCCTTTAGTACCTGTAACTCCAATTACAAAAATTTTACGAGAAGGGAATCTATAAATAATAGCTCCAACAAGAGCTAATAAATAGTGATAAATTGGTTGCCCTAATTTATATAATTGTTTTGGGATAAATTTTTCAGTTGTCCGAAGTATTTTTTCTAACATAGTTCAGAGATTATAATTTATAATTCAAGTTTCTCTAAAGAAACTTGATAGCTTCTTTTATTTTTTCTCCTACATCTGTAATTTTTTTATCTACTTGTTGAAGAGCTTTTTTGGCTTCGCGAGGGTTGTAACCCAGAGCTTGAAGGGCATCAATAGCATCCATTTCTTCTTGTAGATTTTCTGAAACAGAACTTTCAATCTTTGATATTTTATTTTTTAGTTCTAAAATAATTTTTTGAGCATTTTTTGCTCCAATACCAGAAACTTTTGTTAAGTAACTGGTGTCTTCAGACGAGATAGCAGAAACTAAAGTATTCACAGAAGCTACATTTAAAATCCCCAAAGCAGTTTTTGGTCCTATCCCAGAAATAGTGATAAGTAAAGCAAAAAAATTCATTTCTGATTTTTCTAAAAATCCATAAAGATCTAATGCAGTTTCTCGGACTGCTAAATAGGTCCAAAAAGTAATTTCTTTCGATTTATTTTTGGAAGATTCAAAAGTTTCTGTACTAACAAATAGTTTATAACCTACTCCAGATACATTTAGAATTATGAAATTTTCTTCTTGAAAAGATATTTCTCCTGTTAATTGTGAAATCATTACATCATTATAACACAATGATGAGTATTAGGTATTATGTATTAAGTATTATGTACACAAATTTTGGCGAAGCTAAAATTTGTAATTATTAAAAATTTTTACATTGAAAATTGTTTAAAAATTGAAAATTGAAAATTGAAAATTTGGATGTAACTTTTTAAAAAAAGATTTATAGCAAAAGAGGTTGATTTTTACAATGTTTTCATATAATATAGTGAATGTTATGCCAGTAATTAAATCAGCAAAAAAAGCACTTAGAAGTTCAGAAAGAAAAAGAATTTTTAATTTGCGTAAAAAAAGAGCTATGAAAGAAGCAGTTAAGACTGTGACTAAGTTAGTATCTAATAAAAAATCAAAAGAAGCTACTGAAAAATTAGCAGGAGCTTATAAAGCTATTGATAAAGCAGTCAAAAGAGGTATTATAAAGAAAAATACTGCTGCTCGAAAAAAATCTACTTTAGCACGATTGATAAAAAACATTTCAAAATAAATTTAAAAAATCAACATTAGATAATGTTGATTTTTTAATTGTATAAAATAAAGTGTTCATACTTCGCTCGTTTCGATTTCTACTGAGGAAATAAATACAAAAGCCCTAATGCTATCGCATCAGGATTTAAGTATTTATAGTGTCCTCGGTAGTCTCGTCCTGACGATCTCTAAATAAAATTCTTCGCTATCGCTTAAATTTTATTAAGAGTCGCGGGACACGGCTCACTATCGTTCCGCTTCCTTCGCTTCGCTACGGAATACTCACGATATGCTCCGCCGTTCGATTCCTACTCAAAAGCAAAGAGATTTGCTTTTTCTCGGTTACATAAACAAAAAACAGCAAAAAGATTGCTGATTTTTTGTTTATGTGCCCTCGGTAGGAATCGAACCTACATCCTGACTTCCGCAAAGTCATGTTCTATCCATTGAACTACGAGGACATTTTGTTACCAAATTTTTTCTAAAAGGATTTGAAAAAATGATTCTTTTAATTTTTCTTCTTTCAATCGTTCTAATAAATACTCTTTTATTTCTTCAGTGTCAACCTCTGGGTTTAAAGGAATAATAATATATGTACTTATTTTTTTTCTAGATTTTAATAATATTTTATTATTTTCAATCCAAAAAGATTCTAAACTTTCAAAATTAAATATTTTATTTCCAATTGTTATTTTTTCAGAAGAGAGATTTATATTTATTAAATTAGGTTTACGGCTAGCGAAAATAGAAATACTAAAAGCACTAATTAATATGAAAATCCCGAATAATATATTTGAAAAAGTATAAGCTGTCCAAAAAATACCAAAAGCTAAAATCCAAACCACCCAAAACCAATTAGCTGATTTTGGTTTATATTCATATTCAAAAGCTTTCCAAGATATATTTTTTTCCATAAATCTATTTTAGCATAAAAAGATAGATTTTTTATCAATATTTTGATAGTATAGTCAATGAATTCGACATACGATGGAGAGGTGGCAGAGAGGATGAATATGACATCAGAAGTATTCATCCGTAGCGAACTTGTCTGCCGATAGGCTGGGCGAAGGTGGACGAACTTGTTCGACCTCTCTAAAATAAATATAAATATTGAATTAGAGTTAGTTTAAAATTAAAATTCGACATACGATGGAGAGGTGGCAGAGAGGTCGAATGCACCAGTCTTGAAAACTGGAGTGCCTTAACGGGTACCGTGGGTTCGAATCCCACCCTCTCCGCATTTAAATCTAAAAATACCCTATTGAAGGGTATTTT
>CAZAKQ010000021.1:0-10419 GCA_964486155.1 uncultured Candidatus Saccharibacteria bacterium | reverse complement strand
ATGAATATATAGGAAAAAGTAAAAGAAATTTTTGTAATAAATCTATTATTTTAGACAGGTCTGATGGGGATATCGCTGATTATAAAGAATTTGCAGAAAATGTAGCAGAGGGAATTATAGAAAGAAGAATTGATGCTAAAATTGATTTGGGAGATGATTTATTGATTGAAAAGTTAATGTAAAAACACTTGGCAATCGGATTGCCAAGTGTTTTGGGTTATCCACAATTTATTTAGATTTTTAAAAATTAGGTAATTTGATATGATATAATTTAAATATATGAATTTAGTATCATTTAAGTTTATAATAGGTTTTATAGCTATTTTAATAATTTCATTAGTAACTTTGGTATATTTTAGCGGAATAGATACAGATGATGATGTTAATACTGAAAATAATATAGCTAAAGAACAAAATTTGTAATTAATTAAAAATGTGGAACCTCCGAGGCCTTACTTTTTTGTTGAGTTATCCACAGTCTTGGAAATAGAGGAGAGATAGCAATTTACTAATAATTAATAATTATGAATAAAAAAATAAATTTTAAAAAGTACAAAAAGTCTTTAATTTGGATTTTAGTGCTTATTTTAATAATGGGAGGAGTCTATTATTATCAAAATAGAAAACCAGAAATGAAATTGATAACTAATAGTGAAGAATATGGTGAATTTATTGCTAAAGGCGGAAACGAATCAGAATATCTTGAATGGATAAGAGAACTTGAAAAACAAGATAATTATGGAGGAGAAACTCCAGAAGAAACTTTGGAGTTGTATATAAAGGCATTGGAAGAAAAGGATTTTGTGTTAGCTAGTAAATATTTTGTTTTGGAAGATCAAGAGAGGGAGTTGAATGAATTAAAGGAGTTAGTAAAACAAGAATTGAAAGATTATATTTTTAGATTAAAATTAGAGAAAAAAATATCTTATTTAGAAAGCTTAAACAAATATAAGTTTTTTATATTCCAAAATGAGGAATATAAACTAATTGTAACTTTTGTAAAAAACAAAGAAACTAACATATGGAAATTGGAAAGTATTTAAAATTTATATTCGTTTTAACAGGAATCATTATGATTCCTGTTTTTAGTATGGAGGCTTATTATGATAAAACTACCCATCCTGCTTTGACTAAAGAAATTATAGAGTTATTTAATTATCAATATCCTGATTTAAAATTGTCGGGAGATGATTTTGATAAAGTTATTTTAGGAAGTAAAGAAGAGGATCTTAATATTCGACCACTTAATCATTTTTATGATCCTATTCATAAAGAAGGTTTAAATGGATTAGGTCTTTCTATGTTAAGTGCTAAGGAATGGTCACAAAACACAAAGACTCAAGCAGGATTTTCTAATTTAGCTGGGATTGGCTTTACCAAAGAATTATTTAGTGCGGGATCTGATTATTCTTGGGAAAGAGCTATTTATGATTATGTACATAATGATAAAGAAAGAGCTTTAGAGTCTCTGGGGCATATTCTTCATTTAATTCAAGATATGTCAGTTCCTCCTCATACTAGAAACGATGATCATTTGATAGGACGAGATGATTCTCCCTATGAAATTTATACTAAGAATTTTAATCAGGAAAATATTAGAGATATTTCTGGTATTTTAAAAAATGAAAAAGAAATTCTCTTTGACAATCTGGATAGTTATTTTGATTCTTTAGCTAATTTTACGAATAGAAATTTCTTTTCCAAAGATACTTTGGATAATGAAATTAGAGGAAAGAGATTTATTGAGCCAATTATTGATTTTGAAAAAGAAGATATTGTTTTAGGGATAAATTTTGGATACAAAAAAGTATTTAAAAATATTTATAAATTAACAAGTATAGAGACTATTTCAGGAAAAAAGGAAGATGTTAAATCTTATTCTATTGAAGTTGAGGGAGATTTAATCCTCCAAGATTATTGGAAAATTCTCTCAGAACAAGCAGTTTTACACGGGGCCGGAGTAATGAAATTATTTTTTGATGAAGTAGAGAAAGAAAAAGAAACCTTAGCTTTATTAGAAAAAAATAAAAGTGCCTTTCAAAAATTTACAAAGAATATTGAAAAAGGTTTTGATAAACTAACAAATTCTATTTCAAATTCTTTTGTAAATGTAAATAAAAAAGTAGCAAAAATAGACAGAAGAGATTTGGTAGCGAGTGCTGGAATCGGAGCAGAAGGTTTTGTGGAGCAAAGCCCTTCTATAGTTAACGAAAATAATCAACCTAAACCAGAAGATCCAAATAGTCCAGAATTACAAAGATTAAAATTAATTTTAAATGAGGCAGAAAAAATAACAGGACGTTTAGAGAAAGATATAATTAATGTAGAAAAGATAGAAGAACAAAATATAAGTGAAAATGTTAAAGATTTAAATTTAACAAATAACAATATAGAACTAACAGAACAGATTAAAGAAACAGTTTCAGAAAAAGAAACAATTTCTGAAATAGATATAAAAAAAATAGTAGATGAACCTAAAAAAATAATTATTACTTCTATAAATTCTGGAGGAGCAGGGCAATCTACTATATCAATTTTAGAAGAGATAAAAGAAGACATATTAGAAATATCTCCTCCTAAAATTAATAATCCTGCTGATTTTTCTCAAATCTTTAATTCAACTACTATAACATTTTCTGGAACAGCCTCTTCTTCTCAGATTATTTACACTGATTTTTCTACAGCTACCACAACAGTTCAAAATGATAATACTTGGGAATTGATATTAAGTAATTTCCCTCAAGCTACAACCACTATTAATTTTTATGCTAAAAATAATCAAAATAATTCATCTGAAGCTACAATTAAAACCCTTTTTGTGGATTCTGAAGGACCAGATACTCCATCTTTAGAAATTACCCAATGTAATAATTCTATGCTAGAAAATACTTGTTTAATTTCTGAAACTAATTTAAATGTTCTATGGGAATTTATAGGTTCTGACTCTGAATTTAATTATTTTAATATAGATAAAAATGGAATATTTTCTACTACTACGGCTACTAGCACTCAGATCGCTAACTTAAATGATGGAGATGAATATATATTTTCAATAGCTTCAGTTGACAATAATGGTAATTCTTCAGCTACTTCTACTCAAATAGTTAATATTAATCAAATGCCGATTATTATAAATGAAATAGCTTGGGCTGGAACAGATGCTTCTGCTTATGATGAATGGATTGAATTATATAATCGTTCAGATGAAAATATCAATTTGGAAAATTGGATGTTATATTCACAAGATGGTTCTTTAAATATAGATTTTTCTAATGCTACTGATAAAATTATTGAAGCAAATAATTATTATTTGATTGAAAGAACTGATGATACTACAGTTAATGATATCTCAGCTGATTATATCACTCCTTTTGGTTCAGGTTTGGAAAATAGTGGAGGAGATTTAATTTTAGCTTATAAAAAAAATGAACAAGCAACCACAACTGTTGACCAAGCTTCTTTTGGAAATGGTTGGGTTTATATAGATGGAAAAAGAACATTAGAAAGATATGACCATAATTCTGTTGGAAATGATACTGATAATTGGGATTTGTCCGTGGATTATACATCTTCTTTTGATTTATTAAATGGAGAAGATGCTAATAGTGGAAGAATAGATGGTACTCCTAAAGCTAGAAATAGCATTAATTATAAGATTGCTAAAGATGGAGTTTTGAGGACAGATAAAACTATTACAAAAATAAACTCTCCTTATGTGGTCGTAAGTGATGGTCTAAATATCTCATCTGGTAAAACTTTAACTATTGAAGAAGGAGTTGTAATAAAATCTGTAAGATCTGGAAGTTCTGATGTTATTATCAATGGAATTTTAGATGTTAATGGGACACAAAATGAACCAGTTATATTTACAACTGTTTATGATGATGAAGGAGGGGATACAAACGGAGATGGAGATTGTGTTTCAGGAACAAATTGTTCTGGAGATGCAAATAATTATTGGTCTCAATTAATTTTGGTTAATGGAAGCACTGGATCAGAATTTGATTATACAACTTTTAAATATGGAGGTTATCCTTTAGAAATTACTTATCCTAAAGCTATGATTGTTTTAGATAATACCCAAGTTAATTTTAATAATATAATTGTAGAAAATTCATATAGTAGTGGAATTTCTTTAAATACAGCTACTTCAACTATTTCAAATAGTACTATTCAAAATAATCATAAAAGACAATTTGAAGATAATGAAGATTTTTATGGAATTTATGCTTTGAAAGGTAAGGTAAATGTAAGTAATTCAACTTTTGATAATAATCAAATTGGAGTAGGTTTGTTTGATACTTTAGAATCCTCAGTAACTGATAATATTTTTACTAATCATGAAGGATTTCCTTTGATTATGAATGGTTCAGCGGGATTTGTTTTATTTGAAAACACTGGTTCTGAAAATGATAAAGATGGAATTCATGTGAGCGGATATATTACTAAATTAGGATTTAACACTACTTTAAATAAAAATACTCTTCCGTATCTAGTAGAAACTGGAATTAATATAATGAATGGAACTTCTCTTTCTATAGAAGCTGGTTCGGTTTTTAAGTTTAAAGATAATAATTATCTAGATATTTATGGGGAGTTGGATATAAAAGGAACAAGTGCTAACCCAGTAATTTTTACTTCAGTTTATGATGATAGTGATGGGGTAGATGTTTATGGAGATGGATTAATGGCAACAAGTTCAATTCCGAAAAAAGGAGGTTTGAATCTAAAATCAGCTACATCTACAATAGATTATGCTGAATTTAAATATCTTGATAAAGCTACAGCATATTACAATACTTACGGCGTACAATCCCCAATAAATTTGAGTGATGTTGTATATTCATATAATACTTGGTCTATTTTTGCCGATGAGCAAAGTGCCTCTGTGAATAGAAACGATAATGTTGAATTTATAGGAGAGCAATCAATGAGTAGTTTGGATAATTGGTAGTAAAAAATAGGTAATTATTTCGCGACTATTTGTTTTTAAAAAATTTACCCCTGAACAAAAGGTTCAGGGGTGAGGGGTATAGTCCGTGTAAGTATCGTTTTTCCAGCTGATACTTATTTACCGATGTCGATGGTTTTATTATCGGCTACGGGCGAGTCCTCTTATATGTTATTCTTTATGGAAAAGAAGAATAATATGAGAAAAAGGTCCTTCGTGTAATTCTCTTTCTATTGCTTTCATAATTTCCTGATTATTACTAAAGATAAAGTTTCCTTTAAAACCCATATCGTTAAGCTTTCTTCTGGTAAAAGGATCAACAATCATCCAGTTTTTATTCATTGAAGTCGTAAGAATCATGTCTATTTCAAGTTCATTTATTGCTCCTACCGCACGACTAAATAATTCAGGGTTCATTTGAGTCTCCTTATTTTGTTGTTTAAATTAAAATTCTTTCTAAAAAGAATATATCTTAGTTTTTGTTAAAAAGCAAGAATTTTTATTAAATTAAATCAAAAAGAAAACCTCTGAAAACATAGTATTATGAAAGGTGTTGCTTAATGTTTCCAGAGGTTGTTTGACCATTTCAGCAGTATAGATAATCTTATACTAAGAAAAAAGTTTATTATAATTCCATTTAATAATTTTTTATAATAAAAATTTTTCAATGCTTTTTCTCCAGTAGCAAGGGAACTGGATAGGCCATAGAAGAAGAAGATATAATTCTTTCAATAAAAGAACGAGGGTTTCTTTTATTGTCTCGTTAAATCTTCGTTTTTCTTCTAAATCGTTTTTTTAATTTCTAAATATCATTTTAGATTATATATAAGAATAAGTCAATAATTTTAGTTGACTTTCTTTTTTAGATTCTTATACTAGATATATAATAATTAGTAATTAATAAATTAAAAATATGTACGAACAAGAATATAAGCAAAAGAAAACTCAAACTCAAAAAGAAATTTTAATAAAAGATAAAAAATATCTTTCAGGGGTACTAACAGGTTTTATTTTAATGGCTATTATAATGATTGGAGTAGCTCGTTATCAGGATAATCAAATTTTAGTAGACGAAAACGGAAATATTTTAACTAAAAAAGAAATTTTATCAGATTCTTCTAATATGAAGGAACTCAAAGAGAAAATCAAAGCCGATGTTGATGAAATTCAAAGTGGAAAAACAGAAATAATGACTCCTGAAACTCCACATAGTCCTCAATTACAAAGATTAGACTTAATTTTAAGAGAAGCTGAAAGAATGACAGAGAGAATTCAAAAAGATATAGATAAGATAAACGGAACCCAAACCGCGACAATTAACTAATAGAATAAATAAAAAAATGTGGAGCCTTGGAGGCCTCACATTTTTTATTGATTATTTTAGAATTTTTGATATTCTTAAAATCAAGAAGTCCTCATAAAAATGAAAAAAGGAGGTAATAAATGTTTAATGAAGAAAAAGATGAAATTGTTTTTTATTCAAAAACAAAAAATGTAAGTATTACAGTTACTAAAAATAGTTTAAAACAATATACTATTAAAGAGATATCTAAAAGTTTATGGAAAGATTTGGGTAAATCGGGTATTTGTTTGGGTGGTTTTGAAGACAAAAATTTAACAGTTTTTTATTCCTATGAAGAAATAGCAAAATATATTTTAAAATTTGCTTTTAATATTGAAGACCTTTTTCAAGATCTCATTGAAGAAATAGGGATTGATTATGAAGAGATTAAAATCTTATTATTAAATGAACAGGATTTCATAGAAGATTTTAAACGTAAAACAACTACAATTTTAAAGAATCATTCTATAAAAAAAGAAAGTCTTTTTGATTTGACTCTGTAGAAAATTATTCTATTTTTAGATAAATAGAGTTATTCTAGTATTTGCCCAATATCGTCTAAAGAAGAGAGATGATATTGGGCTTGTTTTTTTATAAAAATACTGTAATATATTTATACAAAGATCAGAGAAGATAGGTATGAATTTTTTTTCTATAAATCCTATTTAGGTCGTAAAGCACTTTTGGTGTTTTTCTCTGAGTCTTGATTATTCAAGACTTTTTTAATTAGAATAAGTTCATAAAGTTTTTAAAGTTCGTAAAGTTCATAAAGTAAAAAAAAATTTGCTTCGCAAATTTTTATAAAAAACTTTTAACTTTCAACTTTATAAACTTTTAACTAATAGTTATGGCAATAAGTAAAGATAAAAAACAAGAGATTTTAGAAAAAACACAAGGAATCTTTAAAGATTCTGACTCTGTGGTTTTTGTAAATTTTCATGGATTAAATGTTTCTGATACTACTCAATTAAGAAATAAATTGAGAAAAGAGGGTTCATCTTATACGGTTACTAAGAAAACTCTAGTAAAAAAAGCTTTAGACGGTACTTCTATTGAAGGAGACATTCCTGAATTAGAAGGGGAGTTGGCTTTAGCTTATGGTGTAGATTCTATTGCTCCTGCTAGAGGAGTGTATGAGTTTCAGAAGAAAAACAAAGAAAATATTGCTATTTTAGGAGGTGTTTTTGAAGGATCTTTTGTAGATAAAAATAAAATGCTTACTATCGCTCAAATTCCGTCACTGCAAGTTTTGAAAGGTCAATTTGTAAATGTTATAAATTCTCCAATTCAGGGTCTTGTGACAATTTTAAGTAAAATAGCTGAGAAAAAAGAAGCTTAAAAAGATTATTAATTATTAATTTAAATTTTAAATTATTATGACTGAAGAAAAAAAAGAAAAAGAAGAGGTAGTGGAAAATGCTGAAGAAAAAGTTGAGGCAGAAGCTCCTTCAGAAAAAGTTAAAGAAGAAAAAGAGGAAGTTTCTGTAGAATCCTCCGACGCCAAAGCTGTGGAGGACAAGGAGAAAAAAGAAGAAGTTAAAGAGGAAGTTAAGGAAGAAGAAGGTGAAGAAGTAGAAATTCCTGAAAAATATAAGGTATTAGTAGACGGAATTGAAGAAATGTCAGTTCTTGATTTGCATGAATTAGTAAAATTATTGGAAAAGAAATTTAGTGTTTCTGCTGCAGCTGTGGCTGTTGCTGGGGGAGCCGCCGCTGGAGGAGATGATGCAGGTGAAGAAAAGACTTCATTTGATGTAGAGCTTACATCTGCTGGCGATTCTAAAATTGCAGTAATTAAGGCTGTTAAAAGTGCTTTAGGTCTAGGACTTAAAGAAGCTAAAGAATTAGTTGATTCTGCTCCTGCTGTATTAAAGAAAGATATGAAGAAAGAAGAAGCTGAAGCTTTGAAGAAAGAAGTAGAAGAAGCCGGAGGAAAAGTAGAGTTGAAATAAAAACTAAAAAACAACAAAATAAAATCATTGAGGGGTCCAATTCCTCAGTGATTTTATTTTGTTGTTTTTTATTGATTTTTGTTGCTGGGATAAAAAATAGATGTTATTATATTATTAATGGAAGTTTTAAGTAAATTATTTGGATCAACTGCTAAGGTAAAAATAATGAGACTTTTTTTATCTAATGATGATAAGATTTTTGATAATGCGGAGATTTCTAAGAGAACAAAAGTTAATATTGTTACTTTGCGAAAAGAGTTGAAAGTTTTAGAAAAGATTTCATTAATCAAAAAAAGAGTTTTTTATAAAGAAATAATTAGTAAGAAAAAAGAGCTAAAGAAAAAGAAAACAAATGGATGGATGTTGGACCCTAATTTTTCTTTGTTAGCACCTTTAAAAAATTTATTAATTAAAGGAAGTCCTATAAGATCAAAAGAAATCACTAAGCGGTTAAGAGGAGGAGGCGTTCTTAAATTAATTATTACATCAGGAGTATTTATACAAGAGCCAGATAGCCGAGTAGACATATTGATAGTAGGGGATAATTTGAATAATTCTTACTTAGAAAGAGCTTTACGAATTCTTGAGTCAGAAATAGGTCAAGAATTAAGATATTCTATTTTAGAAACAAATGATTTTAATTATCGTTTAGGAGTTTATGACAAATTGTTAAGAGATATATTAGATTATTCTCATAAAAAGGTTTTAAATAAATTAGATTTATAATTTAAAGTATATTAGCACTTTAAATTTATATTAAGTATTAAATAGCATATATTATATGTAAAAATTAGAGTAATTCTCTAATTTTTTGTTTTTTATATTTATTCCAATATTCCTAGGAATATTGGAATAAATATATTTGTTTTTTAGTAAATAGGTTTATAGTCCTATTTCAATGGCTATGCCCGTAGCCATTGAAAATTATAAGAGATTATAAGGTGCGATTTTGTAATTTTTTGAAATTATAACTAAAAAGTTACTCGCTATAATAGTTACGGTATTGTAGCTGTTAGTTTTTATTAAAATTAAGACATTAAAACATTAATTTATTGTTTGAAAATTGAAAATTGTAAATTGAAATTAATTTGTGAAAACAAATTAGTTTTTTATCCACAGTTTTTAATATTTTTTTCAATATAAATGATATTATATGTTTATGGTATTTATTAATACTAAAATAAAGGTCGTGAAATCATAAAACCAAGTATTTTTTGGTGGTTGATTTTTTGACCAACAAATTAAATTTTGGGTATATGGTAATAATTCATTATTAGTTTTAATTTTTTAGAAAAAATATGATATTACAAACATGGAGTGAAGTGTTATCACAATCTTTTCAAAGTCTTTGGGTTGGAGTTATGGGCTTTGTCCCAAATTTGATTATTGCAGTAGTAATTTTCATTATTGGTTGGGTAGTAGGAGTTTTATTTGGAAGAGTAATTGCTCAAATAATTCGTTCTCTAGGAGTTGATAAGGTTTTGAGAAGTGCAGGTATAGAAAAATCTCTTAACAAAGCAGGTTTTCGTTTAAACGCTGGTAATTTTATCGGTGCTTTGATTAAATGGTTTGTTATAGTAGTTTTTGCTGTAGCTGCTTTTGATGTTTTAGGTCTTGATCAAGTAAATCAATTCTTACAACAAGTAGTGCTTCTGTATTTACCTAGAGTAATTGCTGCTGCCGCTATTCTTTTGATTGCTGCTATTGTCGCTGATACTGTTGAACATCTAGTAAAAGGTTCTGCTAAAGCCGTTGGAGTTAAAAAAGCTCATTACGGATTTTTAGGAACTGCTGTTAGATGGTCAATTTGGGTATTCGCAGGATTAATGGCTCTTTACCAATTAGGAGTAGCTGCTGCCTTTGTTCAGACTTTATTTACTGGTTTAGTAGTTGCTATGTCATTAGCAATTGGCTTAGCCTTTGGTTTAGGAGGAAAATCTGCTGCGTCTGATGTGATAGATGATGTACGAAGTAAGATGTAATTTACTTAAACACAGAAAATTTAAAAACAACCTTTGCTCGAATTGAGCAAAGGTTATTTTTTTAATAAGATTAAAGACTTAAAATATAGCTATATACATTAATTAACTCAACAATCCGCCAGCTGGCGGAGAGTTAAACAAAAAAAGATGAAAAAACATTGCTTTTTATTAAATTCAGTGGTATAAACATAA
>CAZAKQ010000020.1:0-10466 GCA_964486155.1 uncultured Candidatus Saccharibacteria bacterium | reverse complement strand
CTTGCCAAGGATGAAACGGGTGAGAAGCGATTTCATGAGCTTCGCAAGTTCTTTTGATATATTTTCAAAGCGAAGCGAATGAAAATATCCAAAAGATATACAGGTTCTGTAAGAACTTCGATTCTCCCTATCCGCACAAAAACAACCAATTCAAAGCACTTAACTTTAGATTCTTATTTTTTCAACAACAGAACAATTAACTTAGTAACCCTATCTTTATCTTTAGAATTAGATTCAGCAACTAATAAAGTTAAAGCCGTTAAAGCTTCGGGGCTTAAACTAGCATATAGAATACCTGATTTTCTCAAAAACCACACAAAAGCAAAAGCACCACTTCTTTTATTACCATCTACAAAAGGGTGGTTTTTAACCATAAAATAAAGTAAATGAGCAGCTTTTTCTTCAGAACTAGGATACAAGTCCTTTTTAGAAAAAGACTGAAATACATTTCCAATAATTCCTTGTATAGAATCTCGAACCCTTTCTTGTCCAAAAATTTCAGTCGCTTGCTTCTTAATTAAAAGTTCTTTTTTAAATTCTAACAAAGCTTGATTAAGATCTTCTGTGGTAAATATAATTCGTTTCTTTGTAATTTTGTTTTTAGGAAATCTATCAGTGTCATAAGCATCTAAAGAAAACCAAGTTCCCGCAAAAGTGTTAATCAATTCTAAAACCTCTTTTGTATCAACTATATTTCCAGCAGGTAACAATGCTTTAACTTCTGATACTGCTTCTAAAAACTTTTTATAATTTACACTTATTCGTTTTTTGTTGATAGTATAACCTTCAACCAAATGCTGTTTAAGAATTCTTGTTACCCAGATACGAAACTGAGTAGCTTGTTTAGAATTAACCCTATAACCAATAGAAAGAATCATATCAAGATTATAAAAATTAACTTCACGTTCTATTTCACGATTTCCTTCCTTTTGAACTATCCGGAATTTCCGGATAGTTGTTTTTTCTTTTAATTCATTTGTCTTATAAATATTTTTTAAATGCTCATTAATTGTGCGGACATTTACATTAAAAACTTCCGCAATTTGTTTTTGAGTTCCCCAAACAGTATTATTGTCAAAATCACCACGAAATTTTATTTCTCCGCTTTTAGATTGATAAATTATTAAATTTTTTTGTTTTTCTTTTTTCATAATATTTATCCAATTTTATCATTTTTTTACGTAAATAAAACGAGCAAAGCCTTAACTTTACTCATTTTTCTTAAATTTTAAATCACAAATCTCAATAACTTACTTTGAGTAAACTATTTGTGTAGGATAAGCCATCTCTATACCCTCTTTAGCAAATTTTTCTAAAATATTTAAATTAATTCTTTGTTGAGCATCTAAATATTTTTTATAACTATTAGTTTCCATATAATAAACAATATCAAAATTTAAAGCTGAATCATCAAAACGATTAAAGTGAGCTCGGTCAAATCTTGTTTCTTTAACAGCACTAATAATTTCTTTAACTAGTTTTGGAATTTTTCTTAATTTCACAGGCGGTGTTTCGTAGGTAACTCCAAAAGAAAAAGCAACTTTTCTCTCTTCTAATTTTCTAAAATTATGCAATTCTTTTTTAGAAGTTAAAGATTCATTAGACATTACAATTTCTTCCCCTCCAGAAGATTTAATTCTGGTTGTTTTAATTCCAATCTTAATTACTTCCCCTTTCACATTTCCTACCTGAATATTATCTCCAATTAAAAAAGGTTTATCAAAGAAAATAACAAAAGACGAAAACAGATCACCTAAAATTCCTTTCAAAGCAAAAGCAAAAGCTACACCCCCTATTCCTAATCCTGCTACTAAAGTAGTTACATCTACTCCAAGATTAGACAAAACCATCATCAATCCTAAAGCCCAAACTAATATCTTAGTAAAAGTTCCTAAATATGAATAAGCCATCTTCACTCCCCCGTCATTTCCTTTTTTATTAGCTAATTTTTCAAAAATATAATCAACTACAATTAATACTGACTTAACAACTTGAAAAACAATTAATATCAATAAAAGTCCTTTTATAACTCCCAAAATACTCTCTTTAACAGTTAAAAAAGGTAATATAAGATAAAGGGATACAAAATAATAAAATGGTGGTTTAAGGCTTTGAACAGCTTCAATAAGAATGTCATCTACATCAGTACTTGTTGTTTTGGAAAGTTTTTTAAGCTTCTTTAAAATAATTACTTGAAATACTTTGAACACTGCTAAAAACAAAATAAATACTCCTAAAGCAACGGAGTATTCAAATATAGAATTTCCCCATAATTCAATATTCCATTCTGCATTCTTCATTTGATTTATAAAATTTAACATAGTAATTAGTCGAAAGTCTATAAAGTCAAAAGTCTTTTTTAGAAAAATCGCTCTGCGATTTTTCTGACTTTATAGGCTTTATGAATTTTTGACTTGATAATTATTTGATAATTATCTTTAATCATACACTGCTCTGCTTTTAGTAGCAACTTTAACAATCTTGACAAATATATATTTTATGATACTATAATGAACAGTAAAAAGTACTTAAACTAAATTTACTCAGTTTTTCTACTGAGAAAAGGAGGAAAAATGAATTTTTCACAGAGTTGGTCTCAGCTTAACAAAGTTGAGACAAATAATACTAACCTAAAGAGATCTTCCAAACCTGTTATTCTGACAGGTTTAGGAAAATTGATTTTCTTAGGGATTGCATTCGCAGGATTCTCATTTTTTTGTTATCTAATATCTGATCTACCTCAAGTAGATTGGGTAATTGACAAAATAGTCCATAATTTTTACTCTCAATAAAATTCATGGACAGGGGACAAGGTATTGTAATAATATTACTTTACCTTGTTTTTCATTTCAAAAATAATAAGAATATGTTATTATACAAAAGTTAAAACATATTAATCGGGATGTGGTGTAACGGCTAACATTTCCGCCTCAGGCGGACGACTAACTCCAATGTTTTATGTTTATATATTAAAAAATAAAAAAGACCAAATCTATATTGGGCATACTCAAAATATTACAAAAAGATTAATTGAACATAATTCAGGATGTTCAGGCTATACAAAAAACAAAGGTCCTTTTGAAATAATATATAAAGAGATATATAATACTCGATCTGAAGCTATAAAAAGAGAAAAAAGATTAAAGTCAGGACAAGGTAGAGAGTGGATTAAAAAAGCAGTTTTAAAAACAAAATAATCGGGATGTGGTGTAACGGCTAACATTCTCCGTTTGGGACGGAGCGACTCCGGGTTCGAATCCCGGCATCCCGACATTAATTATAATTCTAACTTAGTAACTTTTCCGCCTTAGGCGGACGACTCCCGATAATTAAAAACAAACACTATTCCAGTTAACTGGAATAGTGTTTGTTTTTAATTAATTTCTAACTACCTAACTATCTAATAACTAAATAATCACATCTTCAAAATATTTAATACGATAATTCATACCAGCATGACGATAATTTTTGTCCTTTATAGAAATGTCCTTTAAATCTAAAAAGACAACTACTATATCAAATTGCCATTTTGTTTCAGATGAAACTTTTTTATCCATTAAATAAGTTTGGATGATTCTTTTTAATCTCTGCACTTTACGAAAATGTACATTATCACTAACTAAATAATTATCAATTATTTGCTGATCACTTCCCCATTTTGTTTCGCATGAAACACTTTTTACTTCTACAAAATATATTTTTTCTATTTTTGAACTAAAAAAACCTTTTTTCTTTATAGCAACGATATCTAATTCACCCCATTTTTTTGTATAATTTTTATCTTTTATCTTTAAACCTTTCTTTTTTAAAAAATGACAAGCCAAATATTCCCCTGTATTACCTATTTTTCTTTTTTCTGATATAGTCATATCTATATTATATACTAAATACAATTTTTTACTAAATATTTAATACATATTTAAATTTTTTACAAAAACTCTAACCTAACATTTTTACATCATTTTTTACATTTTTTATGCTTTTCATATTTTTTATGAATTTTTGTTTTATAGTTTTTATTTATTTATAGTGTTTATCTATATTTATTATACACAAACACTAGGTTACTTAGTAACGTAATTGTTATTTAAAGTATAATTTAAAAAACAATAAGAATAATAAAGAAAAGTGATATATAATAAATCTTATATATTTATTAAAAATTACTAAAAATATAAATTTTTCAAAAATGTCCTTTTTATTGACTTTTTAGAATAACTCTATATTTTAAGCCATATAAAAAGTTAAAAGGACAAAAATATATCAAAATATGCTTATTTTTAAAGGTCAAGTTGTTAAGTTATCCACGAACTTATCCACAAATTTATAGTATTTTCTTATATATTTTTACAAAAAAGTTTCATCAGAAACTTTTTTGTAAGATCAGATTGCTTTTAAACAACTAATTTGTTAAGATTTATCTCAGATTGTAACTTACAAACAACATATTTAAAGGAGAAAAAGTATGGATTTTATCAAACCTGATGAAATAAATGTTTTAATTATAGGAGTAGTGTTATTAGTTATGTGTTTATTTTTATGGTTTATATCTTTTTATAAAGCTCAAAAATATCCTTATGTAGACGAAAAAAATAGAGTTATTCTGAAACAAAAAGGAGGAAGAAAAAAATTGATTTATAAAAATGAGCTTGGAATAATAATTCTACGAATAAAAATAGATTCTTTTATTAATGAAAAAGAAGCAGATGAAAAAGAACAAGAAATATATAAAATGTATAAAAAATAAAGAATTAGCCTATATAAAGCGGGGAAAATAAATTAACTTCCCTGCTTTTATTATTAAATTAACTATTTCCCAATGCTCTGCATCAGAATAATTTATTAATTGTTTTATACAAAACAATATAATAACAAAAAACAAGGCAAAAGCCTTGTTTTTTGTTATTTTGTGCGGGATAGGAGAATCGAACTCCTAACCTCAGTTTGGAAGACTGATATTATACCATTTAACTAATCCCGCTCACCTAAAACTATATCCATCCAAAACTCTATTCTCTTAAATAATAACACACCTAACTCTTTTTTACCATTACTTCGTATAGTAAGATGAGCTGTTCCATAAGGTAATTTGTTGATTCTAACAATATTTTTCTTTTTTCTTTTGTCAACTTGGGTTTTACCAAATTGTTTTAATGGAATCTTTGTCTGTTTATGCCAATATTTTAAACTTTCTTGTATATTATTATCTGGGTATAAATGTATTGCTAAAGAAAAATTATTTATATCCATATTACATATCTCACAAAACCATTTAATAGCTAAATTTATAACTCTAGGATCAGCATTAATAATTCTTATAATCTTTTGTGTTTTAGCTCCTTCGCCTATGTATAAACTTATTCCAAGCATAAATAAATCTCTTTTACTTATTTTTCCAATCTCTTTTTTTGCCTGAAGTTCAATTTGTTTATATATAAGTAATCTTTTTTTATTTCTTGTAACAATAGAATTATTTCTCGCTAAGCCTATTTTCTTTCTTGTTTCTTCATTTGGTGTATAAGAAATTTTTGATAACCAACAAGACAAAGTGCTTTTTGATACTCCTAACTGTTCTTTAATTAAACTATAAGAATATCCTTTTTCTCGTAATTTAATAGCTTTTTCTTTTATAGAAACTTGCTTCATACTCCTTATTATAATATGTTCGTATTATATTTACAAGTTCAAGATGTGGATAATATTTAAAATAAAAATTCCTCACAGCAAGCTGACGAGGTATTGTAGAAACTAGTTTTACTCATGCTATCTTAGAGCAAGCTCCAAGATATTCATCTATATTAACTCCTCGGCTCGGTGATAGAAACATTTCGCTTTGCTACATTCTTCTATTACTCTCGCACTACGTCGATAATAAACTTTATTTTAAAAAAATTTGAGGTATAATTACAAAAGACTTTCTAATAAAGTCTAATAATTGCCCTTGTGGTGAAATGGATATCACAACGGTCTTCGGAACCGTTATTGTGGGTTCGAATCCTGCCGGGGGCACAAAATTACAAGGTAATTTTGAGTTTCCGGAGAAAGCGCTAGCTTTCGTCGGGATTCGAAAAGAGCGAATATATTTTTCCGTAGCGTCAGCGAAGAGAAAATTTGAGCGACGGGTCAGCGAGTTCTTAACAAAAATGAGTTGTAGAGAAGCGAAAACGAAATTTTTGTTTAGAACTGGAAGACGAACCTGCCGAGGGCACAAAAGTTTTAAACTTATCTTAAAAACATGAAAATCATTTCATCAAAAATACCTAAAGAGGTTACACATGTAACATCAACTCTTGAAAAAGCTGGTTTTGAGGCTTATTTAGTTGGTGGTTGTGTTCGAGATTTGTTATTAGAAAGGACACCAAAAGACTGGGATATCACTACAAATGCAACTCCAGAAGAAATTCAAGAGTTATTTGAACATACATTTTATGAAAACTCCTTTGGAACAGTAGGAGTTGTTTCAGATGAAACATTAGACGAAACCTTAAAAACTATAGAAGTTACTCCTTATCGTCTAGAATCTGCTTATTCAGACAGCCGACATCCAGATTTAGTTACTTTTAGCGATAAAATAAAAGATGATCTAAAAAGACGAGATTTTACCGTAAATGCACTAGCATATAATGTTTCACAAGAAACATTAATTGATTTATATAAAGGAATAGAAGATTTAAAGAATAAAATTATCAGAACTGTAGAAAATTCTAAAGATAGATTCAACGAAGATGCTTTAAGAATACTAAGGACAGTTCGTTTTGCGATAGAATTAGATTTTTCAATAGAAAAGGACACTAAAGAGTCAATAATAAAATTTTCAAATAATCTAAAGGACATTTCTCAAGAAAGAATTCGTGATGAATTTATAAAAGTCATAATGTCAAAAAATCCAATGAATGGAATTGTTCTAAGTCAAAAATTAGGTCTCTTAAAACATATTATCCCTGAATTAGAGGAGGGAATTGATTCAAAACAAAAAGGAGCTCATATATATACAATCTGGGAACATAATTTAAGAGCTTTACAGCATTCTGCAGATAAAAACATGGGTTTGCATCTTCGTTTGGCTGCTTTATTACACGATATAGCGAAACCTCATACAAAAAGATTTGATAAAATTAAAAAAGAAAATACTTTTTACGGACATGATGTAGTAGGGGAACGAATTTCTCGCAAAATTCTTAAACGACTAAAATTTTCTGGAAAAATTATAGAAATAGTACCTAAACTAGTTAGAAATCATTTATTCTTTTCAGACATAGACCAGATAACTATGTCTGCAGTCAGAAGAATCATAGCTAATGTAGGAAAAGAAAATGTTTGGGATCTAATAAAATTAAGAACTTGTGACAGAATTGGAATGGGAAGACCTAAAGAAAAACCTTATAGATTAAGAAAATATATGTCTATGATAGAAGAAGCAATGAAGGATCCTGTATCTGTTAAAATGCTAAAAATAGATGGAAATCGTATAATGGAGATAATAAATGAAAAACCTGGACCTAAAATAGGTTTAATTTTGAACGCCTTGATGGAAGAAGTTCTTGATGATCCTAAATTAAATACTTCTGAATATTTAGAGTCTAAAACATTGGAACTTATAAAACTACCTACTTCTGAATTGGTGTTATTAAGCCAAAAAGGAGAAGAAAAAAAGAATATTCAAGAAAAAAAAGAGCTTAAAGAAATTAGAGTTAAACATCATGTCAATTAGGTTATTAGTCCGCCAACTGGCGGATTAGCTGGTTAGCTAGTTAGAGATAAAATAGTCCAATTAATTGGACTATTTTTTAATCTACTTTATACATCCTACTCTCTACTTTCCAAAATAAAAAAGTCCCTGAACAAAAGACTATTGCGCAGGGACTAACTACCTTTTTAAAAGAAAACAGAGGCTTTCTTTTATATAAATCTTTTATAAACTTTCAAAATAAAAAGATTTATTTATATATAAAGATTTGTATAAATTCAAATATTAACTATAACTTAATTTAAATTTATAAAAAACCATAAACTGTAAAAGAACTACTGTCCTTTATAATATTTTAAATAAAAGACATTGTAAAGGACATAATGTGGATAACTTATAAATGTCTTTTATAAAAGACATCTAGTATTATATATCAAGCAGTATGTATTATATATAAACAATTCACTCTGTAAATTTTTTACTTAATACTTGATATATAATACTAAAACAAAAAAATACTCCAATCGATTGGAGTATTTTTTGTTTCTTTATTTCTTATTATGGAATTTTTTATGAACATCTCTTAAATGTTTATCTGTCATATGAGTATAAATTTGAGTAGTTGAAATATCGGAATGCCCTAACATCATTTGAACTGATCTCAAGTCAGCTCCGTTCTCCAATAAATCTGTGGCAAAACTATGTCTGATAATATGAGGGGTTACTTTCTTAGTTATCCCTGCTTGAATAGCACTCTGTTTTACCAATCTCTCTACTGATCTTGGAGTTAATCGGTTATTTTCTCTATTTGAAACCAAAGAAACAAATAAAGCTTCTTCCATATCCTTCCTTTTATTTAAATATTCTTTAATGACTTTTTTAGCAGAATTAGATAAAAAAACTACTCGGACTTTATCTCCTTTACCCCGAACTGACATTTCGTCTTTTTTTAAATCAATATCTGAATTTAAAGCACATAACTCAGAAACTCTTAATCCTGTAGAAAAAAGTAATTCTAAAATCGCTTTGTTCCTTAAAGATTTCAAATCTTTGTCTTTATGAACACCCAATAATCTTTTAAGTTCTTGAGAAGAAATTAAATCCAAAGATCTTTCTCCAACTTTAGCTAATTCAATTTTTTCAGGGGCTAAGGACTTAATCTCTCGTTTAACTAAATATTTTAAAAAACCTCGCAAAGCTATTAAATGATAATTCTGAGTTCTTTTCTTTAAAGTTTCTAAATTATTACCAGATTCTTGTCTATTCAACCATAAACGATATTTACGCATTTTTTTATCAGTAATAGCAGTAGGGGAATTTGAGCTCAAATACTCCAAAAATCTACTTAAATATCTATCATAATTCTCTACAGTCTTTAAAGATCGTCCTTTTTCTATCTCTAAATACTCTAAATATTCAGTTTTTAGTTGTTTTAGACCTTTCATATTAACATCATTATACCATAATGATAAAAAATAGAATGTTAAATGCAGAAAGTAGAAATAAACGAGGTCCGACCTCTTAACGTGTATACCAGTAATCTTTAGTTATATCGCTTTGTTAAACCGATTTTGAGGTCGGATCTCTTAATTATTTTAAGCTTACTTACTATTAATAAGTAAATATTACTTATTAAACTCAAAAAACATAAAAATATGGCTATAAATAATGATTTTATTGATTTTATATAGAAAAAACCAATTTTAACATTAAAACTCAATATTTAATAAAATATGGCTTAGTTAAGCCGTATTTTAGTCATTTATCTATAAAAATACCTCTGTATAGATTTTTTCAAATCAAAACACCTCAAACAACCTTTATTACATTACCAGATTATTTATCCACTGTTCCATCTTGTTAATTATACCCGAGTACAAATACTTGACAAAATATATATAATATGATATATTATGGACAGTTGATTAAAAGATTTGAGAAAAATTAAGTTGATAAAAAAGCTTGACAAATAATTTGTGATATGATATATTATATACAGTTAATAAAGAAATGTTGAAAATAAAGGGTTAAAAACACTTGACAAATACAATTAGATATGCTATCATATACAATGTACCGTTAAGAAAGAGCAAGAATACTTTAAAAATTAAATAAAAACTTTTTGAGGAAGGAGTTTAACAAGTCGAAAAATCGGTTGTTTAATTCTTTTCCAAAAGAATTAAACAACCGATTTTTTGTTTGAAGAGTAGAAAAAGGTAATTTGAGTTCTAAATATAACTTCAGAGACAACACAATTACTTTTTCTACTCTCCATGCAATATGCAAGAGGAAGGAGATATTAGAGAAATCTATCTAATGACAGATAAATCTAATAAAGTTCTTTAAATATAAGAAGGGAAATATAAAAATATTTTAATTTCTGATTAGATTATTTTAAAAAATAATCTAAGGGTGTCTTAACAGCCCGTAAGTGAAGTTTAAGAAAGAGAGATTAAAATATACTTTTATATTAAAACCCGTTTGCTAAGTAAAATGCTAAGAATTCATACAAAATGCAAACTTTGTCACTAAATTTGATAGATTATCGTCCGACGGGGGATAATTGCAAATGCACATTTTACAAACCGTTGTTTTTGAAGACATCGGCTGGGATTGAAAAACTGAACACTTTTCAACCCAGAAATGTCTTCATAAAGGAGATAAAAGAAGTTCTTTAAATAAAAAATAAACAAATATTTAGGTTTTTTGAGTTTAGGTTTTTTGTTTTTTCATTAAATCTCTTAGTTTTTGGTGTTGTTACCTTTTAGTTAATTAGTTT
>CAZAKQ010000019.1:0-11132 GCA_964486155.1 uncultured Candidatus Saccharibacteria bacterium | reverse complement strand
TTTTAATTTAAAAACCTCACAGTTCCTTACCCAGCACTATTTTTCCTAAGTTAGGAAAAATAGTGCTGGATAATAGAACAAGCAAATCCTATCTATTAAGAAAAAATCGAGAATAAAATCTTAATTTTTTCTTAGATTATAAATCTTATTTCTAAAATAATTTTAATATAAAATTATTTAATCTCATAAGTAATATAGACTGTAGATTTAATTTCATTTTCCCCTACTGGAATTTCTGGAATAGCCATATCAGAACCTCCCATTCCAAACATACTTTTTTCCATCATCGGATAAGCATATCGATGATTACCATCATCTGATGAATAAGACACTATTCTCACCAATTTAACTCCTAAATCTTTAGCTAATTCTTTAGCTTTTGATTTAGCTTCATCAATTGCTATTTGCCGAGCCTCTCTTTTTAATTTATCTTTTTCATCTATATCAAAATTAAGACCACTTACATTAGTTACCTCTAAAGACCCAATTCCGGCTAAAACTTTTCCAGCATTATCTATATCTTTTAATTCTACAGAAATATTTTGACTAACTTCATAAGCAACTAAAATTCTTTGTCTATCTACTGGAGGACAAGGAGCTACTAAACATTGAACTTCTTTAGACCACCATTCATAACGAGGATATATACTGTATCCTGTTGTTTTAATTTCACTTTCATTAATCCCAACTTCATTCAAAAAATTTAAAGCTTTATTCATCTTTTCAGTTGCTTTTATTTGAGCTTCTTCAACTGTTTTAGCTTCTTCTTTCACTGAAAAAGAAAAATTAGCTATATCTGGTACAGCAGAAACTTCTCCTTCTCCTGTTACAGAAATAGTATTACGAGCTATAATATCTTGTCCTATAAATGTATTAGTTTTTAATGCTCCATAAGTTTTTACTAACAAAAATAAAGCTAATACAATTAATACAAAAGCTATAACTTTTAATATTCTATGAAGACAGTCCTGATAACTTTCAGGACAAATTTTATTTTCTTTTTTTACCATAATATTTTTTAACCTGTCTATCGACAAGTAGATTAGTTGTTAACATCTAAAAGATTTATTTATTATAACACTAAGTTTTTAACTCTACCAATTATATTTTTCTCCTTTAAACCAAAATTGACCTGTCTCTGGCTGAGTAATTGCAAAATTGAAAATATCTTGAGCTGATTTTTCTGGACTGATATTAGCATCTTGTCCCCCCATATTAGTTCTGGTCCAACCAGGATGAACTGCTGATACCATCAACTTATCTTTCAACCGCAAAGCTAAAGTTTTTGTATACATATTTAAAGCATACTTAGAAATCTTATAACTAGGATAATGATTTGGCATTCGACTGATCCCGTTTTCAGTTTTGTGCATAGATCCCGCTACAGAGGTAATATTTAAAATATGTCCTCCTTCATTTATTTCAGACAAAATTTGTTCTGTAAAATCTATAAGTCCAATCAAATTTATTTCCAAAGTTTTTCTTAATTTTTCTTTTACAACAATCGTTTCTTCTTTATCTAACATCACTCCAGCATTATTTATCAAAATATCTATTTTTTTATTAAAATTTTTAATTTCTTGCACACAATTATTTATAGACTCGTCTGAAAGCAAATCCATTTGAAAAACTTTTAAATTTTCATGAGAATAATCTATTTGTTCTGCTAAAGAAGTTCCCATTACGAAAAATCCCTCATCCAAAAACTTCTGAGCCGTCGATCTCCCAATTCCGCTATCAATCCCTGTAATTAAAATTGTTTTCATCCCGTTAGAGATACTTTACTAAAAGTATCTCTAACGGGACAAGTCCCTAAACTTTTAGTAAATAATCTTAAATTAAACTTATAACTTTAGCCCCGCCAAATCTCTAACGGGATTCATCCTTTTATTATATCAAAAATATTTTTCCTTGTATTCTTTTTTGGAATTAACAAATCTATATAAAACAAAAAATAAATCCGACAACCTATTTACATAAATTAAAATACTTGAATCCAATTCTTGTTTTTGGCTTAAAGCAACAATTTTTCTTTCTACTTTACGAACTATTGTTCTTATGTAATTTAAATTTACAGCCAGCTCTGAACCTCCAGCTATAATAAATTTTTTAAGCTCAGGAATTTGTTTTTCAATAAAATCGATATTTTCTTCCAACCATTTAATATTTTCTTTTTTTATTTTTTTATCTGCTCCTACAACCTGCGATTGAATTATAAATAAATCTTTTTGTATCTTTTCCAAAACTTCTTTTAATTTTAAATCATTTACTTTTTCATTAAAATCCTTTGATTTAATTTTACAAATTCCAACCAAAGAACTAACTTCATCCAAAACCCCCAAAACTTCAAAAATTTGGTTATCTTTAGAAAATCTCTCTCCATTAAAAACTTCTGATTCTCCTTTATCTCCTTTTTTAGTGTATATCATATTATTTAATTAAATTTTATAAATAAAGATTCCTCACAGCAAGCTAACAAGATATTATAGGAATTCGTTTTGCTTGTGCTATCTCGAAGTAAGCTTCAAGATATTCATCTGTATTAACTCCTCGGCTCGGCAATAGAAAAATTACCAAACTTTTTACTTGAGTGTTTTACTTGGGTGTTTCGTTCCCAAGTGAAAAGCCTTGTATTGGTAAACACAGAGCTCAATAGAAACATTTTGCTTCGCTACATTTTTCTATTACTCTCGCACTACGTCGATAATAAAAGCATTTCTACTCCAAAACCAAAGAGGTGCATGCATTTCAATAGGAGTAATTTTAGAACCTTCAAGAATCACTCTCCATTTTTTAGAAATTTCATTTTTAGAAAGCTCACCTGCTTCTTTTTTTGTAATTACTCCTAATTTAACAGAACATTTTGTAATATGAGTATCTGGAACAATGTCAATATATTTTTTATTTTTTAATTTTATTTCACAGTATTCTCCTAAAATAAAAGACCAGTAATTAAATATTTTTGGACCAGAAAGATACGGAAAATCTTTTTTATATTTAATCTGAACTAAATTTTTTAAAACAAGAAAATTATTATTTGTAGATTTTATAAAATTAGAAAAACTTCCCCACTCTTTTAAAATAATTTCTGATATAGTTTTCCAATTATTAATGCGTTTATTTGTCTGAAAAGCTAATTTATATTTAAGTAATTTTTTTCTAAGTTCTACTTCTGTCATTTTTGAAACTAATTTGATATCAAATATATCTTTTGTATTTTTATCATTCCAAGTTTTCAAAGCTGATTCCCAAAGCTTATAACTATCTCTTTGATAATTTAAAGCCATTGGTAAAGTAAAATAAGCTAATCTCATTTCTTGCTGATTTTTAGAAAACCCAGGGTTAGAATCTTCTGGCATTATAGTTTGCCCAAGTTCCCCAAACTTATAAGCACTCAAAAGCTTTTTACAATTTTTAATTAATTTAGTTTTCATAATTAAAGTATATCAAATACACTAAAAAACTAAACACCCCAACGCGTTGGGGTGTTTAGTTTTTGTATTTTTGGGCGGTGTACGGGAATTGAACCCGTGTCGACAGTACCACAAACTGTAGTGTTACCATTACACCAACACCGCCATATTTAACCATATATTTATACTCTATTTCCCCCCTTTTTTCAATCAAAAATTTAACATAACTACATTCTATCATTCTATAGAATGATAGAATGTAGTTTTATAAAAAGGTTTTTAAAAAAGTTATGAATCTTTTCCCATACGGAGAAAGTTTATGGGAAACTGGTTTACCAACATATTGTTTATTTAATAAACCTGCTAAAACAAGTTTTTCTGTATGTTGAGCAATAACTTTATAGTCGGTATCTAATCCATCAGCAATATCAAAAAGATTAGCACTTGGATTCTTTTCAACAAAAAATAATATATCTATCCTTCTATGATTAGAAGGTCCTTTAAAAAATCTCTCTAATCTTTTTCCCTCTGTTTGTTTTTTAACCTTTTTCATATCTTATATTCTATCATTCTATAGAATGATAGAATATAAGATATGTGGATAAATAAAAAATACTGAATATTTAATTCAGTATTTTTTATCAATTATTTAAAATTTATTTTTTTACTTCTTCTTTTATTTCTTCTTCTAAGATTTCTTTTTCTACTTCTTCTGCTTTTTTATCAATTTCGGCTTCAGTTTCTACTTCTTCTTTTTCTGGAGTTTCTATTTTTTCTTCTTTCTTTTCTTCCGCTACTTCTTTTTTTGTATCTTCTGCATCAACCTTAGCTTGTTCTGCTTCTTTTTCTAATCTTTCTTTTTCTTCAGCATCACTCTTAGTAGCAAGGTCTACCATCTTCATTTTTCTCATTTGTCGTCTAATTTCTCTAGCTACTTTTTCTCGAATGAAATAAAGTTTTGATCTTCTTACTCTTGCTCGCTTAACAATTTCAATTTTGTCAATCATAGGAGAATATAGAGGGAAAATTCTTTCCACACCCACTCCACTAGCCACTTTTCGAACAGTAAATGTCGCACCTGCTTCATTTCCATGCTTTCTAGCTAAAACCAAACCTTCGAAAGCCTGAGTTCTGGTTTTTCCTTTTTCTTCAATTTTCACCCAAACACGCACAGTATCACCTGCTTTTATTCCAAGCTTTTTTCTATCTTCAATATTTACTGATGAAATTTTAATTGTTTCTAAATTCATTATAGTTTTTATTATTTATACCGCCAAACTTTATCATAAATAAGCTTATTCTGCAATCATCCCTAAAGCTTTTTCAAAATCAATTGGTAAAGAAGCTTCTATCTCAACTTTTTCTCCACTTATTAAAGAAAACCTTACTGAAAAAGCATGTAAGGCAACTCTCTCAAACCCTAAAGCATAATCTTGTTTAGGAGCATATAGTTTATCTCCTACCACAGGAGTATTAACTGCCTTCATATGTACTCTAATTTGATGAGTTCTACCAGTCTTTAAATTTATTTCTAGATATGAAAATTCTTCGTTAGATTTTAAAACTCTATATTCTGTAATCGCTTCTCTTAATTTTCCTCTGGCTCCTCTTTGAGCTGACCATTGTCTAAAATCTTTTCCAGATTTTCCGATAGGTCTGTCTATTATCCCTTCATTTTCCTTCATTTTTCCCCATACAAAGGTTTTATAAATCTTTTTTACTTCTTTATTTTGAAATTGCTCTTTTAAATTTAAAAAAGATTCTTGGGTTTTCGCTATGATTAAAACTCCACTAGTTTCTCTATCTAATCGATGTACAATTCCTGGGCGTTTAATTTCAGTTCCATTTTGCAAAATCAAAGGCTCTCCTACATTTTCAATTTCAGGATAATTTTCCAAAATCCAATCACAGAGATTAGATTCTTCTGTTTTCCCATCTGAGTGCACTACTAAACCCGCTGGTTTATTCACCACAATAACTTCTTCATTTTCAAATAGTTTTCTGATTTTCATATTTCTACTCTATATTTTTACCATAAATTTTACAAAGTTGCTTGTATTTTTTGTAAAAAAACTATAATATATACTCAAATCAAATAAGGGCGATTAGCTCAGTTGGTAGAGCAGTTCGTTTACACCGAAAAGGTCGGGGGTTCAAATCCCTCATCGCCCACAACAAAAACAAACACTTCAATAATTGAAGTGTTTGTTTTTTATTGTGCCCCGGCAGTCTCGTCCTGAAGGTTTCTAAATAAAATTCTTCGCCATCGCTCGAAATTGTATTAAGAACCGCGGGACACAGCTCATAATTGCTCGCTATCGTTCACAACATATTCCGCCGTTCGATTCCTGACGAAAGTAAAACTATTTGCTTTCTCTAGAGACACAAAATAACAAAACCTAGCAAAATTTTGCTAGGTTTTGTTATTTTGTGCCCCCGGCAGGAATCGAACCTACATCGGAAGATTAGAAAACTTCTGTTCTATCCATTGAACTACGGGGGCAATTTACAATTTGTTACAAAAATATACCACTAATTGTCTTAAATTACAAAAATATTTACGTAATGAGAATTTAAATAAAAATGTTAGTTTGTATAAAGACGAGATTTTTCGTAGCCTTAGCTACCAAAATTAAGGATGAATGCAAAATAATTTTTTTAGAAAATTCGTAATAGTAAAGATTTTTTACATTTAAGACTCACTTTAAAATCAATCTTATAAAAACAAAATCAAAAGAATCAAAACAAAAATTATTAGAGTTAAATAATTAAAATATTTAAAAGCATAATGAGCCATTTGTTTACCAAAACATTTTACTAAATATCCTACTGCAAAAAATCTCATTCCTCTTCCTAATATAGAAGCTAAAATAAATATCCAAAAATTTATTTTGAAAAAACCAGCCGAAATTGTAAAAACTTTAAACGGAATAGGAGTGAAAGCAGAAATAAATATAGCCCAAAAAGAATTATTAGCAAACATTTCCCCAACCACCAACATTTGACTTTGTAAATTATATGTTTGTATTATGAATTCTCCAATTAAATCAAAAAACAACAAACCAATTAAATAACCAAAAGCTGCCCCTAAAACTGAAAATATAGTAGTAATAAATGAGTAATAAACCCATCTAACTCCATTTCCTAATAAAATTGCCAAAAGAAAAACATCAGCAATAATAGGAAAAAAAGAAGCCTCAGTGAAAGAAAAAATAGCTAACCATAATTTAGCATTTTCTCCTTGAGAATGATTATGTGACCAATCTTTTAAAGACTGTTTTGTTTTATTTAAATATTTAAACATGGTTTAGCTGATAGTATATTAACTGATAGCTTTTAGGAAAAAAATTTGTTTCACAAATTTGAACTTTATGAACTTTTAACTCTCTTCTTGTCTATATAAGACTTGAGGATTAAAGCTGCAGCAGAAGCATCAATTTTTTTAACATCTTCCTGTAATCTTCGGGCTTCCATACTAGTCAAAAATTCAGGTTCAAAATGTATAGATATTTTAACATTATTCTCCAAGTCCTGCTTAAATTTTAAAATTTTTTGTTGAATGGGATTTTCTTCTCCATTTAAATTTTTAGATTCCCCTATTACAATAGCTTCAATTTTATCTTCTTTAATAATTTCCAAAATATTTTCTAAAAACTGGTTATCATTATCTAAAACGGTTTTTGCAAAAGCTAAATTTCCACCATCATCAGAGATAGCTATACCCACATTTTTTTCTCCATAATCAATTCCTAAATATTTCATCTTAATTATTATATACTATTTTTGAATATGAACTAAGTATTCTTTATTTTTTCCTTTTGTTCCCAAAATTGGAGATTCTATAATTTCTGAAAAATTTAAACCTAAATCTACAAAATCTTGTTTTATTTTTTCTATCACTTCAAGTAGGTGTTCTTCTGGAACTTTTCCCTTGCTCAATAATTCTTTATCTATTTCATAATGAGGTTTAATTAAAGAAATTATTTCTCCACCATCTTTTAATAAAGACAAAGCCTTAGGAATTATTAATTTTTGAGGAGTCCAACCTACATCAATAGAAATAAAATCTACTTTCTCAGGTAATTCCACATGCAGAGCATTTTCTTTTCCTAAAAATACAACTCTTTCATCTTCTTTTATTTTCCATTCTAAAATATCTTTCCCAGTATCCACTGAATAAACTTTTTTAGCTCCTTTTTGCAAAAGACAATCGGTAAAACCCCCTATACTACACCCTAAATCAGCACAAATTTTTCCTTCCACATTTATATTGAATTTTTCCAAAGCAAATTTAAGTTTCTGCCCTCCTCTAGAAACAAATTCTGGTATTTCTATATTATCTAAAAATTTATTCATCCCGTTAGAGATACTTTACTAAAAGTATCTCTAACGGGACAAGTCCCTAAACTTTTAGTAAATAATCTTAAATTAAACTTATAACTTTAGCCCCGCCAAATCTCTAACGGGATTCATTTTAAAAAACCAAAATATCAGGGGCAATTAAGAGTATCAAACCTAAAATAATCATCAAAATTCCACCAATTAAAGAAGATAAATTAGAATACTTTTGCCCCACCGTATAGAATTTACTAAAGCCATAAAGAGCTAATCCTAGAATCAAAAAATCATCAATCATGTAAGCAATTGTATATAAAAGTATATAAAATTGTTCTGCCAGTAAACTCAATTGATTTAATTCTAAAATTTTTGTGAAAGCTTGAGGAATTCCTATCGAACAAGCAAATTCTATAATATTTACTGAAAAAGCTACTCCAATTATTCCTAAAGCACTTATTATTGTCATTGGACCATTTATCAAACTTTGAATTTTTTGTTCTGTTTTAGATTGTTTTTCTATATCAGTATCACATACTAATTTCCCACGATTTTTCCAATAACGATGTATAAAATAAAGTCCAGCTCCTAGAGCTAATAAACCGATAGCAGGAGTAATTATTTTATCTAAACCAATAAAGTCCCAAGTTTTAAACCAAAAATTCAAAATCAGCCAATACATTATAGCTTCAGCTACTATAAACAAACTAGCTACTTGAAGCATTTTACGACGATCCTTAACTTGCCATAAAATTAATAAAAATGTTATTAATACCCACATAGCACAAGGATTAAAACCATCAACAAGTCCTAGAATAAAAGCCAAAGAAAAAAGAGAAAGATCTTTTACATTTACTACTCCAGCAAAAGGAATTTTAAAATCGAAACTCTGTTTTAAATCAAGATTTCCGGAATTTATTTTTTGATTTAATTTAGCTTGTTCAATTAAATCAATAATTTGTTGTCCAGTAGTTTCTGGAGAATCAAAGCCTTGAAAAATATTTTCTCCAATAATTGTAGTCGGAGTTACTTTTGGTAAATTATATTTATCTGTAAGTAAATCAAATTGCTGTCTATTCCCTTCTTGGTTGATATCAATAATTATCAAATTAAAATCATCTCTTTTTGTAATTAAATCTTTAAAGAAAGCCATTTCTTTTGCGCAAAAAGAACAATCCTCTCTTTCAAAGAAATAAATATCTATTTTCTCTTTAGAACTTTCTTCAATATTTAAATCTTCCGCTTTAATTATTTGCGGAAAAACAAAAAATTGTATTATAAATAAACTTAAAAATATTTTTTTCATTATTATTATTTTAATAACGTTAATTAACTTTTTTTAATAAAATCATTCAATAAATCATTAAAGAATTCTTTTTCAGGAAGAAAAACAGTTTCTCTTATATGTTTCCAAGGATTTCCTTCTGAAGAATATTCATAATGGCATCTCATTTCCCGATCTTCAAATAAACGAATATGATATTGAAATTTTCCTTTAGTTTTTCTCATTCCTAAAATTTCACAAGGATCTCTCCATGCCAAAATAGCATCTTCAAACCCTTGTTCTTTTAAATAATCTTTTAAATTAGAGTAATTTTTATCATCACATAAACAACCAATTAAATAGGGTTGTCTTTGATTATGAATTTTAATTTTTTCTAAAACTCTTAATATCGGAGGATAAACTATATATATAATTTTCCAAAAAAACATATTTTATTTTTTTAATAATAATTATTATAATATATCATTATAAATAAGTTTTATAAAGCTCTATTATTTTAAATTTCGGCTATGTGATAGTTGAATAAGTAGTTGAAGGATTAATATTAAATAAAAATTAAAACAACACTATGCTACTTAATTGACATAGGGTTGTTTTTAAAACCATCAATAGAGTATCGATACCTTATTGGTAGTTTTTTAACATAATTTTTCTAGAAGTTCTGTTTCAGAGAATTCTTCCTGATCTCCAGTTAGCATATTTTTTAAAGTATAAACATTTTTTTGAATTTCATCTTCTCCTATGAAAATTACAAATGGAATACCTAATTTATTAGCATAACCTAATCGTTTCTTCATTTTAGCTTCAATATCAAAAGAAATTTCTGTAGAAATATTTTTTTCTCGCAATTTATTAGCTAATCCAAAACTTGATTCAAAATTTTCAGTCATAGGTAAAATCAAAACTTTTGTAGGAGTAGCTGAACCCATTTTCAAAACTTCTTTTTTATAAAGTTGGTCAAATAATCTAGTCAACCCTATAGAAATTCCCACTCCTGGAAGTTTTCTATCAGTATATTGACTAGCTAAATCATCATATCTTCCCCCAGAACACACTGATCCAATTTCTGGATATTCATCTAATTGAGTTTCATAAACTGTACTTGTGTAATAATCCAAACCACGCGCAATAGTCAAATCAATTTTAAAATATTCTTCTGGTACTCCGAATTGTTTGATAAGCATCGCTACTTTTTCTAATTCTTCAACTCCTTCTTTAAATTGTTCATTTTCTATTCCAAAATTTTTCAATTTAGAAATAATTTCTTCGTTTGAACCTTTTAATTTAATCAAATTTAAAATTTGCTCACTATTTTCTCCAGTCATTCCTATATCTATTAATTCTTTCTTAACATTTTCAACTCCGATTTTTTCTAATCTGTCTATACTTTGTATAATTTTAGTTGTATTTCCAGTTACTTTAAGATCAACAAATAATCCATTCAGGATTTTACGATTATTAACACGAATAGTAAATTTACCAAAATCTAATTTCTTAAAAATAGTATAAATAATACTTGGAATTTCAGCATCAAAACGAAGATCTAGTTTTTCATCTCCAATCACATCAATATCACATTGATAGAATTCTCTAAATCGTCCAGCTTGAGCTCTTTCTCCACGATAAACTTTTCCCATCGCATAACGTTTAAATGGGAAAGCTAAATCTCTCTTGTTTTCAGCCACATATCTTGCCAAAGGTACAGTTAAATCAAATCTCATGGCTAAATCAGTATCACCTTTTTTAAATTGGTAAATTTGTTTTTCTGTTTCTCCTCCAGCTTTAGCTAAGAGGACTTCTGCTCTTTCTAATACAGGAGTGTCTAGTGGAATAAAACCAAAAGATTCATAGGCCTGACGAATAGTATCAAACATTTTGTTGAATACAATTTGCTCTGCTGGTAATAATTCCATAAAACCAGACAAAGTTTTTGTTCTAACTTTTCCGTTTTTAGAAATTTCTTTATTCTTTTTTTCTTTTTTCTTAAAAAATAACATAATTTTATTGGTTATTTATATCTTGAATTATAACATAATATAAACTAAAAATACCCTTCAATAGGGTATTTTTAGATTTAAATGCGGAGAGGGTGGGATTCG
>CAZAKQ010000018.1:0-11482 GCA_964486155.1 uncultured Candidatus Saccharibacteria bacterium | reverse complement strand
AATATGTTTTTATATAATCCGAACGATGTAATTATATGCTCGCTTCATATAATTTTAAAAGAATTAGTTATTAATTTAATTTAATTTTACTCTTATAAAAAAAATAATGCAATATAATTATTTCAATTGATTGGAATAGTTATTATATATTTTTAAAGAACTTGACTACTTATATATTTTTAGATATTCTAAAAGATAGAAATTGTATATAAAAACTTAATTACTTATTTGAATTTGAAAGGAAATAAGATGAATGATTTAACTTTAGAAAGACAAAAATTACTTAGATGTCTTTTAATTTTGTTAGTTCAAAAAATGGAAATAGATGATGAGAGAACTTGTTTAATTTGCGGATCCTCAATTTCTGAGTTAGCTATAGTTTTATCTACAAAATCTCTTCGAAATTTGTTTATTTGTGATTCTATAATTTTAGAGTCGGCTGGTTCTTCTTTTAATAATCCTGCTGTGATGCAGGGTTTGGGGGATATTCTTAAAAAATCTGTTTTTTATGTAGAAAAAATGAAAGATATAAAAACAGCCTTTTTTAAAAACTATTTTTTAAATAAAAAAACAGAAAATTTTGTTGAGAAAAAAATATTTCCAACAAAAAAATCACAAAAAATATTTCCTGGGTTTATAAGACCGCTTAAACAACAGATGAGGAGGAAGAATGGATGATAACAAGAAATTTATTTATTCAAGAATCGTAATAATTAACCGAGAGGGTAAATCTCAAATTGCTGCTTTTCTTTAGGGACAAGAAAAAGAAGCTGAAGAGTTTTTTGAGAGAGCTTCTACACAATGGCCTGATTCATTTTTGTATAAGGTGTTGAAAGGACCTTTTTGTTAATAAATAAAAGCGAACTATCCCAATTTGATTATTATTAAATTTGGATAGTTTTTATTTCATTTGCCGCCATAATACATACTAAATTTTAATTTAAAATTTAAAATCTAAAATTTATAATTCAAAAAATTGTTGTTAACAATTTTTTGTTATATTCCTTTGCAATTTGATGCTGGAGTTCTTCCGCTAGCTTCAGCTTCTTCTTTTGTTTGAAACCATATCTTATTTTCATCTTTTATTCTTTGGGCTCCAGAACACCAAGGAGCATGGTAAAGTTTACTGTTTTTAGAAGCAACATACTTCCCCGTCGATAATAAAGGTTTGTTTGTTATTGACTTGGAAGCCATGCTTCCAAGTTGTTGGGAAGAGTTTATAGAGGCTAAATTTTGATTTTTTAAATTTTCAGTAATTAAAGTAATAGGAGTTTGTTTTTCTTCTAAATAAGACAATCTTCCTAATCCAAAAGATGAAAAAGCTATTAAAATAATTAAAATCAAATTAAAAAACTGGTTATTTTCAATTAGTCTATCCCCTTTTATCTTGATTTTATTTAGTTTTTCTTTTATACTTTGCATCAGTTAAATTATTATTGATACCATTATATCATTAATTTTTTAAATTTTGTTAAAAAAAATAACTAGTGAGCAATAATATCTTTGATATTATCCGCCTAGAGCGATAATGACTAAGATATTATCCGCCTGAGGCGGATGACTATTTTTATAAACTACGTAGAACGAGAGTAACATGAAAAATAGATTTTTCATATTACCGAGTTGAGGAAGTTTATATCATAGATATAGTCGTTTCACTCCTTAAAAATATGTCACATAAAAAAGCTGCAGGATCAGCAAAAAATCTTAGAGATTCAGGCCCACAATATCTTGGTACTAAATTATATGATGGACAACCTGCAAAAGTAGGTTCTATTATAGTGCGTCAAAGAGGTACTAAAATATTAGCTGGAAAAAATGTAAGAGTAGGAAAAGATCATACTCTTTTTGCAGTAAAAGAAGGAAAGATTAAGTTTACAGAAAAAAGAAAAAAAAGTTTTGATGGATCTACAAAAAGACGAAAAGTAGCAAACATTATATAAAAATAAAAAATTCACACATTTGTGTGAATTTTTTATTTTTTGAAATTTTATTTATTGGCTTTTACTTCAACAGTTAATTTAATTATCTTGTCTTCTATCTTAATACCGATTTCATGCTCTCCTATTTCTTTAATAGGATTTTTTAATTCTAAAATTTCAGAATCAATAGTTTCTCCTGTTTTGTCTAATATAGCTTTAGCAATTGTTTTAACTCCTATCCCTGCAAATAATTTACCTTCTTCATTGATATTAGTTGAAATTTCAATTTTAGATTCTTTTATATTGTTGATAATTTCTTTTAATTTTTCATTTTTTAATTTTAATATTTCTTGATATTTTTTCTTTTCTTCTTGTATTTCTTTAACGGCTTTGTCTGTAGCTAATTTAGCTTGTTGTTTAGGAAATAAAAAATTAAGAGCATATCCATTTGCCACTTCTTTAATATCAAATTTTTTTCCTATTTTTGCAATGTCTTGTAGTAGTATTACTTTCATTATAGATTTTCTTAATGAATTTTTGAGCAAAGCGAGAAAGATTTATTCCTGCCTGCCGGCAGGTTAGAAAATCTTAACCCCTCACCCATGAAAGTGTTGTCCTAATCAATATTAAGATAAAACTTTCAATTCTTATTATTTTTTTAATAACTCTTTTCTACTGGGTGAGTGGGTAATTTTACTCTCACTCAGAAATGATTATATAGATTTAATTTGTATAATCTATCTTTTATCCAACTAGTTTATTATATAAAGTAGTATTTTGCAAACAAAAAACCCTTCTAAAAAATTACTAGAAAGGGGCGGGTTAATTAAAAGTTTTTTTGATTAGTGGTCAAAATGGCTTACATCAAGGAAAATTAAATGATATAAGGTGGGACTCTTAATTAACCCATAAATTATTCCTACTTTAAGAATAACTTTTTAACAATTTTTTGTCAATAAAAATACCTCTCATAGCATAAATGTATGAAAGGTGGTGACTGAACGATTTTAAGTAGATTATCAATCCTCTTGCTTAAAATCGTTCAGTATTGCAGCTGCAGCAGAGTCAATATTAGGCTTTTTTCATTTTCTACCTGCCTTTTTTTCAGGGTATACCCATTATTTAAATTTTACTTAGAAGCTATCCAAGAAATGTAAATACGGTCAATTGGTAGTTGGTTGTGTCTATCGTTCCCATCCACAACCCAAATTAGTTTCAAAAACTCTACTGATAGTTAATATACTATTTTTTAAAACAAAATGCAAGAGATTAATCATAATCTTCTAATTTTCAAAAATCAGCGATAGCTTTTATATCAGGAATAGTTTTAAAATTGTTTTAGGTACACACATTTAGTAACTCTGATTTTTTTATTTGGCATTTTATTCACTTCCATCAAGAATTTCTTCATAAGCAATCCCTTCAATTTTTCTTTCTATTTTTATAACTCTATAAAAAATATAGAAATTAAATAAAATAGAAACTCCTAATATTACACTAATAATTAACATAAATTACTCCTTTTTTGATAAATTATAAATTAAAAAACAACTATTTAAATAGTAGTTGTTTTTAAAAATAAATCAAGGGGAGTTCTATTTGTTCTTAAGGTATTCAATAGCTTTTTCTATCTGAGGATCTTTTCCTGCTTTGATGTCGTCAATTGTTATTTCTACTTCAATGTCTGGACTTAATCCATCTTTAGAAATTGAATTACCTAAAGGAGTTAACCATCTAGCTACTGTTACTTTTAAAGAAGTTTCTGGAGTAATTTTGACTAATTCTTGTACAGATCCTTTCCCAAAAGATTTTGTGCCTATTAAGGTAGCTTTTCCGTAATCTCGTAAAGCTCCCGCTAAAATTTCTGAAGCTGAAGCTGATCCCCCATTAATTAAGATAACTAGTTGTAATTTATCATTGAAAATATTATAACCTCTACTAGAATGAACTTTATCAGAATTATTTTCTCCATAATTTTCAGTTACAACCACTTTTCCCATCGGTAAAAACCAACTAGCTATATCATTAGCTACTTCTAAATAACCGCCTGGATTTCCTCTTAAATCAATAATTAATTTATTAGTGTTAGCTTCTATAAATTCTCGTAAAGCATCTCTAAATAAATTAGGAGAAGTTGCTGTAAAACTATATAGATGAATAATAAACACGTCTTCTTTAATTTCGGTATTTATCGTAGGAATGTCAATTACATCTCTGATAATAGATATTTCTATATTTTCTTTTTCTTCTTTTCTATCAATTAATAAAATTACTTCTGTTCCCTTTTCTCCTCGGATTATCTTTACTGCTTCACTGGTACTCATATTTAAAGTAGAGATTCCGTCAATTTCTAAGATCTTGTCTTGAGGTTTAATCCCTGCTCTTTCGGCGGGAGTATCTTTTAAAGGAGCTATGACCATTAAGGTATTATCTCGAATTCCTACCTCCATTCCTACTCCTTCAAAATTTCCTTTAATATCACTTTCAAAAATAGCTGAATCAGAAGGAGGCATAAAAACAGTATAGGGATCTTCAAAAGAATTAGCTAATCCTTTAATTGCTCCCCATATTTTATCTTGATCTAATATTTCTTCTTTGTTATCACTAACGAATTTTTCATCTAAAATTTCCCAAGATTTCCAAAAGGTATCAAAACTTATTTCTTTTGGTTGATTTAAATCTTTGTTTAAAATATGATTTAAATTATTTTGTGTATTTTCATATTTAATTCCTAGAAAAAAACTAGTGGTTATTAAAATAAGCCCTGCTATAATTAGAGGTATCTGTTTGGAAATATTTTTTAGAAATTTAAAAAAGATTTTTTTATTTTTGGTTTTTCTCATTTCAGAATATATTATCTCAAATTATAGAAAACTTATCAAATTGGTAAGTGTTTAACAATATTTATTTCCACACTTTATCTACTACTTATTAATTTATTATGTTAAAATAGAAAACATTAAAATACGAAAACATTAAAACAAGTAGTAAATTAGTGAAGTCACCCCAGTTAAATATTATTTTATTTTTTTAACAAAAAATAAAATGTTTTGAATTTCTATGAAATTCAACCTACCTGTCGGCAGACAGGTTAAACGGGGTCATATTTTTCTAATTCGCTATCGCTCATAAGAAAAATATTATGTTAAAAAAATATACTTCACAAAATATAACTTGGATAGATATAGAAAGACCAACTGAAGAAGAAGTCCGTGATTTAATGCGTCAGTATAAATTACATCCATTAGTAGCTGATGAATTATTAATGCCTACTTTTAAGCCTAAGGTAGATTTACATACTGATTATATTTATTTAATTTTACATTTTCCTTTTTTGAGAAAAGAGGTAAAAACAAGACAATTTGTTAGTAAAGAAGTTGATTTTATTGTAGGAAAGGATTTTATTATTACCGTTCGTTATGAATCAGTAAATCCTTTGGATCAATTTACTAAAGTTTTTGAAGTGGATACTATTTTAAATACAGATGAAAATCAGAATTTACACGCAGGATATTTATTTTTTTATATAACTCAAAAATTGTACGGAGCTTTATTAAATGAATTAGATCGTTTTGAAAGTCTTCAAAAAGAAATGGAACAATATATTTTTAACGGTAGAGAAAAATTGATGGTAAAAGAAATTTCTAGAATGGGACATAATTTGTTAGATTTTAAACAAGCTACTATTCATCATAGAGAAGTTTTAGATTCTTTGGAAACTGTTGGAGAAAAATTATTTGGGAGAGATTTTTTACATTATTTAAGATCAGTTAATGATAAATATCGAAAAGTTTATCATCTTCTTAAAACAAACCAAGAAAATTTGAAAGAGTTAAGAGAAACCAATGATTCTCTTTTGACTACTAAACAAAATGAAACAATGAAAATTTTTACAATTTTGGCTTTTGTTACTTTCCCATTGTCTTTATTTGCGGCTTTGTTTTCTATGAATACTGAAAATACTCCAATCATAGGTAATAATCATGATTTTTGGATAATTCTAATAGGAATGATGGTAGGAACTATATTTATGTTTGCTTTCTTTAAATACAAAAAATGGTTTTAAAAATATACAATACATTAGGAAGAGAAAAACAAGAATTCAAACCGCTTAAAAATGGGCAGGTTTCTTTTTATTATTGTGGACCTACAGTTTATTCTATTCAACAAATCGGAAATATGCGTGGAGGAGTTTGTGCAGATACGATTCGCCGTTCTTTAGAATATTTAGGATATGATGTAAATTTTGTATCTAATTATACAGATGTAGGTCATTTAACTGGAGATAACGAGGGAGATGCTGATGTAGGAGAAGATAGAATGGAAAAAGGGTCTAAGAAAGAAGGTTTATCCCCTACTGAAATAGCCGATAAATATATTTCTATTTATGAAAAAGATATTAAAGAAATGAATATCTTAACTCCTACAACTGTATGTAGAGCAACCGATTATATTCAAGAAATGATAGATATGATTCAAGTTTTGTTGGATAAAGAATTTGCTTATCAAACTGATTGGGCCATTTATTTTGATATTTCAAAAGTGGAAAATTATACTCAATTATCAGGGCAATCTTTGAAAGATTTAAAATCAGGAGCAGGAGTTGGAGATGTTACTGATCCACAAAAAAGAAATTCTAACGATTTTGCTGTTTGGATGTTCAAAACAGGTAAACACAAAAATGCTTTACAAACTTGGCCAGCTTTTGAAAAAGAAGGTTTTCCTGGATGGCATATTGAATGTTCTGCAATGTCAAAAAAACATTTAGGAGATACGATAGATATCCATATGGGAGGAGTTGAACATATCCCTATTCACCATACAAATGAGATAGCTCAAAGCGAATCAGCAAATGAAGTTAAATTTACAAATTATTGGTTACATAATGAGCATTTAACTGTAGATGGAAAGAAAATGGGAAAATCAGCAGGAAATGCTTATACTTTAGAAGACATTAGGAGTAAAGGTTTTAACCCTTTGGCTTTAAGATTTTTCTTTTTACAAGCTCATTATCGTTCTAAACAGAATTTTACTTGGGAATCAATGGAAGCCTCCCAGAAAGGTTATGATGGATTAATTAGTTCCCTATCTAATTTAGGTGATATTGTTGGTCAAGTATCAGAAGAATTCAAAAATTCATTTAAAGAAAAATTAAGTGATGATTTTGGAGTGTCCCAAGGTCTAGCTTTGATATCAGAAATTTTGAAATCTAATTTATCTAATGAAGATAAATTAGCTACAATTTTTGATTTTGATAAAGTTCTTGGTTTAGACTTAGAAAAAAACCTTGGTAGCTCTAGAAGATTAGAATTGGCTGAGCTCTCTGAAGAAGTTCGGGTTTTGATTTCTCAAAGAGAAGAAGCTCGTGAAAATAAAAATTGGGAAGAATCGGATAGATTGAGAGATAAAATTGCGGCTTTGGGATTTGAGGTGAAGGACAGTTTTAAAGAAACTAAGATTTTTGATAAAAAATAATAGTTTCTCTGGATTACGGATTATAAATTTTAGATTTTTAATCATCTACTCCAATCGATTGGAGTAATTGAGTTGTTTTTTAGTATGGGTGTTTTCATGTTTTTATGTTTTCGTATTTTAATGAGCTTTAGTTATCCCCTTTTTATCCCCTTTTTTATAAAAAAAGCAAGATTTACATTTTTTTATTTATGATAGAATATAAATATGCAAACGATCACAGATAATTATATTACTAGTTCAGGATTAAGAGTTCCTCCTCAAAACACAGATTCTGAAAAAGCTTTATTAGGTTCTATAATGCTTCGGTCAGAAGTACTTTTTGATATTGTTGATGTTATTTCTGATGATTGTTTTTATTCTGAAAAACACCGTTTAATTTTTAGAGCTATGATGGATTTGTTTTCTAAAAAAGAGCCTATAGATTTATTAACTTTAGCTACTAAATTGAAAGAACATAATCAATTGGATCAGATTGGAGGTAATGAGTTTTTAGGAGAACTAGCTGGAACAGTTCCTTCTTCAGCTAATGCAAAACATTATGCTAAAATTGTGCATAAAAAATATATGATGCGACGATTAATTGGTGTATCTGAACAGATTTCAGAATTAGGTTATTCAGAAAAAGATTCATTAGAACATTCTTTAGACAAAGCAGAAAAAAGTATTTTTGAGGTAACCAGTTCTTTGATGTCTCGTTCTTATGTAAAAATGAAAGATGCTTTAGGAGAAGCATGGGAAAGATTAAATAAATTACATGAAACTCAAGGAGAATTAAGAGGAGTTCCAACAGGTTTTAGAGAATTAGATAATAAATTAGCTGGTTTTCAAAATTCAGATTTAATTATTTTAGCGGCTAGACCTTCTATGGGTAAAACATCTTTAGCTTTGGATATAGCTAGAAAGGTGGCTGTAAAAGATTCTAAAGCAGTAGCTATTTTTTCTTTAGAGATGAGTTCACAACAATTAGTTGATAGAATGTTAGCGGCAGATTCTCAAGTAGATGCTTGGAAATTAAGAACTGGTAAATTAAGTACAGACCAAGAATTTTCTTTAATTAGACAGTCATTAGATAATTTATCAAAAGCTCCTATTTTTATTGATGATCAAGCTTCTAATAATATTTTAAATATGCGATCTGTAGCAAGAAAATTAAAAAGACAGCATAATTTAAGTTTAGTAATAGTAGATTATTTACAATTAATGGCCCCTTCTCAAACTCAAAAATCTGATTCAATGGTTCAACAAGTAACAGAGATTTCTCGTTCTCTAAAGCATTTAGCTCGTGAATTAGATGTTCCTGTAATCGCTCTTTCTCAATTAAATCGAGCAGTAGAAAGTCGAGGAGGACGGCCTCGTTTATCTGATCTTAGAGATTCTGGTTCCATTGAGCAAGATGCCGATGTTGTAATGTTTATTCATCGAGAAAATAATGAAGACGGAAATGGTAAGTCAAATTTAGCAGAGATTTTAATTGAAAAACATAGAAATGGTCCTACTGGAAAAATTGAACTTAATTTCAATGATAAAAAGGCTACATTTCAATCAATAGATAAAAACGATTTTGATGATTTTGATTTAGGTGAAGAAGTAGAAGAGTCTTAATAAATTAAAATTCGAATTAAAAATTTTAAATTATAAATTAAGAAAAAATTTGCTTTGCAAATTTTTTATACATAATACATAATACTTACTACTTAATACATATTGTATGAATTCAATTGATAAATTAACAGAACTATTTATAAAATTTCCAGGAATTGGACCAAGACAAGCAAAAAGATTTGTTTATTTTTTATTAACTCGTCAAAACGGCTTTTTACTTGAATTGGCTGAAGCGATTAGAAATTTAAAATCTGACTCTAAAGTTTGTCAGTCTTGTTTGCGATTTTATTCTTCTTCTTTTGACTCAAAACTTTGTAGTATTTGTTCAGATCAAAATCGTGATACAGATGTTTTAATGGTAGTGGCTAAAGATGCTGATTTAACTAACATAGAAAGAGTTGGAAATTATAATGGAATGTATTTTGTTTTAGGAGGCTTTGTTACTATATTAGAAAAAAATCCTGAGGAAAAAATAAGGATTGAAAAATTATTGAATTTAATTCAAGAAAGAATTAAAAATAATAATTTGAAAGAAGTTATACTGGCTTTAAGTTTAAATCCTGATGGAGAGAATACTATTGATTATGTATCAGGAAGGTTAAAATCAATCTCTAAAATGAGTAATATTAGTATAACTACTTTGGGCCGGGGACTTTCTACAGGAGCAGAATTGGAGTATTTGGATGATAATACGTTTCAAAATGCATTTAAAAACCGAAATTAAGTTTTTCGAAATCCGACCTCTTAATTTGTGATATTATAACTTTTTGTTGTTGAACGTTGTTTGATCATTGTTGAGGTCGGATCTCTTTTGAAAAAGCTTAATTTTAATTTTTTAATGTTTTGGAATTAGAAATTTTAAATTAAAAATTGCGAAAAAATTTACTTTATATTTTTTTTTGTTAATATTAGATTGAAGGGAGGTGGTAAAAATGACTAAACATATGAAGAAATATACCATCCCTAGAATAGCTCATTGCCCTGTTGGTGGTTGAGTTAGGGGAAAGGATATTTTGTATTCTTTCCCCGTTTTTTAAAAATTAATTATACAATAGTTTGATAAACTAATTTTTACCTTTTTTCAACGACCGTTGAAAAAAGGTAAAACTATAGTTATTTGTAATATAATATAATTAACTATTGCTTTAAAAAATCAACGGTCCGCCTTAGGCGGACCGTTGATTTTTTAATTTATATTTTAGTAATTTCTACTTTTTGAAGTACTTGTCTGTGTCCTTTTCGTTTTAGATAATTAGATTTTGATTTAAATTGCATTATTCTGATTTTAGGACTTCGTAATTGTTCAATAAATTTAGCTTCTACTTTTGCTTTATCTAAATAAGGTTCCCCTACTTTTGTATCTTTTCCATTATCAACTAAAAGTACTTTATCAAAAGTAATTTTATCTCCTTCTTTATATTCTTTTTTAGTAGAAAGCTTTTCAATTTTTATAATATCTCCTTCAGATACCTTGTATTGTTTAGCTCCTGTTTCTATTACTGCAAATTTCATATGTGCTATATATTACACTATTTTAAATTTAAATCAAGAAAATTAATAAATAAGTTGACTTTTTATATGAATACAGTACTGTTATAGACAGGAATGTATTATTTAAATATAAATTGAAATTTTTAAAGGAGAATTATATGAGTTCTAAATTATTACAATTAGAATTAACTGAAAAAGAAGCTGAAGGTTTAGAAAAATTAGGTATTAAAGGTTTTAAAAAAGGTAAAAATGAAATATCTGGAAAAGAAACTACTCTTATTTTAGATAAATTAGAAAAATTCAAAATTGATATGAGTAATATTGAAACTATAGTTACTGTATCAGCAAAACTGACAACTCTTTTATACAAATAGAAATTTATATAAGTAACCTGTAGTTTTTAATAACTGCAGGTTATCTTATATAAGATACGACTTTGTTTTGGGAATATTCTATAAATTTTTGAATTGATTCTTTGTCTAATATTAGAGTAGCTTCATTTGAATCAGGATGAAAGCCTGCTTTTTCTGCTTCTGCTACTTCCCTATCTAAAATTAAAACAACTTCATTATTTTCATCATTAATTAAATTTAACAAAGAAACCGAACCTCTTTGTGTTTTTAAATATTTTTCTAATCTTTCCGGAGAGGCAAAAGATAGTCTTTCTCCTAAAAATTCCCCTAATTCTTTAAGATTGACTTGTTTATGGGCATCAGTTACAAAAAGAAAATGTTTCTTACCTTTAGCATTTCTTAAAAATAAATTTTTACATCTTTGAAAATCAATATCTAATTTATTATAAACTTCATCAGCTTCTGCGACATTCATTACTGCTTTATGATCGTATTTTTTATAATCTATATTTATTTCTTTTAAAATTTTGTATATATTTTTCATGATGATTATTATATCTCTTTTTAAATCAAAAAGAAAATCCTTGTATTCGTCCATAACATATTAGACTTTTCAGTATTTAAACTATTAATAATAAA
>CAZAKQ010000017.1:0-13442 GCA_964486155.1 uncultured Candidatus Saccharibacteria bacterium | reverse complement strand
TCTATATTAATAAAGGTGAAGGACTGCGAAAATTCTGTAATTAGAATTTTCTTGTTTTTCTTAGATTTTTCCTGTATATATAGTTTAGAAATGTAGATGTTTAATTGACAGAAAAATAAAAATAAATTATAAGAAAAAGAAAGGTTGTGAATAATGAAACTATATAAAATAAAATTTGAACCAATTCATGTTTATCCTTTTCAATTTTTATCAGATTGGTGGTTTAAAATAAAATTAATTTTAGATAAATTGAAATTGAAAAGAAAGTTTAAAAAACTTAATTGGTCAGAAGAAGAAATGTGGGAACTGACACAATACTGTTGTTCTTTAAAAGATGCAGTTAGAACATTACGTGATGAATTAACAAAAAACTTTAGACTTTTCCCTCTGGCTGAAAAATTGATATATGACGGCTATGAAAGAGATTGGAAACGAAAAAAGAGAGGTTTAAAATGGCTAATATTATTTTAGTTACACGTTGTCTTATTTTAAACAAAAAAGGCAAACTTCTTATTATTAAGAGAGCTGAAGGTGATTCTCATAATACTGGTTTGTGGGAATTTCCCGGAGGAAAACTAGAAGAAGGACAAGATTTGTGTCGAGCAAGAGAAGATGAAATATATCAAGAAACTAAGCTTGTTTTTGATATCATATATTCAGATGTTTTTATAAAAAGTTATGTAATTGATAAAGGTAAGTATAAAGGCGTTGCTTATGTTGCTATTTTTTCTATAGGTAAGACTTTAGATGATAGAGTTGTACTTAGTTCAGAGCATGATGATTATGTTTGGGTTGAATATGAGGATGCTTTTGAGTATGATCTAACTATGGAAGTAAAACAAGCTCTAATAACTTTAAAGAAATATCTAAAATAGAGTTTTGTCTAGTTAATTAGTTACTTTTTAAAATTTAATTTATTTTTAATAATTAAGCCGATATTCAGTTTCATTTGGATATCGGTTTTCTTGTTTTTTTATAGTAACAAAACAAATTTTATGATAAGATTTTATTTATGGATACAGAGGAAAATAAAAATCAAGTGCAAAAATCTGAAACTGCTTTGAGTGAAGAGCGAGTTTTGAAATTTTGGAATAAATCTAAAACTTTTGAAAAATCAGAAAAAAAGTCTGCTCCAAATGGAACATTCACATTTTATGATGGACCTCCTTTTTCCACAGGATATCCTCATTTTGGTCATATTTTAGCAGGTACAATTAAAGATGCTATTCCTCGTTATCAAACAATGAAAGGCAAGAAGGTTGTTAGAAAATGGGGTTGGGATTGCCACGGTTTGCCTTTAGAAAATATTATAGAAAAAGAATTAGGGCTAGAAAATAAAAAAGATATTGAAGATTATGGAATAGAGAAATTTAATGATTCAGCTAATTCAAAAGTGCTTCGGTATGCTGATTATTGGGAAAAAGTAATTCCTAGATTGGGTCGTTGGGTGGACATGCAAGATTCTTATAGAACTATGGATACTTCTTATACTGAATCAGTATGGTGGTCTTTCAAAGAAATTTACGACAAAGATTTAATATATGAAGGTTTTAAATCAATGCATTATTGTCCTCGTTGTGGGACGACTCTTTCAAATTTTGAAGTTAATCAAGGTTATAAAGATATTAAAGATTTGTCAGTAACAGTTAAATTTGAACTAGAAGATGAACCAAATACTTTTATATTAGCTTGGACAACTACTCCTTGGACACTTCCTGGAAATTTTGCTTTGGCTATAAATCCAAAAGAGGAATATGTAAAAATAGAGAAAAAAGATGAAGGGGAAGGTGAATTAGTAAAATTTATCTTAGCTAAAGCTTTCTTGGAAAAAGTTTTTAAAGATCAAGAATATAAAATTTTAGAAGAATTTAAAGGTTCAGAATTAGTAGGTAAAAAATATAAATCAGTTTTTGATTATTATAAAGAAGAACTAAAGGATAACGATAAAGTTTGGAAAATTTGGGGAGCTGACTTTGTAACTATGGAAGAAGGGACTGGAATTGTACACATTGCTCCTGCTTTTGGAGCTGATGATTTAGGTTTAGCTCAAAAAGAAGGAATCCCAATCATTCACCACGTAGATTTAGAAGGTAAATTTAAAAAAGAAATCAAAGATTTTGCTGGAGTCTATGTAAAACAAAAAGAAGATCATCAGGCTACTGATGTTGAAATAATTAAATATTTAGCAGGAAAAGATTCTTTGTTTGCTAAAGAAAAAATAGAACATTCATATCCTCATTGTTGGAGATGTGATACTCCTTTATTGAATTATGCAACTTCTTCTTGGTTTTTGGAGGTAACTAAAATTAAAGATAAAGTTATTGCTGAAAATAAAGCTATAAAGTGGGTGCCTGAAAATATTAGAGATGGAAGAATGGGGAAATGGTTAGAGGGTATGCGAGATTGGGCAATTTCTCGTTCAAGATATTGGGGAGCTCCTTTGCCTGTTTGGAAATGTGAAGAATGTGAAAAGATGAAAGTAATTGGTTCCATTGATGAAATTAAAAAAGAAACTAAAAGTACAAATCAGTTTTTTGTAATTCGTCATGGGGAAGCAGAGAATAATGTTGAAAAAGTTTGCTCCTCAACAAATTATGAAATTCATCCATTAACCAAAAAGGGAAAAGAAGAAGTATTAAAATCAGTAAAAGAATTAAAAGAAAAAGGAATTAATAGAATTATTTTTTCACCATTTTTAAGAACAAAACAAACAGCAGAAATATTAGCTAAAGAATTAAATGTTGAAAATATTGAAAGTGATGAAAGATTAAAAGAGATTCAATCAGGAGAATGGGAAGGAAAAACTTATGATGAAACTGGAGATTTATTTCATGATTTACCTAGATATTTTGAAGAAAGTCCTGAAGGTGGAGAAAATATGCAGGATGTTAAAAAAAGAGTTACAGATTTCTTGATTGATATAGATCAGAAATATTCTGATGAAAAGATTTTGTTTGTAACTCACGAAAGACCTTATTGGATGTTAGTAGCAGGGGCTCAGTTTATGAATAAAAAAGATTCTTTATTATGGTTAGAAAAAGATAGGGGGGTAAGTAATTCAGAGTGGGTAGAGTTAGATTTTGCTCCGATGCCTCATAATAAAAAATATGAATTAGATTTACATCGTCCGTATATTGATGATGTTGAATTCGGATGTGATTGCGGAGGAAAAATGAAAATTATTAAAGAAGTTTTTGACTGTTGGTATGAATCAGGTTCAATGCCTTATGCTTCTAAACATTATCCTTTTGAAAATCTTGATATTTTTGATCCTAAAAAAGGAATTGGATATCCAGCTAATTTTATTGCAGAAGGATTAGATCAAACTCGTGGTTGGTTTTATTCAATGCTGATTTTATCTATAGCTTTATTTGATAAAGCTGCATATCAAAATGTAATAGTAAATGGAATTGTTTTAACAGATCAAGGTCAAAAAATGTCTAAATCAAAAAGAAATTATTCTGATCCAATGGAGGTGGTTTCTCTTTATAGTGCTGATGCTATGCGATATTATCTTCTATCTTCTCCTTTAATGAAAGCAGAAGATTTGAGTTTTACTGATAAGGGGGTAGATGAAGTTTTAAAGAAAAATATCTTAAGGTTTAAAAATGTTTTGTCTTTTTATGAATTATATAAAGATGAAAAAACAGCAGAACTTAAAGCTGAAGATAGTCCAAATATTTTAGATAAGTGGATTTTAACTCGATTAAACGAATTGTCTTTTGTAGTTTCAAAAAATATGGATGGTTATGAAATAGATAAAGCTGCAAGACCAATCGCTGATTTTGTAGATGACTTATCAACTTGGTATTTAAGACGGTCTAGAGATAGATTCAAAAGAGAAGATAAACAAGATAAACCCTCCTTCGCTAAAGCTCCGGCGGACAGGGATTTTGTGATTGCTACAATGAAATTTGTTTTAGAAAATTTAGCGAAGATTTATGCTCCATTTATGCCGTTTGTAGCCGAAGAAGTTTGGCAAAAAGTGACTGAAAATAATTTTGAAAATGAAGATAAGTCTGTGCATTTGGAAAATTGGGTAGAAGCAGAAGATATAGATAAAGAGCTTCTAGAAGAAATGAAAGAAGTAAGAAATCTAGTTTCACTAGGTTTGGAGGTACGAGCTAAGGAAGGAATAAAGGTGAGACAGCCTTTGAATGAGTTAAAAGTTAAAAATCTAAAATTAAAAGGAAGGGAAGATTTATTTAAGTTGATAAAAGATGAATTAAATGTAAAAGAAGTTAATTTTGATGAAAAGATTGAAAATGAAGTAGAGCTTGATTTAAAAATTACTCCAGAATTACAAGAAGAAGGGGATTTTAGAGAATTTTTACGAAATATTCAAATTTTTAGAAAAGAATCAAAACTCCTAGCTCAAGATCAAATAGATTTATCTATTGAAACTGATGATAGAGGACAAAAATTAATTGAAAAATTTGAAAATGAATTAAAACGAGTAGCTGGAATAAAAGAAATTAAATTTGAAAACACATCAAACGGAAAAGAAATTTCTATACGAGAATATAATTTTAAAATTGAAATTATTTAGTACATATTTGTAGAAAAGCATATTTATTGTTATACTCTAGTTATGAATGCAATAGCAAAAATACAATCTAGAGGAACTCTTACAATACCTAAAAAAATTAGGGATATTTTAGATTTATCAAATGGAGATATACTTAATGTTAATCTAAAAAATAAAAAAATAATTATTGAACCAATTAAAACAGATGTAAGTTTGCAGAAAGATATTATATCTTCATTAGAAGATATAAAGAATGGAGATTTTATTTCTTTTTCTTCTTCAAAAGAGATGTTAAAAAAAATAGGTTAATATGATCGGTATTCTTACTAAAACAGCTGAAAAACAATATTTGAAATTACCTAAAAAGATTCAAGTTTTATGTAATAAACAAATTGATTTTTTGATAGTAGATTATAGACATTCTTCTTTAAATTCTAAAAAATATGATAAAGAAATAAATTTATGGCAAGCTCGAGTAGATAAATTTTATAGATTTTATTTCTATATTCAAGAAGATAAATATATAATAGTTAGTATTAAAAAACATCCTAAATAAAAAAATGAAAAAGAAATTTCTACACGAGAATATAATTTTAAAATTGAAAAATAACAATTTCTCAATAAATTTTTTAAAAAACGGTTCAGCTTAATACTAGCTGAACCGTTTTATTATCGACGTAGTGCGAGAGTAATAGAAAAATGTAGCGAAGCGAAATTTTTCTATTGCCGAACCGAGGAGTTAATATATGGAAACCATATAATTCCTGCGTTCGGATTATATGAAAATAAATTTTCACAAATCCTCACTTGAAATTATAAGACGAAGTGCTTTTATTTTTCTCTGCCTAAAATACGCATATCATATTTCCCTTTATATTTGAAACCACTTGAAGTATCTAAAGTTAATTTTAATCCAAGCATTTCATGAGTTTGTTCGTTTAATATTGCCATGTCTAAACCTCTTCCAAAATTTACACCATTACCTTTTTTATTACTGAAACCAGGTTTTGCTAATTTCTCTATATTAAAGTTTTTTGTTCCAAAATCTTTTATTTCAAATTTAATATAAGGATATTCTTTTTTTACATAAAGTTGTCCATAACCATCTGTATGATCATAAATATTTTTTAAAATTTCTGTGATTAGAACTATTAATTCTCTATGGTCATAAGTTATAGTATTATGGAAGAATTTAAGCATCGCTAGTAAGAAAAAAGTCCTATCTTTTTTATGACTATTAAAAGTCATCGCTGTTTTAAATTCCATTTTTTATTAAATCTCCTTGTTTTTTTATTTTTAATTTATACTTCTAAATTTATTTTAGCTTTTTCAACGAAAAAAACAAGTATTTTTAATTCAAGATAAGTAAGGAGTAATTTAAGATAGAGGCAAAAGAAACCCAAAGAAAATAAGGGATCAAAAGTAGAGAAGCTGGTTTAGATAATTTCCAGAATCTTATTATTAAAAATAAAATTAAAATCCAAATCAGAATTATATTATAAAAAGCTAATTGTATATTATGAGCTCCAAAGAAAATCATTGACCAAAGACCGTTTAAAATTAAATGAATCCAAAAAATTAACATAATAGATTTTGTTTTTTTAGGTTTAAGATCAATTTTTTGCCATATCAAATAAATACTTATTCCCATCATTAAATAAAGAGTTATCCAAACAGGAGCAAAAATCCAATTAGGAGGACTAAAGGAAGGTTTAATTAATGTAGCATACCAGATAGTAATAGCTGGAGCCGTCCAAAAAGAACCTATCAATCCAGTTAGTTGAGGTAAAAGTAAGGAGATAAAAAGTCTTTTAAAATTCATATTAATAATTTTAACACATTTATATAAATATGTTAAAATAAAAAAATGAAAAAGAAACTTATATTTTTAGATACAGAGGGGACTGGAGTTGATTTAAAAGAAGATCGGCTTTGTCAGGTGGCTTATAAAATTGATGGAAAGATGACAGTTAAAAATTTCAAACCATCTATACCTATTTCTACTAAAGCTATGTCAGTGACAAATATCACAAATAAAATGGTGGAGAATGAAGAATCTTTTAAAGATTCTAATTTTGCAAAAGATTTACAAGATTTATTGAATAAAAATATTCTGGTAGCTCACAACGCTTCTTTTGATATTGCAATGTTAGAGAACGAAGGACTGAAAGTTCCTCAACATATTTGTACTTTAAAATTATCTCGCTATTTAGACGATAAGGCTGAAATTCCAGAACACAATATGCAGTTTTTAAGGTATTATTATGACCCGGATTTTGGTTTTTCAAATAATGATAATAATGTTGTTGCTCATAGTGCTGATGGAGATGTTTTAATATTAGAACAAGTTTATAAACATATTGCTAAATTAGCTAAAGAAAAATCAAAAACTGAAAACGAGGAAGAAATAATAAATAGAATGATAGAAATTTCTAATCAACCCTCATTGATCAGAAGATTTTCTTTTGGGAAACATATGGATAAATTAGTTGAAGATGTAGCCAGTGAAGACCCTGGATATTTAGAATGGTTTTTAAAAACTAAAGAAGAGGAGGGAACAGATGAAGATTGGATTTATACTCTTAAATATTATTTACATAAATAAAAATAACAATAGCCTTAATTGAATTTGTTTTTGACAATTAAGGCTACAAAGTTTTAATAAACTTTACAAAAAGATTTTTATCTACAAATCTAATTTTATTTGCTAGATTAAAACCTATTTCATTTTCTTTTTTAATTCCTGCATTTAAGATTTCTTTTATTGTTAAAAAAATAAATTCTTTATTTTTAAAGAAAACGATTTTTTTACCATTAAGAAGTAAATCCCCATTTTTTCTATGTACAGAACGACAATGGAAACATACATAGCTTGGTATTAAATAAATAGAATCTCCAGGAGCGAAAATATTTTTGTTTTGTGGATGATCTATTTCTATTTTGTTTTTACACAAACAACATGGAATTTTTTGGTTATTTAACATTTCTTGCCCTCCTTTTTTAGAAAGTGAAGTTGATGATGAAAATTCCTTTTTGAATAATACAATATTATATTAAAAAAGTAAAGAAAATAGACACGAAATGTTTATTGTCTTTTGAATACTTAATACTTAATACATAATACGGTATACTTAGTTGATGCATAATATTTATACTACAGAAGGAATAATTTTGAGTAATGGTAATATTGGAGAAGCTAATAAATTTATTTATATATTTTCAGAACAATTTGGTTTAATTTCAGCTACCGCTCAAAGTGTTAGACAAATAAAATCTAAACTTCGTTTCGGATTACAAAAATTTACTATAGTTAATATTTCTTTGGTAAAAGGAAAAGAAGTTTGGAGAATTACGAATGTTGAATACAAGCAAAATCTTTATTATGAACTTTGTAAAGATAAAAATAAATTGAAAACTATGATTAATATTTTGGTTTTAATCAAAAAATTATTAGCTGGAGAAAAGTACAATGAAAGACTATATAAAATAATTCGTCGTTCTATTTCGTTTTTAAAGAAAAATACGTTATCTAAAGAAGAAATAAGTGATTTTGAAAATATTGTTTTAATTAGAATTTTGCATAATTTAGGATATTTTAATAAGGAAAAGAAAATAAAAGGAGAAGTTATTTATAAAGAAATAATAGAAACTTCTTCTTGGGATAAAAAACTTTTAAAAAAGATTAATATTTTTAATGGAGAAATTATTAAAGATATTAATGATGCATTATATAATACTCATTTGTTTTAAATAAGTTAAAAGTTTACAAAGTTTCTAAAGTTCGTAAAGCAAAGAATTTGCTTCGCAAATTTTTTAACCTTCAACTTTATAAACGTTTAACTTTATAAGCTAATTTATGCTATAATTGATTTTATGGAAGATTTAAATAACAAACCGTTAACTAAAATGGAGAAATTAAAGAGAAATCTGTCTTTTAAAACTAAAAAGAGTTTAGATAGAGAAATCTCAGGACTAAATCCTAAAAAATATAAAGTTGATGGGGAATGGAAAATAAAAGAAGAACCTATGGTTAAAACAAACAAGAAACAAAAGAAAAAACTTTCTTTTTTTGGAAAATTAGTAATCTTTTCTATAGTATTTTTTGTCGGGTCTTTTTTTGTAGCCTTTTATGTATTTTATGGAGGGGTAAATGTAATTTCTACAGAAAATGTTGATATTTCTATCTCAGGACCTTCTTCTGTGGGAGGAGGAGAAGAATTATCTTTTCAAATTACAGTACAAAATAATAATTCAGTTGATTTAGAATTAGCTGATTTAATAGTTGAATATCCTAGCGGGACTCTTTCCGCTGATGATAAAAGCTCGGAATTAATTTTATTAAGAGAAACTTTAGATACTATTCCGGCTGGATCGAGTGTTACTCATCTTTTTAAATCAGTGTTGTTTGGAAATGAAGGAGATATAAAAGATATAATTATTACTATTGAGTATAGAGCCGAAGGTTCAAATGCTATCTTTTTTAAAGAAAGGAAATATGAAGTGGTAATTGATTCTTCTCCTATAGTTTTTGTGGTAGATACTCCTAAAAATGTAACAGCAGGACAGGAATTTGAGATAAATATTGAAATATTTTCAAACTCAAATAGAATTGTTAAAGATTTTTTACTTGAAGCAGATTATCCTTTTGGATTTGATTTTAAAGATTCTAATATAAAGCCTAGTTATCGAGATAATATTTGGAATTTTGGAGATATAGCTCCTAATTCAAAAAGAATATTAAAAATTGAGGGAGTATTAGAAGGTCAAGATAAGGAAGAAAGGATATTTAAGTTTTATGGAGGAACTGAAGATAAAAATAATGATAATATAATTAAAGCAAAATTAGTTTCTATTTTAGAGCCGGTTTTAATTAAAAAATCTTTAATTGGAGCTGAATTAGTTTTGAATAGAGATTATAGTTCAGAATATATAACAAATAGCGGAGAAAGTATCAGAGCTGATATTTTATGGTCAAATAATTTGATTACTAAATTAACGGATGCTGAAGTGATTGTGAAATTGAAAGGTAATATTCTAAATAAAAGAACTATTTCATCTGAGGAAGGTTATTATAGATCTTTAGACAATATGATTATTTGGAATAAAAAAGACAGTCCTCAATTAGCTGTGTTGAATCCTAGTGAAGAAGGAAATCTTAGTTTTAGTTTTGATATATATCCTCTGTCTTATATTTCTAATTCTGGAATTAAAAATCCAGAAATAGAAATAGAATTGAATATAAAAGCTAACCAATTATCTGAGATAGGAGGTAAAAATGAAGTAATAAACACAAAACTTATTAAAAAAATTAAAGTAAGTTCAGATCTGCTTTTAACTGCTAGAAGTCTTTATTCTGTTGGAGATTTTGAAAATCAAGGACCTATTCCTCCAAAAGCTGATAAAGAAACAACTTATACTGTGGTATTAACTGCAACTAATACTTCAAATAGTATTTCAGGAGCTAAAGTTATAGCCACCTTACCTTCTTATGTAAAATGGATGGATAAAATTTATCCAACTTTTGAAAACGTCTCTTTTAATCAAGTCGGTGGAGAAATTATTTGGGAGATAAATGATTTGCCTGCCGGGGCGGGGATTACCACTTCAGCAAAAGAAGTAAGTTTTCAAGTTTCTCTTTTGCCTAGTTTGAGTCAAATTGGTTCTGAACCAGTTTTGGTAGATAATATTTATATAGAAGGAGTTGATGATTTTACGGGAAAGAAAATAAAATATAATGTTAATCCTATTACTACTAGTTTTGGAACTGATCCTATGTTTCAAAATGGATATGAGGATGTAGTTGAATAAGTATTAAACATTATGTAGTATGTGTAAGAGAGAATTTATAAATAAAATTAAAAATTAAAAATAGTATATATTATGATATATACTATAGTATATACTAAAAAATATGACAGAAGAAAATAAAATGGAAAAAGTAGTATCTTTGGCAAAAAGAAGAGGTTTTATATTTCAAGGATCAGAAATTTATGGAGGTTTAGGAGGAACATATAGTTATGGTCCTTTGGGAGTTGAATTGAAAAATAATATTAAACAATTATGGTGGAAATATTTTATTCAAGAAAGACAAGATATAGTAGGAATAGATGGACCTATAATGTTAAATCCAAAATTATGGGAAGCTTCGGGGCAGGTAGATAAATTTGGAGGAGGAGGTTTGGGTGATGCTATGGTAGATTGCAAGGAATGTAAAAAAAGATTTAGAGCTGACCATTTAATTGAAGAAGAAACAGGACAAGATTTAGAAGGACAAATAGAAGAAATGGATAAAGAATTACAAAAAGGAGATATTCAATGTCCTAATTGTAATAAAGTAAATTGGGCAAAAGTACGACATCAAAATGCTATGTTTAAAACTAAAATGAATGGAGTTGAAAAAGAAGTTTATTTAAGACCTGAAACTGCAGGGGCGATTTTTGCAGATTATAAAAATGTAGTAGATTCAACTAACGTAAAAATTCCTTTTGGGATAGGTCAAATAGGAAAAGCTTTTAGAAATGAAATTGTTACAGGAAAAAATATTTTTAGATTAAGAGAGTTTGAACAAATGGAAATTGAGTATTTTATAAATCCAAATAAAGATGACTGGAATAAAGTATTTGATGATCTGATGGAATATATAGGAGGTTTTGCTAAAATTTTAGGTTTAGATTGGAATACTTTTAATCTTAGAGAAATTCCAGAAGATAAAAGAGCTCTTTATTCTAAAAGAACAGTTGATATAGAATTTCCATTTCCTTTTGGAGTAAAGGAGTTATGGGCTTGTGCTTATAGGACTGATCACGATTTAAGTCATCATATTGAATCCTCCGGTATTGATTTGAGATATTTTGATCAAGTAAGCGGAGAAAGATTTATTCCACATGTTGTAGAACCTACTTTTGGAGTAGATAGAACTGTTAATGCAGTTATGGTTTCTGCTTACACCGAAGAAAAAGTCGGGGAAGATACTCGGGTGGTTCTAAAATTTCCAAAAAAATTAGCTCCAGTGAAAGTTGCTTTCTTGCCATTATCTAAAAAAGAAGAATTGTCTAAACCGACAAAAGAATTATTCAAAAAAATGAGTAATAAATTCAATTGCCAATATGATGAAACTCAATCAATCGGGAAAAGATATCGAAGACAAGATGAAATCGGAACTCCTTATTGTGTCACTTTTGATTTTGATTCTCTTGATGATAAATTTGTGACTGTACGAGATAGGGATACTATGGAACAAGAAAGAATAAAGATTGAAGAATTGGAGAGTTACTTAATAGAAAAATTAAAAAATTAAAATTATTAATTTTTTGCGCTCCAATCTTTCTCAAAGATGTTGGAGCGTTTTTTTGAAAAATTCAGATTTTTAATTTTTAACTCTACTATTCCAGTTAACTGGAATAGTAGAGTTAATTAGCTCTTGATATTGTTTTTAATAACTCATTATAATATTATGCATAATATTATAATAGGAACAACCAAGTTTAAAACTTTTTTTAGACCAACGTTAGGGTAACATTACCTTAATGTTGGTTTTGCTTTTTGATAAGTCTTATATTACACTTGCTGTATAAAAATTAATATAAGTCAATATGAAATATAAAAAGAAAACATTAAAAAATGGATTAAGGATTATCACGGCTCCTGTGGCAGGGAATTCAACCACTACTGTTTTGGTTTTAGTGAAAGCAGGAACAGATTACGAAGATAAAAATAATAATGGAATTTCACACTTTTTAGAGCATATGTGTTTTAAGGGAACTAAAAGTCGTCCTAATGCGGGAGATATAGCTTTAGCTTTGGATAAATTAGGTTCACGCTATAATGCTTTTACTGGTTATGAATATACAGGTTATTGGGCTAAGGCGCATCATAAACAAGGAGAAAAATTATTGGAAATAGTATCTGATATGTATTTAAACCCTATCTTTGATAAAAATGAAATAAAAAAAGAAAAAGGAGTTATTTTGGAGGAATTGAATATGTATAAAGACTTGCCTACGCGACAGGTAGAAGAAGACTTTTTGCAATTAATTTACAAAAACCAACCCGCAGGAATGTTATTGGTGGGGACTAAAAAAAATATTAATAAATTTAAGCGAAAAGATTTTTTAAATTATAGAAATAAGAGATATACAGCTAAAAATACTACTATAATAGTAGCAGGTAAATTTAATGGAAAAAAGATAATTTCAGAAATTCAAAAACAATTTAAGGATATTAATTCTAAGAATTCTAAAGCAAAAATAAAAACTAAAGATATTCAAAATAAGCCACAAATTTATATTAGAAACAAGAAGGTAGATCAAACCCATTTATTTTTAGGAGTAAGGGCTTATGATTTATTTCATAAAGATGTTTCCGTTGTATCTTTGATAGCTAATATTTTGGGAGCAGGAATGAGCTCTCGATTATTTAATAAATTAAGAAATGAAATGGGTGTTTGTTATTATGTTCGAGCAAATAACGAAGTTTCATCAGATCATGGTTTTTTAGCTCTTTCGGCTGGAGTAGACATTAAAAGAACTGAAGAAGTTGTGAGAGTTTTTTTGGATGAATTAAAAAAATTGAAAGAAGAATTGGTAACAGAAGAAGAATTGAAAAAAGTAAAAGATTATATTATTGGAAATATATATTTAGGATTAGAATCTTCTGATTCTATTGCTCAATATTTTGGGTTTCAAGAATTGTTAAAAAATAAGATAGATACTCCTGAAGAAAAAATTAAAAAAATCAAAGCTGTTACCGTTAAAGACATAAAAAGAGTAGCGAATAAAATTTTCGTTGATAAAGGTTTGAATTTAGCAGTTATCGGACCTATTAAAAACAAAAAACCTCTTCAAAAAATCTTAAAGTTTTAAAATATAATCATATTTACTAATTAACTCAACAATCCGCCAGCTGGCGGAGAGTT
>CAZAKQ010000016.1:0-18774 GCA_964486155.1 uncultured Candidatus Saccharibacteria bacterium | reverse complement strand
TTGTTTCATTAGATTTTTTGCCAGAAAAGTCTAATATGTATGTGAACTTATTCAGGAAAAAATATTGGTTTGTGGATAAGTTTAAAACAACAAGTGAAGCTTGTTGTTTTGTATAATACATAATACATAATACTTGATACTGAAAATAAATAATCTAAATTTTTCAAAAAAAGAGGTCCAACAACCAAGGGGTTGTTGGACCTCGAAAAATTTGATTAATTTATTTTCTTACCATTCTAAATATTCAATTTTTTCATCGTCATCTTGTGAAAGAGAGTCACTTCCTGCATCAGTATATTCAAGTAAATTTTCATCTATATCAGTTACAAATTCAGAAACTGTATTAGTTCGGCGGGAGCCAAAAATTGTTCGCGTGGATGTATAAGATAAGAATAATTTTTTTCTAGCTCGAGTTAAGGCTACATAAAACAATCTTCGTTCCTCTTCGTTTTTATTAGTTGAATTTTCTCCCATCATTTTACTTGGAAATAATCCGTCTTCTAGCCCAGAAATAAAAACATAATCAAATTCAAGTCCTTTAGCAGCGTGTACTGTCATTAATTTAACAGCTCCAGTATTTTTGTCTTCTCCGCCAGCTGGCGGATCATCTTGGTCACTAGCTAAAGCTACTTCTTCTAATAACTTTTCAATACTCTCTTCTAGAGGTAATTTATCGTATTTTATAGCCAAAGAAACTAATTCTTTCATATTAGAAAGTCTTTCTAAGTCGTCCTCAGTACCTTTAGATTTATATTGTTCAGCCAACCCACTTTCAGAAATCACAAATTTTATTAAATCTGAAGGCTTAAGAGTTTTTGTTTTTTCTTGAATTCTAGCTAAGATATCTCTGTAATTTTGCACTTTTAATTTTATTTTTGGACTTAACTCATTTTCTTTACCAGTTGTTATTTTTATTAAAGTTACTTTTCCTATTCCTCGTGTTGGAGTATTAATAGTTCTTTTTAAACTAGTTAAATCATTTGGATTAAGAGAAACTTTAATATAAGCGATAATGTCTTTAATTTCTTTTCTCTCAAAAAATTTAGTACCAAGAACTTGATAAGGAACATTCGCATTTAAAAAAGCTTCTTCTAAAATTCGGGATTGAAAATTAGTTCTATATAAAACAGCTATCTCTTTTGGTGAGATCTTTTTATCTTCAATTAAAGTTTTAGATTTTTGAGCTATAAAATTTGCTTCATTTTCTTCGTTATAAGCTAAATATACTCCAATTTTTTCTCCTTCTGTATTTTTAGTAAAAAGATTTTTTTCTTGTCTTTTTGTATTTTTTTTAATTATTTGGTTAGCAGCTCCTAAAATATTTTGTGTAGAACGATAATTTTCTTCTAATAAAATAGTTTGAGCTTTTTTAAAATCTTTTTCAAAATTTAAAATATTTTGAATATTGGCACCTCGCCAAGAATATATATTTTGATCGGCATCACCTACCACACAGATATTTTTATGTTTTTTGGAAAGTAATTGAGCTATTTTGTATTGAACTTTATTAGTATCTTGATATTCATCAATATGAATTTGTTGCCAACGATTTTGATATTTAGTTAATATTTCTTTATTTTGTTTTAATAAAAGAGCTGTTTTCAAAAGAAGATCGTCAAAATCTAAAGAAGATTCTTTTTGAAGTCTAACTTCATATTTTTTCCATACACTAGCTACAATTTTTAATAAAAGTTCATTTCCATATTGGGATGAATTACTTATTTTGTTTTCAAAATCAGAAATAGTAATAAATTTTCCTTTATAGCGAGAAATTACTCCTAATATTTTTTTAGGTTCATATTGTTTAGGATCTAGATCTAAAGAAATTATTATATCTTTAATAATTTTTTGAGAATCGTTTTTATCTAAAATAGAAAAATTTTTAGGAATACCTGCTTCCTTAAAATTTTCTCTAAGAATATGCACTCCTAAAGAATGAAAAGTTTTAACAAAAGGTTGGTTTTGAAACGAGATAGGTAAATTTAATTCTTTATCTTCTTTAATTAACTCAATTACTCGTTCTCTCATTTCTTTTGCTGCTTTGTTGGTGAAAGTAACTGCTAAAATATTTTCAGGTGTTATTCCTTCTTTGATTAAATGTAAAATACGGTAAGTAATAGCTCGGGTTTTTCCAGCTCCTGCTCCAGCTAAAATTAAAAGAGGTCCAGTTTTATGTAAGACCGCTTTTTTTTGTTCAGAATTTAGTTCATCTAAGTATGACATTAGGAATAGTATAACATAGTTGAAAATTTAAATTAATTTATTAGAATAAATTAATTTTTATCCCCAGTTTTTATAGACTAAGAGACAAAAACTGCTACAATTTAATTATAGATATTGAAAACTTAAAGAAAGTTTAAAGATTAAAAATGTCTTGACTTTCTGTGATATTTTGATATTATATTGAAGTTATTACAGAAAGACAAAAAACGAAAGATAGTAATTAAAAGTAACATTTAGGCTTATTATACAAAACAAACAAGAACTTGTTTCCACGAAAATACGATTGAAACAGGCGATCAAAATGGATTTTAGCGTTTTCTTAACAAAAAATGCTGGTTTTTTCGTTATTTTATGTATGTTAATAACACCTTCTATTAGTAATGCAGGTGTTATTTCTTTATTTACAGATTGGTTTGATAATGTATCTGAAAGTGTTGTAAACACTGACAATGAAGTTTTAAATTCTCAAAATATGGCTTTGTTGAGAGCTTCTATAAATAGTAATCCTGATTTAGCTCAGGGTGGTGGAGAAATTATCATTGTAGATGATTCAGCTTTATCCTCAGAAATAGGTCCTAGTGGGACAATAGCTAATATAGAAGAACACTCTAATTCTGATAGAATCGCTACTTATATTGTACGAGAAGGTGATACTTTAGGACAAATAGCCGAAATGTTTGATGTTTCAGTCGGAACTATTATTTGGTCTAACGATATAAAACAAGGAGATTTAATAAAAAATGGACAAGTTTTGAGTATTTTGCCTATCAGTGGAGTTAAACATACAGTTAAAAAAGGTGAAACTTTAAATTCTATAGTTAAAAAATATGAAGGAGATCTTAAAGAAACACGACAATATAATGATTTGTTAGATTCTGCAGTGCTGGCTATAGGTGATGAGGTTGTGATTCCAGGAGGAGTAGCTCCTCTACCAAAATCTAATTCTAGAACGACAATTAGATATAATTCTTTAAGAGGAGTAGGTGGTCCTAATTTAACAGGTTATTATATCAGACCTATTTCAGGTGGAAGAATTTCACAAAAATTACATGGATATAATGCTGTTGATTTTGCGGCTCCAAAAGGTACTCCTATTTTAGCAGCTGCTTCTGGAGAAGTGATTATTTCTAAAGATAATGGATATTGGAATGGAGGTTATGGTAATTATATTGTGATAAAACATAATAACGGAACTCAAACTTTGTATGCTCATAATAACTCTAATATAGTATGGAGAGGATATCATGTTGTTCAAGGACAAGTAATTGGATATCTTGGTTCAACCGGAAGATCTACTGGACCCCATGTTCACTTTGAGGTTCGTGGAGCAGCAAATCCTTTTAGATAAAAAATAAACAAAATAAAATCTGGAGAGGTTAAACCTCTCCAGATTTTATTTTGTTTATTTTTTAGATTTAAGAATTAAGAAAATATATAGTCGCAAATCTGCCGGTAGATAGGTTCGCGACCACATCTTTAAATTTTAACTTATATTTTGTAGAACTGTATTATAATCTGTTTGGATTTTTTGAAGTTCTTGATTTTTTGATTCTTGCTCTCTTTTGGTTTTAGAAATTTCGTCAGTGGTTTTTCTAGTTTCTCTTTCATTTTCTCTCAATCCTCTTTTAGTCTGTTCTATTTCTCTCTTTATATTTTGAATATCTATTTCTTTTTGTTTTAATTCAGATTCTTTTTGTTGTTTTTCAGTTCTAAGAGTTTGTAATTTTGTTTCAAGTTGGTTTAATTTTAAAACTTCATTCTGGATTTCTTGTTTAAGTTGATCTAAAGCAGTTTTTAAATTCATTGAATTTGACATAATTTTAGTTTATTAACTTATTAGTTAGTAAATTTAATTCTTAATTTAAAGTTTTTTATATATTAACATTAATTTTAAACAGAATCTATTGCTATTTTTTTAGATATAACTATACTAAATATAGTTGTTTTGTTGAATTTAAATTTCAAAATAAAGGAGATAAAAATGAAGGTAGAAATTAAGTGTAAAGTTTGTGGATTTTGTGGAGAACCTAAAGTTATTAAAAGAGTTAAATTTTATCTTCTTTTACAATGCGGAAAATGTTGGCAAAAATTTTGGAAAAAAAGGTAATAAAGGAAATAATAAAAATAAAAACTTTTTCTGAAGAAATTTTAGATTCAGATTCAAAATCTTATGATGATTTTGTTTAAGAGGTGTACCGATTTTGAGAAGGAAAAACTAAAGTTTCAAAACCTTGTTTTGATCAAAGTTCGAGTATGAATGGGGACTTATATGAAGACTTATTATATCGCTAGAGTTGAATATGAACCAAACAATTAACGATTTCAGCAGATTTAACCAACCTAGCACCAATTTCTCTAAGTTAGAAAATTGGTGCTAGTTTTTTCATTTTAAAACTAGAGTGTTAGATGTTTTTGATAAATTTTTTGAGAGCTTCTTTATTTGCGGTAAAAATAAATTTGTTACCTTGTTTTGCCTTAACTAAACATTTCTTTTTTGTTAAATCAAATAGATCCGACCGAGCTGTTTCATAAGTAATTCCATGTTTATTTTGATGAGTTTTAGTATCAATTGTTTGTTCTTTATGTTTGTCAAAATATAGAAGTAGGGCGATTTGCCTATTATTAAATTTTCTTAACTCTTTAGATATTTTAGTTAGTTCTTCAAGCTCTTTTATTTTCTTGTTATAATGATTTTGAAATTCACTTATAGATTTTTCAATAGATTTTGTTATAAATAAAAGAAAATAAGTTAAATCATTGTCATCATATTCAGAATGTAAAAAAGCTTCGTCGTATTTTTTCCGTGATATTTTTATTATTTTTGAAACTGAAAGATATTGAAAAAGCCAATAATCATTTTTTAATAAATACCAATAAAAAATAGCTCTTGCAGTCCTTCCGTTTCCATCTACAAATGGATGAAGATAAGCAATCCAAAAATGTAATATTATAGCTTTTATAACTGGATGAACAAAACTTCCGTCACCTTCTTTTTTATTAGCATATTTAATTAAATTATTAAGTTCGTTTTTTAAAACTTTTTCTGTAGGAGGAGTAAAAACTATCTCTCCCGTCATAGCATCAGAAACAACAATCTTATCTTTGTTTTTCCTAAATCGACCAGATTCTCTAGGGTCTTCAAGAGTATCTAATGTAATTAGTTTTTGAATTTCTAATAACATCTTTTTACTTAAATCTAGATTTTTCCAATCTTGTAACTTTTGCATTACATTATAATTGTTAATAATCATCTTCTCTCCTAATGTTCGAGCTTTTCTTCCTGATAAAATCATTTCTTTAGCAACTTTTCTTGATGTGTTAGCTCCTTCAATTTGACTAGAAGCGATAGCTTCTTCAGAAAAACCACTGATAATTAATTGTGTTTTTTGAGCTTCATTCGGTTTATATTCATTACTTTCTATATTCCCTGCACTATGAATGTCTATAAAACTTAGTTTTTGTTGTAATATATTTGGTAGGTTGTAAACAAATGAGTCTTTATTAATTGTTTTTATCGGTGTTTTTTCTGTGTTTCCTATCCGGTTAGTAAATTTTAGGAAGGACCAAGCTTCTTCCGGCTGTATATCTTTAGGGAAATTATAATATTTAAATTTGTCCCAATATACATATTCTTTTTGGGCTTTTTTAATTATATCTAATAAAACTTCGTTATTTAAAGTTTTTTCTATTAATTTATTATTTAATATTTTTTTCCAATTAGGAGGTAATTTCATTGTATTTTATATTACTACTAATTTTAGCATAATTAGTAGTAAATTAGTATTTCTGTTTAAAAGCTTTATTTTTAGCGATGTTTAATTACTACTAATTTTAGCATAATTAGTAGTAAATTAGTAGTAGCGGTTTGTTTTATAGTTCTATTGCTATTTTTTTAGATATAATTATACTAAATATAGTTGTTCTTATATTTTAACTTATAAAAATAAGGAGGTTGTTTTGGAAAAGAAAAATCAACTTGAAGAAAAAATAATTTTTTTAAAAATAGTTTTTATTACTACTATTACTTACGTAATTGCTATAATTTTTATTGTAGGAGTAAAAGAGATTTTTAATTTAGAAGTTCACTCTCTTTTAAATTTATTTTTTAGCAGTATTATTTCGGCTTATGTTACATGGAAAATATCACCTTTAGTAACAGGTTATGAACCTGGTTGTAAATGGTTACGAGTAGTTACTATTTTTATGATTGCTGTAAGTATTGGATGTCTTTCTCGGTTTGTATTTCTCTATTTTTTAGAAGATATTTTAAAGAAAACATTACTTAAAGATCAGATATTTGAATTCGGAGTTGTCATTTCTATGATTACTGCCGGACTAAGTTTTTTGTTTATGATAGTAAAACTGGGAACTCCTTCTACAAAACCTTCTTAGGTCTATATTGGAGTGCTTCCAATATATGCTCAGGAAGGATTTCTTTAGATTGGCTCAAATCAGCGATGGTTTGAGCCAATTTTATTATTTTATGATAAGCCCGAGCGGATAAGTCTAATTGAGTAGCCGAAGAAATTAATATTTTCTTGGTTTCTGGATTTAAGGATATTAAATCTTCTATGTCTTTGGATGACATCCCACTATTAGTATTTGTTTTAGTATTTTTAAATCTTTTGTTTTGAACATTTCGGGCGTGAATGGTTCTTTTTTGAATATCTTTAGTCTTTTCTAATTCTACATCTTTGTTTGATAATTTAGAGTGTTCTATATTTGAAACTTCCACCCACATATCAATTCTATCCATAATCGGTCCTGATAATTTCCTTTGATAATTCATTATTTGTGTCGGGGTGCAAATACATTCTTTTTTTGTTCCATAATTTCCACAAGGACAAGGATTCATAGTAGCTATCAAAATAAAATTGGCTGGAAATGTAGCAGTTCCTTTAGCTCGTGAAATATTTACAATTCCGTCTTCTAAAGGTTGTCGTAAAGCTTCAATTGATCTTTTTTCAAATTCAGGAAACTCATCTAAAAATAAAATTCCTTTATGAGCCAATGTTACTTCACCAGGTTTTGGATTAACTCCTCCTCCAACTACAGCTACATAAGAAGCAGTGTGATGTGGAGAACGAAAAGGAGGCGCTACAATTAAATTTCCTTTTGATATTCCAGCTACAGAATGAATAGCTGTTGTTTCTAAAATCTCTTCAAAAGATAAAGGTGGTAGAATATAACTAAAAGCTTTAGCTAACATTGTCTTTCCGGTTCCTGGAGGACCAAACATCGCTATATTATGCCCTCCTGATGCAGCTATTTCCAAGCCTCTTTTAGCTGTTTCTTGTCCTTTTACATCAGCAAAATCAATTTCGGGGATTAAATTTTTGTATTTAACTTTAGTTTGGGATTGAACTTTTAATTCGCAAATTATTTCTTGTTCTTCTGGATTAGAATTTAAATGTCTAATTAATTGAGCTAGATTTTCTACTCCAAATATTTTTATTCCTTCAATTAAAGCTCCTTCTTTGGCATTTTCTTTTGGTAAATAAACTTCTTGAAATCCTTTTCTTTTAGCCTCTCTAACTAATGAAAGAGTACCATTTATTTTTCTTAATTGACCATCCAAAGTTAACTCACCTAAAAATATCTTTTTTGTAGGATTAAATTCAATATCTTTACTAGCTAAAAGAAAAGCTAGTGCAATACCTAAATCAAAATTAGGACCTTCTTTTTTTATATTTGCGGGGGCAAGAGAAGTAGTAGTTTTCCAATTTCTTTTTTTAGGAGATTTAAAGCCACTATTTTTAATAGCGGCTGATACCCTATCTTTAGATTCTTTAATAGCAGTATCTGGTAATCCTACTATAGAAAAAGCATTCAAAGTTCCTTTAGTAATATCTGTTTCAATATCAACAATATATGCTTTTAACATATTTGTTTGAGCTGAGTGAACTTTAGAGAAAAACATATATTATGTATTACGTATTATGTATTAAGTATTAAGTATTATGTATTTTTTAATTAAACCGTTACATAATTTACTTACTATTACTGTTTGATCGGCTATTTGTTTAAAAGTTTTATCTTTTATATATCCAATATCTCGAGCTATTAATAATTGATTTTGAACTTCAGTTAACGAACTTAATGCGATGTAATAAAATTGTATTTTTTCTTTACTGGAGTGTCTACTAAAACCTTCTGCTATATTTGAAGTTATTGAGATTGAAGCTCTTTGTATTTGACTTGTTAAAGAAAACAGTTCTTCTTTTGGAAAATTTTTTGTTTGTTTGTATATAATAATAACTAATTTATGATCTTCTTTCCATGTATTCAAGTCTGTAAATGATTTAATTTTATTTTTCATAATACATAATACTTAATACATACTACTTATTTCATATGCTCTATACAAGTAGTTGCGGCTGGGTTTGCATCTAGGCGATCCTCTTCAATTAATTGTTCGCATACTTCACATTTTCCAAAATTATTATTTTCTATTCTTTCTAAAGCTTTTTTAACATTTCTAAAACGAATTTCTAAATCTGAAACAATAGCATTTCTTTCTCCTAGTTCTTCTAAATCATCAGCATTGTCATTATCATCTGAATGATCATCATTAGCATTAGCTTCAGAATCTCCTTTGGCTACCCAATCATTGGGATTATTAGGTCTAACTTGACCTATTTCTTCTAATTCTTTAGTTAAAAGTTTTAGTTCTTTTTCTAATTCTTCTTTATATTTGTTTGTGTTCATTATTTTAGTTAATTAAATTAATATAATTATTATAACATAAGTTGTTTATATAAGGATAATTAAAATTTTCAATTTACAATTCTCAATCCACCAGCTGGCGAATCAATCAATGAAAGAATTATCAACCTGCCTGCCGGCAGGCAGGTTTCCAAACACGGATTTTGGCTCTCCCTTCTAAGACGGACAGACGTCAAAATCCGTCATCATTGAAAATTTAAACATTAAAAATTCACTGAAAATTGATTATTGAAAATTGTAAATTGAAATTAATTTGTTAAAATAAATTAATTTTTTATCTTTCTCTATAGGTAATAGTTAGTCTGTTGAAAATTTCTTGTAAAGTAGATTTATTGACAGTAATAACAATAGAATTTTTATCAGCAAAGGCATAAACAAAAATTATTTTTCCTGATTTATCTAAAATTGCTCGTACATCTTTATTATTTATAACAAGATCTTTAAATTCTAAGTTTTTTGTCCGTAGTTCCTGAGAATTTATAGAAGGATTTTTTTCTATAAAAATAGGTCTCAAATCTTCAATTAGATTTTTTTCCCACTCTAGCATTTTAGAGAAGGAATTGTCGAAAGATCTAGTTTTCAATATTAGAAAAGGATAATTATTTGAAGATGAATAATAACCATAAGTGAAAGTAGGCTCTAGAAACCTTAGAAGTTCTTCAGAAGCTCGTGAGTTTAATATTGAGAATAATTCTTGGGTATTTATAATTCCTTTCCCTATTAATCCACCTTCTCTTTGGTGTCTTTTTGTTAGGTAAAGATGTAGTAAAGATCCTATGGGTAGATTAGTTTTATTTAGATTAGTTTGAATATTTTTAGTTAATTTTACAGAATTTAGATTTCCAATAAAGACTTCTCTTTGGTATTCTGCGAATATATGGGATTTCACTTCAATATTATCTATTTTAATAATAGGAGTAGGTTTAAAATAATAAACTAAAAATATTGAAGTTATTCCAGTGATAATTAAAAATAAACTAAAAATACTTAAATATAATTTTTTCTTTGTACTTTTTTTAATTTTAGGAAATGTTTTTGTAAATTTTTTATCTTTTTTATTTTCTTCAGCTATTATTGTATCAGTTAATGATATTTTGTCTTTTTGTATAATTTTTGCTAAATCATCTCTATAAGTTCTTATCGCTACAGGGTTTTCCTCCTTCTTTTTTTTAGAGGTTTTTTCTTTTTTAGTTGAATGGAGTAAATTATCCATTTTCTCTTCGTTTTTTCTTATAGTTTTAACTTGTTCAAGTTCTTGATTTTGTTCAATTTCTTCCTTTTTTCCTTCAGGTTTAATTATTTCTGAATTAGTTTCCACAATTTTTTGGTCATCTATTTGAGGAGAATTCAATTCTTTTTGTAATTCGGATTGAGGTAAATCTTTTTCAGTAACTTTAAGTGTTTGCTCAGATATTTCTGGAGTTTGAGGTTTTTCTATCTCAATTTCTTTTTTTACAAAAATATTATTTTCAGATTCTTTAGATAATCTAGAAAGCTCATCATTTAAATCAGAAATAGAGTCATCTACTTTATCGTTAGTATTATTTTCCATTATTTCAGCTTCTGTATTTCCAGACTCATCAATAATAGCTTCTAGTTCAGAAGGTTTTTGCTCAATTATATTAACCCCCTGATCAGTGACCGGTTTTATGTTTAAGTTATTTTCAGGAATCTGTTTATCGGTGGATAAATTAGAATCTTCAGAAGATGGTATTTTGTTTTTTTCTTCTTCTCGCATAGATAAATTATATCATAATTAGATATTATGTATTAAGTAGTAAATATTATATATATGGATTTTAGCTTCATTAAAATCTATTTTTATTGTTATTTTGTGTTTTTCCATACTAATTCAAAAATTTGTTTCATTGTCTTAGCTATGTCGGGATTGTTAATTACAACTCCTTGCAGATATCTATGCGAAAAAATTTGGGTGTAGTTTTTGAAAATTTCTATAGAGATTTCGCTATCATAAACATCTTTAGTTAAGGTTTTTATTTTCGTATTGTGTTTTTTGGCATAATTCTTATTAAGAAATTTTTTTAATGTCTGGTCTTTAACAGTTAATCCTCTCCTTTTAATGTTTTTCTTTCTGTACTCTTCATTTATTTCATCAAAAAGATTTAATAGTTCTTTAGGGGTATTTTTAATATGAGCAAAAAAACCTACATATTCTTTTCCTTCCATTTCTTTTTCTAATTTATTATACATTTCTCGTATTCCTAGGATTCCCTCATAATAAGAGATATTTACTTTTTTAGTTAATTTTCCTCTACTTAAGGCTTTTAGTTTTGGGAGTGTTGGCTCGGCCAATTTTATTTTATTTTTTGTTTGCTCAAATAATTCCTCAGGGCTTATTGGAGAATAATGCATTGATTTTTGTTTAGGAATCTTATGGGCTAAGCCTTTATTAACAAGGTTATCTAAAATTACATAAGTGGTTGTTTTTTTTAATCCACTGTATTTAGATACTACATAAGCTTTAGATTTTCCAGTCTGAAGTAAAGCTAAATAAACTTTAGCTTCCTTTTCGTTTAATCCGAGATTTTTTAACGCTTCAATTGTTTCCATAATATTAGTATATTATATAGATTATAACTAGTCAATATTTTTGACGATATAACTTAAAAAAAGATGAAAGTAGGTATACTACACATCATATTACCTATTTGAAATAGTCATAAAACTTGACTATTTCTATCTGGTTATATATTATTGTAGATAGTTAATTCTTATTAAAAAAAGGAGAAAGGAGATGGAACTACATGGGTTACAAGTCAATATAGGGAGTGCAAGTAGAGGAAAAATTGCTAGAAGACCAAAAAAATGTAGAGGAAAGCCGATTAGAAAACCAAAAAAATAAGGAAGAACTACTTTCTAAGGTCTACTATATAGTTGATTATAATCAATTATATAGTAGACCTTTAACTATTATATTATAAAATATAACATAAAAAATATGGAAACAATTACTATACTATTTATTATTTATATTATATTCACTTTGTCATTAGCTTGGCGTTTTAGGTTAAAAGATAGATTTAATACAAAAAAATTCCTTATAAATAACAAACAACTCACAACTATAGAGATGGTTTTTTCCTCGTTGGCTTCAGCTACTGATATATCAGTAATTTTGTTTGCTACTGGTATAGCGTTCATCTTTGGTCCACAAGCATATGTGTTATATCTAATAATGTTTATACAATATCTAGTAATATATTTTTTCGCTCCTAAATTATGGAAGATGGCAAAGGAAAACAATGTTATTACCACTTCAGACATATTCTTAAAAAGAGCTGGTAATATAACAAATATATTAGCTGCATTAATTACAGTTTTTGTGTCATTTGTTGTTTTGTCTGTTGCATTTTCTGCTAATGCTACCCTACTGAACCAAATTTTTGGATGGAGCGCAATTGTATCTGTATTATTTTCTGCAATTATTGTTCTTGTGTATTTATGGATTGGAGGTTTCAAAACTATGATAAAGACAGATGTTTTTCAAATGATAATAATGCTAGTGATTTTAATTGCACCGTTTTTAATTACGAGAGAAATTTCTTTTTTTGAAAGTTTTACTAATGGAGATTTACTTACAAGAGCAGGGTTTCAGTTACAGATGGGTTTTTGGTTCTTTAATATAACTAATATCCAAATTTGGCAAAAGATAATTGCTGCTAAAAATGAAAAAACAGCAAAAAGAGGTGCTTTGTTTACGATAATTGGACTTCCTTTATATCTACTACCTTTAATTTATTTAAGTTTTAATATAAAAGCGGCTTTACCGAATATTACAGATCCTCAAACTGCTCTTTTTACTGGAATGAACTCTCTTTTTCCTACTTGGTTTACACCGATTATATTGATTTCTTTATATGCAGCGATGATGTCTTCAGTAGATACAAGTTTATTTACAGCCACTATTAATACGACAGAAAATATTTTAAGTAAAATAAGTAAAAAAGTAAAAGATAATTTGATATTGAGTACTCGCTTAACTTTGGTCGTGATTCTTTCTGTGTCAGCTTTTTTTTCACTTAAAATTGAAAGTGCTATTTGGTTTTTGTTTAATATGATAACAATACTTGGAATTTTATGTTTCCCTCTTTATCTTTCAATTTTTAGAAAACTTTCAGATAAACTTACAACGTTTTCAATTGTATGTGGTCTTATAACTTTTGGTTTTATTCAGTTCTTGTCGATATTTCAAAGTAATTTTCTGTGGAAAGCACTTCCTCCTATTGTGACAGGAGTTGTTTTACTACTAGGAATCTATATAATTGATTATCTAAAAAACTAAAAAGAAGTGGTTAGATTATTATTTGTACTTGGAGCACAAAGAGAGGAGTATTAATAGAATAAAAATCAAAAATAGTGCAGTTAACTGCATTATACTATTCCAGTTAACTGGAGTAGTGAGGTTAAAATTTATATACTCACCTATTGCTAAATAGATATAATACTTAAAATCTTACGTCTAAAAAAACAAAAATTAAAAACTCGGGAGGTCGGACCTCCCGAGTTTTTAATTTTTGTCTGATGTAGGATTTTTTCTTGCGAAGACGAAAAGCTAAAGCTTTTCGTTTTTTGTTTTAATATTCTAGTGCCTGCCGGCAAAGGCAGGTTTTAATGTTTTTATGATTATTCGGGTTTTTTAACAAAATCTGAATTTGCTCCTTTAATAGATAATTTTAGTTTTCCTCCGTTCTCTTTTTCTTTAATTATCACAGGCACCGTCATTCCTTCTTTCAAAACTTTATTTATATCATCAATTCGGAAAGGAGCAACTTCTGAAATATGCACCATCCCTTCTGTTTTAGCTCCAATTTCTACAATAGCTCCAAAATCAAACATTTTAATAATTTTTCCTTCAAATCTCTCCCCTACTTTATATTCTCGAGTCAATTCAGAGATAATTTTTTCAGCAGCTTCAATTCCTTTAACATCTCCTGTTAAAAATACTCTTCCATCATCTTCAATATCAATTTCTACTCCAGTTTTGTCTTTAATTTCATTAATAGTTTTTCCTCCAGAACCAATTACTCCTCCAATTTGTTCTGGTAAAATTTGTATTTGCAAAATTCGTGGAGCATTTGGAGCTAAATCCTTTCTAGGTTCTTTAATTTCAGCTTCAATAACATCTAGAATTTGTAAACGAGCTTTTTCAGCTTGAACTAGGGCTTCAGAAAGAATTTTAATTGGTACTCCTTCAACTTTTACATCCATTTGAATAGCAGTTACTCCATTTCTAGTTCCAGTTACTTTAAAATCCATGTCTCCATAATGATCTTCTGGTCCTTGAATATCAGTTAAGATTTTGTAATTATTTTCATCTCCCATCATTAATCCCATAGCAATCCCAGCTACTGGAGCTTTGATAGGTACTCCCGCATCCATTAAAGCAATAGTACTCCCACAAGTAGAAGCCATTGAGGTTGAGCCATTAGAAGCCATCGATTCAGAAACAATTCGGATAGTGTAAGGAAATTCTTCTTCGTTTGGCAAAACAGCCAACAAAGCTTTTTCAGCTAACATTCCGTGACCGATAGCCCGTCTATTAAAACCTCCAACTCTTCCTGTTTCTCCCACTGAATAAGGTGGGAAGTTGTAATGATGAAAATATCTTTTCTCTATCCCTTCATTTTGAATATCATTTAATAATAGAGTATCTTTTGGACCACCTAGAGTTAGAGCAGAAAATACATGAGTTCCTCCTCTATAAAATACTCCTGTTCCATGAGCAGTTGGAGAAATTGTTCCTGCTTTAGCTACTAAAGTTCTGATTTGATCCATTTTTCGTCCATCTACTCGCATATCTTCATTCAATGCTCTCTGGTGAATGATGTCATCAGTTTCTTTTTCATAATGAGCCAAAGCTAATGAAGGATTTTCTTCTTCAAATTTTTCTTTGAAAGAAGTTAGCCATTCATCTTTAATTTTCCCAATAAATTTTTTACTTTCTTCTCCGAAAATTTCTTCTTTTATTCTTGAAGAGAAATTTTCTTGGAAATCTTTGATAGCTTCTGGGCTTAATTCCTCTTTTTCTATTATTCTTTTTTCTTTTCCAATTTCAGCAATAATTTCTTTTTGCCAGTTCTGAATTTCTTCAATTTTTTCAGACGCTTTTTGAAAAGCTTTTTCTGTAACTTCGTTTGAAACTTGATTAGCTCGGATTTCCATCATATTTAGATTTCTATCTTTTCCACAAGCTAATAAATCTAACTTAGTTTCATCTTTTGGAATTTCTAAATCAAAATTTGTAGTTAACTCATCTGAATTGTCCGCAGTAATTCTAATAGCTGATACTGGTCCAGCCCAAGGAATATTTGAAGTTCCTAAAGCAATTGAAGCTCCGTTGATAGCCAAAACATCAGGACTACATTTTCCTAACGATAATACTAAAGCTACTACTTGAATATCATTTCTAATTGAAGAATCAAAAAGAGGCCGAATCGTTCTATCAACCATTCTTCCGTTTAGAACAGCATTAACAGAAGGCATTCCTTCTTTTCTCATAAAACGGCTACCTAAAATTTTTCCAGTAGCATAGAATTTTTCTTCAAATTCTACTGAAAGCGGAAACCAATCCTGCCCTTCTCTTTTGTTTTCTGACATCACCGCTGTAACCATTACAACAGTACCATCGCAACTTAAAAGGACTGAACCATCAGCTTGGTCAGTTAGATCGCTAAATTGCGCTGTTAATTTTTTCCCTTCTAAATCAAGAGAATATTCTTTTGTTTGCATATTTTTATTTAGCTCTTCAAATTTCAGACTTGAAAAAATTCAAATCTATTTATTTAAAGAGCAAATTATTTTATTAATACTTTCAGTATACCTTTTTTTCTAAAAAATTCTAGTTTTTTTAAATAAATAAACACCTTAACATATTAAGGTGTTTATTTATTTAATCTTTTTGAAACTTTTTTATAAATATCTTCTCGATGTCTAATTCCTATAATTAAACATTGTTTTTTCTTTATATTTAGTTTAAAAATTACTCTATATTTACCAATCCTTAGTTTTCTATAATTACCCAGAGGTCTTCTTAAAGGAAGAGAATATAAGTCAGGGTAAGTTGTAAGTTTTTGTTGAATAGTTTTTTTAATAACAATCTTTTCTTTTTTAGATATCTTTTTTAAATCAATAGATAAAACTATTGATTTTAAAATAATATTATATTTTTCTAGTTCCAACATACATCTTCAAATTTTACATATTTACCTTTTGAATCTTTCTCTCTATCTTCAATAAGTTTTTCAATTTGATAGTCTTCATGTATTTCTATCGCCATTTCTAAAAGCTCTCTGGCTTTTGTAGCAACAGGTTTTTTTTCTTTCTTGGAAATTTTTTCTAAGAAAGATTTATCATCATTAGACAATGATATATTTAATCTTTTTTTAGTTGAACTAATCATATTATTAGTGTATCAATTTTGTGTTACTTTTGCAATTCAATTTGTATTTAAACTATTATTCTTCCGTCCTGAGCTTTTTTAGGACTGAGAACCCTTCTCGTTTTTTGGATTGGTTTTTTAGTAACAACTCCTTTCTTTTTTAAAACAGGTTTTTTTACAATTCTTTTGTTGTTTTTTCTGTATCCTATTAAATATTTTTTAGGATTGTCATCAAGATCAAGAAAATCATCAGCAGCTTCAATTAATTTTGAAGAAGATGATTTTCCAAAAGCAATTACTTCTACTTGGCAACCTTGACTAGTTTGTAGGTATTCTATTAACGGAATATAATCTCCGTCTCCAGAAACAATAATTACAGTATCTAATTTTGGAGCAATTTTAATAGCATCTACTGTTAAACCTACATCCCAGTCAGCTTTTTTAGCTCCTCCGAAGAATATTTGTAAATCTTTTGTTTTTGTTTCAATTCCTAGTTTTACTAAAGCATCAAAAAAAGTAGATTCTTCTCCTGATTCTGTGGTGATTACATAGGCGATGGCTCTGATTAAAGCTCTGCCTGTTACGGCATCTTCCATTATTTGTTTAAAATTTGCTTTAGCAGAGTATAAATTTCTTGCACTATGATAAAGGTTTTGAGCATCTATAAAGATACCAACTCTTTGTTTTTTGTGTTTTATTACGGTCATGATTATATTATATGTTATTATTTAAAGATTTGGAACTTAATAAGTTAATAAATTTTGTTGAGAATTTTATATATTAAAATTTTCAATTTTCAATTCATAATTTTCAGTCAATGAAAAAATAATCAACCTGCCTGCCGGCAGGCAGGTTTCCAAACACGAATTTTAGCTAAAGCTAAAATTCGTTGTTATTGAAAATTTGAACATTGAAAATTCCTTGAGAATTGAGAATTGAAAATTGAGAATTAAAAAATAAAGGTAGAGACCTTTATTTTTTAAGACCTAAAGTTTTAATCACTTTGTTATAGCGTTGAGTGCTTTTTCTTTGTAAATATTTTAAATGTTTTCGTCTATTTGCTACCATTTGCAATAAACCTTTTCTTGAATGACGATCTTTTCTATGAGTTTTTAAATGTAAAGCTAATTCATCAATTTTTTTAGATAAAACTGAAATTTGCACTTCAGCAGATCCAGTATCTTTTGAGTGTTTTTGTGTCTTTTTTATAGCGTTATTTTTCTTTGTTTTTGTTAACATACGCCTTGAATAATAACATTAAATGGTAATTAATACAAGCAAAATAGTATATTTATAGTATATTTTTAGGAATTTAATTTAATCTCCGAGGAAGGAGATTTTTATTGTTATTTTAGAAAAAATAACAATAAAAAGACTAAACTTAATTTCTTATTCTATAAATATACTATTTTGCTTGTATTTCTCTTCACTTGGAAGCCGAGTTCCCAAGTAGGTTTAATTACTATAAGATTTCAAATAAATATTTAAAATCTTAATAATAAGTTGGAGTGAATGTTTTTAATAAACACTCCAACAACAAAGTGATTGATAGCTTATTAACTTAAGTTTTTTTATATCTAGAGGTTAAAATAAACCATCTAATTTCTTTGTCAATTTCTTCCCAATTCAGATGAAATACTTTGGCTATTTTTTTAGCTCTGTCAATTCTAAAACCTTCTTTTCTAGTATTTATAACATACCATTCAGCAAGTTTTTTTTCTGAAGTAGTATAGCCGAGATATAAGAAGAGTTTTTTAAAGGTAATTAGATCGTTTTTATCTAATAGATAATAAAAAACTTTATTATCTGCATTCACTTTTATAAAGTTTAATGTATTTGGAGGATAATGAAGAGCTTGTTTAGATTTTAATTTCCATAATCGTTGTGCTTCTTCCCATGTATCAATATTTTTTAATAGATATTGATATTTATATAAAAATCCTCTTTGTGTTTTTAGGTTAATATTTGATTTATTTAGTAATATAAGCACTAAACATATAATTATCAGAATAAGAAATGTACTTATTTTTATAAAATATTTACCTTTCATTTTACTCCCCTAATTAGATTTTTATATTTTTTCCCAATCTATAATTTGTGCTTTATAAATTGGTCTTCCTTTTTTATCTGTATTTGTTTGAGAAATTTTACCAATTGTAACTTTATAGAAACAATTAGTGGAAATTTTACCAACAAAATTGAAAAAATAAATTTCAAAATCCTCAAAATCAGGTTTGAACCTGGTTCTTTTTTTATATAACTCAGTTTTCAAGATCAATTGATCTCCTGTTTTCATAATCAACTCCTTTAATTTTATTAATATTCAACCGCCATCTAAAACTACATCAAAGATACAATTTCAGATGGTGATTGAATATATTGAATATTTTATTTTAAAGAACTTCTCTGAATTTACCAATATTATT
>CAZAKQ010000015.1:0-19715 GCA_964486155.1 uncultured Candidatus Saccharibacteria bacterium | reverse complement strand
CATTTTCAACCAACGGGCTTAGGATAAAGTGATAATGATTAGGATTTAAACTATATACAATTATATCAACCAACTTGGCAATCGGATTGCCAAGTTCATCCAATATATTATCTTTATTCTTATTTTTCTTTTTATACCTATTCTCATAGATACTTCCTATTGGCTCAATAGTGTTGAACTCCTCCATACTTTGTAAAAACCGCCACAAATCATATTTATCCATAAAAATAATTCTTTTATCGGTTCCTCTATTGTATATGTGATAATATTGTCCTATTACAAAAGGATCTCTCATATATAAATATGATATTACTTGGCAATCCGATTGCCAAGTGTAATTGTGGATAAATAATATAAGATAAAAATACTTGGCAATCCGATTGCCAAGTATTTTTGTTATGAATTTTTATTATATTTTTTTATTTTAAAGAAATTAGGAGGTCTTTAAGCTTTTGAGAGTTTGGGTTTGCTTCTATCCCCTTTTCAACTATATTTATAGCCTTATCTTTATCATTTAAAAAATTAATATAAAAATCTACTATTTTAAAATAAAGATGATTTTGATGTGGCCCTTTTTTTAAAGCTTCTAAATAATACATTTCGGCTTTTTTATTGTTTTTTATATAAAGTGCATTCAAATCAGCTAAATTCCCCCAAACAACAAATTTTTCTGGCTTCAAATAAGCTGCATAATTCCAAGCTAGTTCAGAACCTTCATAATCTTCTATTGTTTTTCTATAAATACCTAATTCTAACCAATTATCAAAAGAAGTTGGGTTCTCCTCTAAAACTTTAATTACTTTATTAAATTTCTCTACCATAATAACTTGAGCTTCTTTATCAAAAGTATCTGAAAATATCAATTCTCTATTTAAATCTGGAATATCTATCAAATTTTCTTCTCTAAAAACTAAATCTTCTTTTTGATCTTTATCTTCTACCTTTATCTTTATAATATTTTCTTGATCTTTTTGATCTCTGTCTTTAGAAATTAAAGCTTCTGTTTCAACATTTAAATTATATTCTCTTTCAACAAAAACAAACAAAGTTAATAACAAAATTAATATAATAACCAAACTTATTCCTATTTTTTTATTTTTCATATTATTAGTATTTTAATAAAAAATTAAAGTTTATTCAATAGATTAAACTTCCTCTATAAACAAATCTTCAATAAGACTTGAATTTAAATCTTTGTTATATCTTTTATTAACAATTCCTTCCATAACATCTAAAGCTTCTTTTTTATAATCCTCAATTTTATCTCCATATCTATCTAAAATAATAGATTTATTACAAAAATTTCTTTTACTTTTTCCTATATATTCATCCCAACTACTAGTATAAAATAATTTATTTTTATCTATTTTTGTTTCTGAGTGACCAGAAAAATGGATCTCATTATTTAAATTAATATAAGCACTCAAATATAGTAAATAAACATCGGAATTTATTAAAATAGATTTATATTTTCCTTGAAATAGAACACCCGATCTTTCATATTTTTGATTAAAATATTGAGTAAAACCAGTTCCTAATTTTTGCATAAATTTTTCTATCCCATTTTCAACCAACGGGCTTAGGATAAAGTGATAATGATTAGGATTTAAACTATAAACTATAATATCAACTAATTTACCCCTCATTTTTTCATTAGTAGCAATCCGATTGCTACTATTTTTACTGTTTTTATGTCTATTATGTATAAATATACTTCCTATAGGATCTAACGTATTGAATTCATCCATGCTTTGCATGAATCTAAATAAATCATATTTATCCATAAAAATAATTCTTTTATCAGTTCCTCTATTGTATATGTGATAATATTTACCAATTATAAATGGATCTTTTCTCATATTATTAATAGTATAACATAGTAGCAATCCGGTTGCTACTATATTATGAGGGATAATAAAAACACCCATAAAATGGGTGTTTTTATTATGATTTACTACATTTAACTTGTTTGTATTTAATTCTTTTAAAGAATCAATCGAAACTTAAGTAAATTTAGCAAAGACAACTTCTTGCTTAAACTCTAATTATTTTGAAAGAGTATGAGCTGCACTTCCTCCTGATGGCAATCCGTCTACCATGTAGCCGTTTGTCCAGTCAATGTGAGTAACTAGTGAAGTTGTTGTAGCATGTGGTGACCATACTAAGTCATTATTTGTGTCTGCAGCTACAGCTGTTTCGTCATCCATCATATCTGAAGCGATTGATGGGTAAGCAGCGTCTCCTGAAACCTTAGTTGTAACGTTTCCTGAGAATGTACCTGTTCCAGCTGTTAATGTTGTATCACCTTCTACTTTAAAGTAGTAAGTAGCACCTGCTGGAATATTCAATACTGATGAAAAATCAATTTCATTGTCTCCATCTACTAATGTAGCTGTTGCGGTAGCTAGTGAACCGTTAGTAAATCCTGAAACTGGTGATGAGAAACTTGAGTCAGTATAAGCAAATACTTCCAAGTTTGTCACTGTAGTTGTTCCAGATACTGAACTTGCTGTTGAAGTTGCAATATTTACAGTAAATTGTGAAACTCCAATTCCGTCACTTGCTCCATCTGAATCTTTAGCTGTTAGGCTAAATTTGTATAGAGTAGCGTCAGTTGTTGAAATCAAAGTAGTATTACTTACATCAACTTTAGCAAATTCTGGGTAAGCTCTAAATACTCGTACTCCATCTACTGCTGTATCTGAAGAAGAGCTTGAACTAATTGTAGTTCCTGACTGAGCTCCAACACCTTGAGTTCCTGTCAAAAGACCTCCATCGTAATTTACTTTCAATAGTGATCCTTGAGTTCCAACTTTAGATGTTCCGATTTCTGCGATGTCTCCTTTAACTGTCATAACATTGCTTCCATCTTTAGGAATAACAAAGTCTGTTGTCAAAGTTGAAGTAGCATAATCGTTTGTAAATGTAGCAACACCAACTTGAGTTGCTCCATCCCATAGAGTAACTCTAGTCAAATCTGAAGCTGAACTTGAAGCAGCAGTCAATTGTAGACCAACTTTCTTCAAATTGATAACTTCATTTGTTCCTGTGAATTTCAACTGAGCAAGAACTACATCAGTAGTACCAGCTGCAACGATATCATAAGAAGGACTTGAGTCATCTTTAGCTACTGTGAATGATCCACCTGTTGTAGCTGTCATAGTCTGTCCTGAACCTGTAATTGATCCAGTTGCAATTGTAATAGTTGTTCCTGAATTAAGACCTGTTCCTGACTGAGCTGCTGAAAGCTTCCACAAGTAAGTTTGTCCATCCGCTGAAGATGAAAGATTACATTTAAGAGCAACAGTCTTAACAGTTCCTTTAGGAACTACCAATCCTCCGCTATCCAATGTAAATGTTTGAGCTGCAGTTTCACCTGCTGCAATATCTTTCACGTTTGAACCTGTGTTCAAGGCTGTATCTCCATCCCATAATTGACATCCTGTTTGGTATTCTGATTCAGCACTTGCTGTGTTATTTAACACAAGTGATGTAAATTTAACATCTTCACCTGATGCCGTTGCATCAAATTGAATGTTAGCATATACAAAATCTTGTGCTCCAGCTACCACATTTTGAGCCACTGGGCTTGCTGATGTGTAAATTGTAGCTGAACCTGCTTTAACTGTCATAGTATTAGCAGTAACATCTCCTGATGGTGTAGGAGTAATTGAATTACCCGTTGTTTGACCAGTTACCGTTGTCCAATCACTTGCAGGATTTGTATTAACAACAATTGTATCGTTATTAGCCATATCAGTTCCCACCTGACCTTTCAAAGTATAAGTAGCTTCTCCTAATGGGAAAGTTACAGTATCTGTGAAAGTAATTTGGTCTGAAGCAGCATCTACTGGTCCAGCAACTACTGATCCGTTAGCGTCTACAAGAGAAACGTTAGTTAAATCTTGTGCATCTCCAGTTCCTGTAACTGTTACATCAAATACCATTGATGCTACAGAAATAGCTTCTCCTTTAGCTTCGATGTCAAACCCACCAAGTACTTGGTTAGCAACATTTTCTGAAATGTTTTGAGCTTCCACTGTTGTAGCTTTTGAAGCTGTAAGAGAACCATTTGAAACAGTTACTACAGCATTGTCATACCAAGGTGTTCCTGTTGTGAATTGTGATGAAGAATCTGAAGCTGATGCTGTTGATTCTCCTGAAGGTGTAATTCCATATCCGTAAGTTTCACCAGTTACATAAAGATCTGTATTTTTGTACAAATCAAATGCAATAGTTCTTCCTGATCCAGATAGGATGTCACCTTTGATTGAAATTTCTTTTGATAGTCCTTTATCAACTACAATTCCGTTTCCAAAATTTGCTGAATAATATTTTCCATCTGCTGAAACTGTCAAATCATAGGCCACTCCATCAACATAAGTCTTTAGATTTTCTAAATCTGAAGCAGAAGCTGAACCTGATTGATTCCATCTAATTGAATGAATTCTAATCTTTTCAGCTGAACCTGCTGTTACTTTAACCGCAGCAAAAGTATAACCATCTACTCCTACTTCTTTAGTAGCTGAAGTGTTAGGATCATCTACTCCTCTTGCTGGTGTAGCTGTTCCGATTGTTAAAGAACTGTTCATTGTATGAGAAGTTCCTGCAATTGGAAGAGCTCCTGATACAGCTGCTGCTGTATTAACTCCAATTACTGAAAGTGAACCAACTTGACCTGTATAAGTACTCATTCCTGTTGTCTTCATGTTTGCTGCAACTGTAATTGTCTTTGAAGTTCCAGCTTTAATTGTGAAAGCTTCTCCAACTGTTGCTTGATGCAATGAATTCAAAGTTTTAGCAATTCCGATTTGTGTTCCGTCTTCATCCAATAGGACAATTCCTGCGAACGCTGCATCTGCAACTAAACCAGTTCTCTCTACTAATAGAGAATTTACTACAACATCCCCGTCAGCACTAGCTGTAAGTACTACTTTTGTGAAAGGTACTCTAGCTGCTTTTTGAGGTGCTAATGTAGCTGCTGGTTGCATTCCTGCTGATACAGTTAATCCTGATCCTGAAGGTGTTACAACTGGTGTTGTAGGGTCTACTGGAGTGGTAGGAGTTGTTGGTGTAGTCGGAGCTGCCATTGTATTCAATTTAGCTCTTGTTGATGCACCCACATATCCTGTTCCTGCAGTCAAACCTACTGGAGTCAAAATCTCTGAAACGTATTTGTCTTGGAATTTAATTACAGCTGCTTTAGTTAATGAACCAAAGTATTCTGTTTCATTTCCTTTTGAACCTACTCCTGCTGATGCAATTTGAGTATCAGCACTCATGTTCAAAACTTTTTGAAGATTCAATACGTCTGCTCCACTATCACCTTTTTTAAGGTTCTTTGTGAAGTTATAAGATACTCCTGTTGCAGTAGTACCTCCTGTCATTTCTGCTAATGATGCTTGCAATGATGCAATCGTAGCAAGCAAAGAATTTATTTGTGCTGTAAGTTCTTCTACTGTTTGAGCTTGAGCTGGAGCAACTGCACCACCAAACACAAGAGTAAGAGCCATAGCACTACCTGCGAAAACTGAAACAACTTTTGCTGCTCCTGTTTCTTTAAGTTTAAATATACTCATAATGTATTTTCAAAATTTCTTAAAATAAATTAATGATAAAAATAATAATGTGTTTTTAAGAAATTGTTGTAATGTGTAAAATTAAAAACAATTTTACACGCTAATAATCATTAATAATTTCGTTTGTTAATTTTATTCGACTTTTTTAAAAGTCTACTTTACACCAACTAGATTTACGACCAAATTTAGAAAGTGTATTCGTTTGTTTTTATGTTCCCGCCTTTTCAGCGGATCATCTTTTTGTGACAATTTTATATATTTGAATTACAAAATATAATTTCTTTTTTATTTATTCAGAAGTCCGACCTCAGTTTTTAAAATGCAAAACAAATTGCCTAAAGGTTACGAATTTCTTAACTAAGAGGTCGGACTTTATCCGCAAGATTTACCTCCTCAAAATATTTGAAGAAACACAATCCTCTTAAATAAAAACTATATAAATAAAAACTATATTTTGTAATTCAAAGTTTTTTCAATGTACTAAAATTTGACCAATCTCTCGTTCATAAATAACGAGGAATTTGTTAGTGAAATTATATCTCTAATCACTTTTTATGCAAAGAAAAACTTGTGGATAACTTGCATAATATAAGCGAAATATAACTGTACTATTTTATAACAACAAGCTTTTTAATGCAAGGAAATGGATATTAAATACCAAAGGTCATGTATTATGAATAGGTAAAGAAAAAGACAGGTGAATTTAAAAATATATGTTTAAAATTTTTAATTTTGTAATTTTTAATGTATGAATTTTTAATGTTTACAAAAAGTTTAGAGGTACAACCTCAGTAATAGATAAAACAAAAACTAACTGCCTAAAGGTTATAATTATTGTAATTAAGAGGTCGGACCTCTTTAAAATACTATTTTTTCTTAAAAAACCCTAAAATAAAGACTCTTAATGAGTTTTACTTCAAAGATTTGGTCTTCAGAAATTAAAAATTTTGATTTATAAACGACGTAAGACGAGAGAAATATGAAAGTTTTACTTTTATATTTCCGAGTCGAGGAATTTATATAAGGAAACCATATAATTCCTGCGTTCGGATTATATGAAAATAAATTTTCATAAATCCTCACTTGAAATTATAAGACGAAGTGCTTCTATTTAAAAATTAAAAATTATGTATAATTTTCAATTCACAATTTTCAATTTTCAGTGAATTTTCAATGTTTAAATTTCCAATGACGATGAATTTTGACTTTGTCAAAATTCATGCTTAATAATTGATTATTTTTCCATTGATTGAAAATTAAGAACTAAGTTTTTTAACTCCTAAATATCCATAAAAAATATGAACTATGTTGTAAAAAAATGGTTCATTCAATAATTAGTGAATACCGACTCCATCTTCTTTCTCCTTCTTTCATTAATAAATTATCTTTCATCATACTTTGTAATTCTCTTTGAATAGTTTTTTCACTACAATCAGTGATTACTTTAGAAATGTCCTTTATAGTTAGCTTTTGTCCTTTAGATAAAATCTTTACAATACTATCTCTTCTTGTAAGTTTCTTTTGATCATTAGAGACATTATTAACCTTTGTTTTACCATATTTTAACACTTTATGTCCTTTATTATTATAATGTCCTTTATAATTAGAAATGTCCTTTATATTCCTTAAAACCTTCTTTATTTCTTTGGAACGCAGATATTTATCTTGAATTTTGAAATGATCATTATTAATAGATGTTGAAAAATGACTCTTACCATTAATAGAATAATTTTCTATTAATGTTAATAATAAATTAAATTCCCTTTTTAAAACTTCAAGATTTTCTTCTGAAAGTAATTTAATTACTACTGATAATTCTAAAAAAGACATTATTTCAAAAAAACTAAAAGAAAATTGAGAAAATATTTTCATTCTATTAGGACTTCGATCATTATTTAATTTTACTACTTCTGAAAGTAACTTAAGTCCTTTTTTTCTAATATCCCATTTCAACGGTTCATTATGATTAAAATTTTCAGTTACTAAATACAAAGCAGAAATAATTTTCTCAACTTTTTTTACAAAAAAAGCTAAATATAAATCATTACTATATTTTTTGTTTATGTTTTCTAAAGAATTCATCGTTGTCTTTTATATTAAATTATTATGTCCATTATATGTCTTTTAAACAAAAAATCAACTTGATTGTTGTCTTTTATTATGTCTTTTTATAAAAGACATCCAATTTATCTATAACCTATCTACGAGCAAAACAAACCTGTTGATGCCATAACTTTATTTTTAATCTATTAATTAAATTTAAATTATTACAATCTTTATTCCAAAAAATAATTAATACATAATTAAAGACCTAGATAATAAAGATAAAAAATATTTATTTTAAAACAAAGTTTTTAAGTTTTAATACTTTAATGCTATAATATATCTAAATTAACAGACTTATTTATCTATAAATTAAATCATGGCAAAAAAGAACAAAAAGGTTGAAGAGAAAAGAAAATTTTGGGAAAAAATTAAAAGCGAAACACTACAAGCAGTTTTGACTATAATATTTTTTGTAATAGCTATTTATTTAATTTTAGCTTCTTTAGGATTCGGAGGAGTAGCAGGAGAAAAAACATATACTTTATTTTCTCTTTTCTTTGGAATAGGATATTTTCTTTTACCAGTAATATTAATTATATTGGCTTATTCTAACTCTCAAGAATTAAGAACAAAAATAGCTTCTATTAAAATAAGTGGTTCTTTAGTCTTTCTTTTTTCAGGATTAGGAATCGTAGAATTATTTGCTCCTAATAAAGGAGGAATAATCGGAGGAATAATTACTTCTCCTTTGTTAAAACTTTTTGACATATATGTCTCGTTTATTTTCTTGACTGCTTTGTTAATAATCTCTTTGTTAATAATTTTTGACACTAATCTTAAATTAAAAAAACTATTATTTTGGAGAAACTCAATTAAACAAGAAGAAGATTTTGAAGAAGATAAAGAAATTAAAATTACAGGAAATATAGAAAAAGAAGAAGTTGCCTCAGCGGCGACCCACCGAGAAGGTAGGAAGAAAGGAAAAATAATTACAGATAAAACTCAAAAAGAGGAAGAAGATTTTGAAAAAAATGTTTCAATAACAGGTTCTTTTCTTTCTAAGAAAGCTTTGGAATATTTCGGTAAGAAAATTCCATTACCTCCTCTATCACTTTTAAACAAAGACAAAGGGAAACCTGAAGTTGGAGATATAAAAGCTAATTCAAATATTATAAAAAGAACTTTGAAAAATTTCGGCATTAATGTAGAAATGGATGAAATTTCTATAGGTCCCTCAGTTACTCGATATGCTTTAAAACCTGCTGAAGGAATAAAATTAGCTAAAATTGTAGGATTACAAAATGACTTATCTTTAGCCCTAGCTGCACACCCTCTTCGGATTGAAGCTCCTATCCCTGGAAAATCTTTAGTAGGAATTGAGATTCCTAATAGTTCTAGAACTTTAGTAGGTCTAGCCTCTTTATTTAATCAAAAAGAATTTAAACAAAATGATAAACTTCTAACAATAGCTTTAGGAAAAGATATTTCTGGGAAAACTCATTTTGTAAACTTAGCCAAAGCACCTCATATGTTAATCGCTGGGGCTACCGGAGCTGGAAAATCAGTAACAATTCATACATTAATTACTTCTCTACTATATAGAGCTACTCCGGACAATTTAAAATTTATAATGATCGATCCTAAACGAGTAGAGTTAACTCAATATAAAAACATCCCTCATTTATTAACTCCAGTAATAACAGATGCTAAAAAAGCAATTTTATCATTAAAATGGGCAATTAAAGAAATGGATAGGCGTTATGACATTCTAGAATCTCACTCTGTCCGAGATATTCAATCCTATCATAAAAATATAGTAACACCTGCTTATGAAAAAGCTTCTAAAAATAAACAAAATGTAGAAGATGAACTGCCAGATGCAATGCCTTATATTGTTATTATTATTGATGAATTGGCTGATATTATGCAAACCTTCCCTAGAGAATTGGAAGCAGTAGTAGTAAGATTGGCTCAAATGAGCCGTGCTATTGGAATACATCTTGTTCTTTCTACACAAAGACCTTCTGTAAATGTTATTACGGGTTTGATTAAGGCTAATATTCCTACTAGAATAGCTCTTCAAGTAGCTTCTCAAGTAGATTCTCGAACAATTTTAGATGCTAGTGGAGCTGAAAAATTATTAGGAGCTGGAGATATGCTTTATTTATCAGGAGATATGTCAAAACCTACCCGAATCCAATCTGCTTTCATTTCTGAAACTGAATTAAAATCCGTTACTAAATTTCTTCGTGATTCGTATAAAGATGAAATTCCTCATGAAATAGATATTAGTTCTGCTGAAAAAGATAAAAATCCATTATTTGATTCTTTAGATTCTAATAAAGAAGACTTAGATCCTTTATATGAAGAAGCTAAGGAAGCAGTTATTCAAGTAGGTAAAGCTTCTACTTCTTATCTGCAAAGAAAATTAAGAGTTGGTTATGCTCGAGCCGCGAGAATTATAGACGAACTAGAAGATAATAGTATTATAGGTCCAGCTGATGGTTCCAAACCAAGAGAAATTTTAGTAGAAAACAAAGAATCAGAACAGGAAGAAGATAATAATATTATTACTATTTCTGAAAATGGAGAAAATAACGAAAAACAAGAATATTTAATAAAAGATGGAAACGATGAAGAAAACCCTGAAATAAATCAAAGATATAATGAATCCCATTAGAGATTTGATGGAGTTAAAAATTACTAGTTAAACTTTAATTTTGTTAAAAGTAATTAGGGACTTGTCCCGTTAGAAATACTTTTAATAAAGTATTTCTAACGGGATGAATAAAAATAATCAAAATAGAACAAAAATATATTTTTTTGTAATAATCTTAATTATTACAATGAGTTACTCCTATTACCAAACAAAAGCTTTTCTTACAGGACCTGTTCTAGAAATAACTGAACCATTAAATGGCTCTTTATTAACTGATAATCCAATTACTATTAGAGGTTATACTAAGAACATTTCATATATTAGTATCAATGATAGACAAATTTTTGTAAACGAAACAGGAAATTTAGATATAGAAATGCTTTTATCTCCAGGATATAATATAATAAAGGTATCAGCTAAAGACAAATATGAAAGAGAAATTCAAAAACAATTAGAATTAGTATTTAATCAAAAAACATTAAAACACTAGAACCTACCTATGCTGATAGGCAAGCATTAAAACAAAAAACTTATTATTAAAAAAATAAAATTATGCCCAAAAAGAAGAAAGAAACAAAAAAACCTACAAAAAAGACAACTCCAAAGAAAAAAACTAAAATTAAAGAAAATAAACAAGAAGATTCTAAAGTAAATGATACATTATCTCAAATTCGAACAAAATTTGGAGAAGATGCTATTATCCGATTAGGAGATGCTCCTAAAGTAAATATTGAAGCTATACCTACTGGATCTATTGGACTAGATGAGGCTTTAGGTATAGGAGGAATTCCTAGAGGAAGAATTATTGAAATTTATGGACCTGAGTCTTCAGGAAAAACAACTTTAGCATTACATATAGTAGCTCAAGCTCAAAAAAAAGGAGGAGTTAGTGCTTTTGTTGATGCTGAACATGCACTTGATCCAGTTTATGCAAAAAATCTTGGAGTAAAAGTTAACGATTTGTTAGTATCTCAACCAGACACAGGAGAACAATCTTTGGAAATTGTAGAGTCTTTGGTACGTTCTGGAAAAATAGATGTAATTGTAGTTGATTCAGTGGCCGCTCTTACTCCCCAAGCCGAAATTGAAGGAGATATGGGAGCTCATCATGTTGGGCGACAAGCCAGATTAATGTCTCAAGCTTTAAGAAAGCTAACTGCAATTGTGGCTAAAAGCAAAACAACCGTAATCTTTATTAACCAAATTAGAATGAAAATTGGAGTAATGTTTGGAAGTCCAGAAGTAACTCCCGGAGGAAAAGCTTTAAAATTCTATACATCTGTTAGATTAGATATTCGTCGAATTGCTCAAATTAAAAAAGGAACAGATATAGTAGGAGGTAGAGTGAGGGTTAAAGTAGTCAAAAACAAAGTAGCTCCTCCATTCAAAATGACTGAATTTGATTTAATTTATAATGAAGGGATTTCTAGAGAAGGAGAAATTATTGCAATGGGAGAAACCCATGGAATAATTACAAAAGCAGGTTCTTCGTATTCTTATGGAGAAATGAAATTAGCCCGTGGTTACGATGCAACTCGTCGATTTTTGAAAGCTGATAAAAAATTAACCAACGAAATACTAAAGAAGATAAAAGAAAAAATACGATCTGAAAAATAATTTTTCAGAAAATTCTAAATTGTAAATTTTAGATTTTAAATTAAAAACAGACGATTGTTTCGCAGTCATCTGTTTTTATATTTTTATTTCAGTATTATATACTGACCTATCATTGTGAGATATGAGCAAACAAGTCCAAAAATTGTTCAAAAAAAATCTGACTTAATCATAATAAATTAGTTCAGTTAACTGAACTAATTTATATCTTTAATCATTTCTACACTTTTCTCATGGTCGTATGAAAAGTGTAGAAACTTCAACTAAATCTGTATTTTTTCTATCTAATTTTGCTATTAATTTTTAAGAAATAACAGTACTTAAATTAACTACAATAGCAGTAGAATTTGTTTCTAGATTGTTAAAAACATCATTTATACAAAATTTTAAGCGGAAAGTTTTCAAACTTTCCGCTTTTTTGATTTTATTCATTAAAAATTTCTTCTAAAAGTTCTAACTCTTGAAGATATTCTTCTATTTCACAAAAAATATCATCAAACCCTATCATGTCTTCTATTCCCTCTTCAGAAACATTCGGGTGTCTTTCTTGTAAAAAAGATTTTCTTATTTCTTTTACCTGAATAAGATTTTTCTGAACTTCATTTATTTGAGTTGTAAGAATAGTTTCAAGAACTTCTCTATTTATAAAAAGAGTTTCTAATTCATATTCAGAAAAAAGAATTTCTCGATCAATCGGAACAAATCCTAAAGCTCTAAAATTCTTTTCTAAATCATCTCCAGAAAAGTTCATACATTCCCCACAGTTTCTTTTCATAAGATCATTTAGAGAAAAAGAATTTGTAAAATTTTGAACACACTCTTCTCCATTCACCCAACAGAACATAATGCCTTCTTAAGTTTTATAAAGGTTTACATTTATTACAATGAGTTTTGTTTCTTTTCTTTTGCCGTTCTACAGAAACAAAAATTCCACCTTCTTTGATATAAGAAGTTGGAGGAATTTTAGAAATTACATTTCTGCAAATTTTACAATAAACTTTATGTTTTCCTTTCATTGTCTCCTCCTGAACCTTTGAGTTTTGCTTCCAAAAGATTTCTTATAAATTCAAAATTATATTCAATTCCACATTTTTTACAATGGAAACCAACACTTTTTGGTTTTCCATAATGACTAAATTGTCTTCCCCCTGGACCAATAATTCCTCTTCTACCTTTAAAAATAGCCTGGTTTTTAAATCTTTCTATTATTTTACCTTTACAAGCAGAACAAAGAAGTTCTGTGTCTTTTAATTCCATACCAATCTCCTTTTTATAAAAAAATTAAACAAAAAACATACAAAATCTATGTCTAATATATAATAAATCATCAATAAACACAACAAAAATACCACTGAGAGGTCTAACCTCTCAGTGGTATTTTTGTTGTGTTTATTTAGCTGTATAAGGTAATAAAGCTAGAAATCTTGCTCTTTTTATAGCTGTTGCTAATTGTCTTTGATGTTTAGCACAAAGACCAGTTCTTTTTCGTGACAAAATTCTTCCATGAGGATTAACAAATTTCTTCAAAGCTTCTAAATCTTTATAATCAATTTGTTCTATATTATTTTGTGAGAAAAAACAATGTTTTTTATTCATAATTTATTTAGTTAAAAGTTTGTAAAGTTAAAAGTTTGTAAAGTTAATATTTTTAGTTAAAAGTTTTGAAAAAATTGCAAAGCAATTTTTTAACTTTCAACTTTATGAACTTTATAGACTTTCTACTAGTTCTAATTTTCTAAAGGAAATTAGAACGGGATATCTTCTGGATTTATTTCTTCTTCTGGATAATCAATTCCTTCTGCTTTTGGAGCTTCGGCATTTTGATTCGTTCCTCCATCAACTGGCTTAGCTACTGGTGCTGCTCCTCCTCCATCTCTTCTTGGACCAAATTGTACCCTTTCAGCAATAATTTCAGTTCTATATTTCTTAATTCCATCAGCTTCCCAACTCTGAGTTTGTAATCTTCCTTCTATTAATACAGAAGATCCTTTTTTAAGATATTGAGCTGTTGTTTCGGCTTGTCTACCAAAAACCACAACATTATGAAATTCAACTGCTTCTTTTTTATTCCCTTCTTTGTCTCTCCAAACTCTATTTGTAGCCACTCCCATATTAGCTACCTGAATACCCGAAGGAAGTGATTTTAGCTCGGGATCTCTAGTTAAATTTCCTATTATTATTGCTTTGTTTAGATACATATATCTTAGTCGAAAGTCTGTAAAGTCGAAAGTCGAAAGTCTTTTTTAGAAAAATCGCTCTGCGATTTTTCTGACTTTATGAACTTTACAGACTTTATGGGCTTTTAACTTATTTACTTAATTATTAAATTATCAATTGTTTCGTCTAAATCTTCTTTTTCTTTTTGTTCTTTTTCATCACTTCTTTCTTCTTCAACTTCTTTTGCTTCAACATCTTGATTTTGAACTTCTTTTTTCTTTACAATTTTTACAGGCTCTATCTCTTTCTCTTTTTCTTTATCTGTAATAGTAACATCTTTTTTCGCAAAAGAAGCACGTTTGTTATCAGATACAAGAACATCTTTTTTAATAGTTTTTATTAAAAGATATCTCAAAATATTTTCATATTTGTCTAATTCCAATTTAAGTTCAGCTAATTTTCCTACTTCCATTTCAAATTTCATCCAAGCAAAATATCCTTTTTCAAAGATTTGTTTTTCTGCACCAAATGTTTTAGAAATAGGATAAGCTAATTCTATTAACTTAGGTTCATCTCCTGATAAAAAATCTGCCCCTTGTTTTTCTAAAATAGCTTTAATATTAGCTACCTCGGTTAAGACATCATCTTCCGAAATACTTGGAAGTACTAGATATCCGATTTCGTAAATTTGTTTATCTGACATAATAATTTAGGTTTTTAGAAAATGGTATTAGGTAGTTAGGTTTTAGGAAAAAAAATTACTTCGTAATTTTTTTACTACCTCCACTTTTTACTATCCTTTATTAACCAATAAGTTTAATGAAAGCTACCAAAAGCTTAGCTTTCAATGGTCTTAGATTAGCACAGCTAATTTTTTATTGCAACTTGATTTTAAATAAAGTTTCTATATTTTTAATCAAAATATCCTTAGTTTTAGCCAAATCCTTATTTTTTAATTCAGCAATTCTTTTATAAACTTCTTTCACATAAATCGGCTCATTTCTTTTACCTCTATACGGTGTTGGAGTCACAAAAGGAGCATCTGTTTCTGGTAAAATATTTTCAATTGGAATAAATTTAATCACTTCATCATAAGCATCAGTAAAAGTAATAACTCCTCCAAACGAAAAATAAAATCCTAAATCAAGATATTTTTGAGCTTCTTGAACTCCTCCAGAGAAAAAATGTATAACTCCTCTTAATTTATCTCCATATTCTTGTTTTTTAGATTCTAAAATTTCAATCATCTCTTTATGAGCATCACGACAATGCACTATTATAGGTAAATCTTTTTTCACCGCAAAATCAATTTGTTTTATGAAATTTTCTTTCTGTTTTTTAGATTCAGTTTTAAAAGAACCTTTTAGACGAAAATAATCTAAACCACATTCCCCTATTCCTACTACTTTTTTATTTTTTACCAATTCTGTGAAATCCTCTTCTTTAAATTCTTCGCTAGCATCAGTGGGATGATAACCAATAGTAGCATAAACATTTTTATATTGATTAGCAAAATCAACTGCTTCAAAAGAAGTTTTTTTATCTGTTCCAATTGTGATCACTCCAATATTTTCTTTTTGAAGATTTAGGATTAATTCCTCTCGATCATTATCATATTGCCCCATGTCCAAATGAGCATGTGTATCAAAATATTTATACATAGTTAACTAACTTTTAATTTTTAAAATTTCTTCTCGTCTCTTTCCTTTTAAATCCCGTATTGCATATAAAGTAATTACTGAGGAAACTCCATCTTTTCTAATTCTTTTAATATAATCAAAAACTTTCTTTTTATCTCCTCTCATCATATCCTTCAATGCCCAACCTACACCTTTTTGAACTAAATCTTCCTTATCCCAGATCAAGTTATTACACAGTCTTAACCCTTTAGAAGTAAATTTATCGCTTTCTCCTATAGTTCTAACAAAAACAACTACAGATGCTCGTCGTTGCCACATATTCCTTGAATTATTCCATTTTTCCATTAAACTCAAAATTTCTTTCGGGAATTTCAACAAAACAGGTTGTAACACATCCATACAAAAATTATCTACAACTCCCCAACTTGTAAAATAACTTGATGCTTTATTAATGATTTTCAAATCAGACTTTTTAAACTCCTCTTTCTTTAATTTTAAAATATAAGTTCCAAAAAATATTTGTTCTTGAATTTGTGATTTATATAACAAGATGGCTAAATTAAAAGAATCTTTTAAACTTAGGTTTTCTATATCTTTTTTAAATTTCTTGAATATCTTATGTAGAATAGGAGTTCTAATACCATAAGAAATTAAATCATTTTTATTATATCTTTTTTCTTCTCTAGCTACATCCTTATTTTCTTTCTTTTTCAATTCAGAAACTATTTTTTTGTGTAAAGAATTATAATCCATAATTTTCTTTCCAAGAATCAGGTAATTTCAAATCTAAAGACCTAATATACACAACCCATTCTCCATGGTGAAAAATCTCATGTTGAATTAAAAAATTCAAATGTTTTTCTAGAGACATCTTTTCAAAACCCCAATCTATCTTTTTATCTTCATTTTTTTCTACAAAAGAAATTAAATCTTCATCCTGTTCTTTTAAAAAACCAATCAACTTTTCTTTTGAATTTTCTAGAGAATAGTCTCGTCTATATTTATCAAAATCAATTTTTCCTGTTTCAATTCCTGAGTTATAACAAAACTGAACATCTCCCATATGCCGAAACTGTTTACCTAAAGTTCCCATATTTTTACCAACAGTTAAACCTAATTGTTCATTTGTCAGTGAATTAATAAAATCATAAGTTAGCCCTTTAACCTCTTTCCACTCTTCTATTTTTAATTCTAATTCTTTTTTCATATTATTTTAACTACAGATCCTAAATTAATTCTTGCTTTTGTGATAGGCATTGTTGTTACCATTATAATTTACTATATTGATTAATATTAATTAATGCAATAAACAAAATAAAAACAACATAAATGTTGTTTTTACTTCCTCAAAAACAAAGGTTCTTTTGGAGATTTTTTATTTTCAATTAAATCAATTATTTTCTGTGCAGTTTCTGGAATAAAAATTTCTAATAGATTAGCAATTTCCCATAATACCGGAACATAATCCCCTACCATTTTCTGCGCTTTACCTAAATCTTCTTTGGCTACTTTAAAAGGTTCTTCTTCTTGAATTTTTCCATCAAGATATTTTATTTTTTGCCAGATTAAATCACTCGCTCCATTCAAATTAAAACTATCCATCAATCTTACAAAATCTTTTTGTTTTTCTAAATTAAAATCTTCTAACCGATAATCAACTTCATAATTTTCAACCATCTTCATAATCCGACTAACTAAATTCCCTAACCCATTGGCTAAATCAGCATTATAGACTTCCTTAAATTTATCCATGGTCATATCAGAATCTTCATACATATTTATATGACTAGCTACATAATATCGCAAAGCATCTGTTCCATATTCATTTACAATATCCAAAGGATTAATTACATTTCCAATACTTTTACTCATTTTTTGACCTCCTGAATTTATAAAACCAAAAATATGAATTTGTTTTGAAGACTCTATTCCAACAGACATTAACATAGCTTGCCACATTGCAGATTGTTGCCTAAGATTATCTTTTCCAGCTACTTGAAAAACAGGCCACCATTTTTTAAATTTTTCCATATCTTCTGACCAACCAATGGCTGAAATATAATTTACAAGAGCATCAAACCAAACATACATTACATGATTTTCATCTCCCGGAACAGGTACTCCCCAAGGCATTTTTTCTTTCAAACGAGAAATAGAAAAATCTTGCAAACCTCTTTCTATAAATTTTTTGATTTCATTTTGACGAAAATTAGGAATGACAAAATCAGGATTTTCTTCATATAATTTCAAAAGTTTATCTTCGTAATTAGACCAACGAAAAAAATAATTTTCTTCTTCAATTTCTTCTAATTTCTTACCTGGATGTAAAGGACATTCTCCATTTATCAATTCAGAATCAGTTTTTTCTAATTCACAACCTACACAATATTTAACTTTATAATTCTTTTTATAAATATCACCATTCTCTTCACATTTTTTCCAAAAAGTTTGAGCTGACTTCTTATGGTTTATATCCGTAGTTCGTACAAAATTATCATAGGATAAATTCAAAATCTTTCTTAAATCATCAAATCTTTTTGCATATTTATCTACATATTCCTGAGTGTTTGTTCCTTGCTCTTGTGCTTCTTGATAAATTTTCATTCCATGCTCATCAGTTCCAGTATTAAAAAAAACATTAAAACCACTCGCCCTTTTATAACGAGCTAAAAAATCTGCTCTTAAAATTTCTGATGCAAAACCAACATGAGGGTCAGCATTTACATAAGGTAAAGTAGTGGTAATATAAAAATTCTTATCCATGATTATTTCTTAGAGGTTGCTTCTTGTTGTTTCTTTTTTCCTTTCTCAATATCATGTATAAATTCCATAAATACAGAAACAAGAGGAACAGCAATTATTATTCCTAAAATACCAGCCATTTTAACTCCTACTAATAAAGCTAAAATAACCATCAGCGGAGGAACTCCTACTACTTTTTTAACAACTAAAGGATAAATAAGATGACTTTCAAATTGATTAATAATTGTATAAAAACCAACAACAATTAATCCTGAAGTAGCACCTCCATCGGCAAAAGCAATAATTACAGCTGGAACAGCAGCTAAAATAGGGCCAAATAAAGGAATCAATTCTGTAAATGCAGCGATAATAGCAAGCAACAAAGCATACTTAATGCCTAAAATCATTAGACCTAAATATACAAAAATTCCTATTAAAAGCATTAAAAGGAGTTGCCCCTGCATCCATAATCCAATTTTTAATTTTGATCTTCTCCAAAGATCTAAAATATATTCTTCATGTTTTAAAGGAGTAATTATCTTCAAGAAATTTATAATTCCATATTCTTGAACTGCAAAATAGAAAGAAAAAACTAAAATTAAAATAAATGAAAGCACTCCTCCAAAAACATTATTAATAGTTTGCCAAAAACTACTAAAAGTAGAAATCATTGTATCTCTTATTCCTGTTACTACATCTGCTACTGAAAATCCTGATGATAAACCTTCTATTGCTGTAGGTGATAAAAATCCACTATTAGAAATAGGATTCCAAGCTTCCAACATTTGAATATAATTCGGCAACATTACTACAAAAGCAAAGACTTCATCAAGAATTACAGGTACAAATAATATAAAAATTCCAAGACCTAAAGCAAAAGCTATTAAATAAATCAACATTACAGCCAAAACTCTTGGTATTTTGTATTTCATAAACCATTTAATTAATGGTTCAATAGCAGAAGCTAAAACTATTGCAGTTAATATAACCAAAACTAAATTTCTAAAAAGATAAAGAACAACAAACAACAAGATAAAAAGAAGCGTTCTAATTATTGTTCCAGAAGTAATATTAACAGATATGTTTTTAGAATCTTTCAACATAATTAAAGTATATCATACTAAAAATAAAACCAAAAGAAAAACAACGCTTAATGCTTTACTTTTTTCTAATTTTCTAAAATCTAGGTTTATCTAACTATCTAAACTAAATCTCCTGATACCTAGGAACTAAATTAATATAAAAGGAAGATTGTGCAGTGGGTGTATTAGGGTTGTC
>CAZAKQ010000014.1:0-20269 GCA_964486155.1 uncultured Candidatus Saccharibacteria bacterium | reverse complement strand
AAATAAAGAGCCCCTAGCAAAACTTCTTTTAACTTTCAAACAGGAGATAATAAAAATGAAAAATCTCAGACTTTTTACCCTCTTCTGAAAAAAGAAAAACATTTTTTCTGTTGCCGGGGATGGGTCTAATTTTTTAATTAGACCCATTTTTTATATTAAAATATTATTAAATTTTTTAAAAATAAACATTCCTCGCAGAAAGCTGACGAGGTATAGTAAGAATTCGCTTAGTTCTAAAAATATCTTAGTGAGTCTAGCAAAAGTATCACGATACTTTCCCACCTCGGCTTGGCAATAGAAAAATTTCATTTTAATCCCCAACCTCTCCTAACTTTTTAAATCTTTGTATACTATAATAAATATAGGTCGTCCTCTTTATTATAAAAATTTAAATTATTAAAATTATGTTAAACATGTCTCTTTTACAAATAATTGGTATTTGCTATTTAGTAATAGGAATTGGTCTTCTTATTAATACTAAATACTATAAAAAGATGATAAAAGATTTCTCTGAATCAAAATCAGTTTTATTTTTATCAGGATTTCTTTCTTTAATTGCTGGTTATTTTATTGTTACTAATTATAATTATTGGGCATGGGATTGGTCAGTAATTGTTACACTTGTTGGGTGGGGAGCTTTGATTAAAGGAGTTATTCTACTTATAATGCCTAAGATGATGATCAAAATCTCTAAATATTTCACAGACCATAATGGACTAATGGTCTTTGAAGGAGTAATTGCTACAATTTTAGGTACATTAATTACCTATGTATCTTTTTTTATGTAGTTAAAAAATTTAATGAGAAATAAAAAAACAACATTAATCTAATGTTGTTTTTTTATTTTGTTTATAAATTACAAACAAAAAGAAAAAAATAACATAAACTAAAAACATCAACCAAATTGGAAAATAAGAAATTTTAACTGAAGCAAAAGGAATACCTGCAAACAATTCTACAACTTTTAATTCATAAGATAATAGAAAATAAGTAATGTAAGAAAACGGTAAAGCAAAACCAGACCAAATAAACGAAAATAATCCCGAAAGAAATCCAAAAAACATAGTCATAGGCACAAACATCAATACTAAAAGATTTACAAAAACAGCTACTATAGATAATTCTCCCATCATAAACAACAAAAGTGGTAAAACAAAAATTTGAGTAGAAATTGTGGCTACTGCTGATTCACGAAGATACCATTTTTCTGGAATAAATTTAAAATATTCTGAAATTTTTGGAGATAAAATTATTAATCCTAAAGTAGCTACAAAAGATAATTGAAAAGATGGATCAAAAACTACAATTTGTGGATTATGTAACACCATAATAAAACCTGCTAGAAATAAAGCTCTAGAAACCTCACTGGTTCGTCCAGTTGCTCTTGCTAAAACTACTAACAAAGCCATTATTGAAGCTCTTACAATTGTAGTAGAACCTCCCACCATAATAGCAAATAAAATTATACTAATAGCCCCTAAAAATAATCCGAATATTCGTGGTAGAAACATAAACAAGCCCATCATAAAATCTGCAATAATCGTAACATTATATCCAGACAAAACTACAATGTGAATTAGACCAACTTTTCTAAAATCCTCCTGTAACTTTTCTCCTAAAGATTGTTTCACTCCTAATAATAAACCTCCTAAAAGAGATGATTGGGGTTCTGGGATAACTTTTTGAATTTTTTTAAGAAAAGAATTTTTAATTTTAAACATTTTTTCTTTCACAAAAGAACCATTACTTGATGATAATAATTCTGTTTCAGGGAAATACATTGTGTAAAAAATATTATCTTTTGCTAAATAATTTACATAATCAAAAATTTTTCCATTTTCAGTTTTGAAATTTTTTGGCTCTTGTAACAACCCTGAAACTAAAATTTCATCTCCATAATTATATATAGGATAATGAGGAACACTTAATAAAATTCTGGTTTTTTCTTTAGTTATAAAAGTATTCTCATTCTTAATAAAAATTTCTAAAGTTATTTTAGTATTATTTTCCCTTTCATCAGGTTCGTCTATTATTATTCCTTGCAACGAAATCTTTTGACCTAAATAATTTTGTAAAATATTTTTGTTTAACATTTGCTCAGAAACAAAACACCTCAAGAAACCTAAACCTAAAAATAGTAAAAAGAATATTAAATAAAAAAACAGACGAGATTTTTGGTTAGAAAAATCTCGTTTGTTTATAAAAAATAAAATTCCACTTAAAAAAATTAAAAATATTCCAAAACTTAATCCTAGATTTATAAAAGAACAAAAAACTACACCTAGAATAAAAGCAAAAACTGAAAAAGAGAAAAAAGAAAAATTCATTAACTTAATGATAACAAAAATGAATCTCTTTAAACAATTTGAATTAATTCAAGTTCTGTTTTAATTTTTTTAATAGGAACTATTACATAATAATAACCTCCTATTTTCCGAACATGAGTTTTTTTATCAACATAAAGTTTCTTGCATACCTCCTCGATGTTTTCTCCATCAACTAAACACAAAGGTTCCCCCGTACTAATATTCATTATCAAAAAAATTTCCATAATTAGCTCTTTTCTTTTTAATATTTTAAAAACTGTCTAGAAAAACATTATTATAAAACAAAACTAAAAACCAATAACTATTCCAACCTGCCTATCAATAGGTTAACTATAATAATTATTGATTTGAAATAAGAGAGATGAGAAAACAAAATAGCTCTATTGATAGGACTATTTTTAAATTTGTTAAGTAACTCATTACTTAACAAAAATAAAAAACAATATTACTCCAATCGATTGGAGTAATATTGTTTTCTAGACGACTTCGTTATAAAATTTATCATTTTTAATTTTTAACCTGCCTGCCGGTAGGTAGGTTCCGTCAAATTTATTTTGACGGATTGTCCATTGCTATATTAGCGAGCTCATCTGCTCTTTTATTTTCTTCTCGTGGAATATGTACAAATTTTATATTGGGAAAATATTTAACAATTAAATTATGAATTCTCAAATATTGTTCTTTTAAAGTCGGTTCTTTAATTTTATAAACTCCTTTTAATTGTCTTTGAACTAATTGACTATCCATTTTTATTTCAAATTCTATTTCTTTAGTTTCTTTTTTAAAATGTTTATAAGCTAATTCTAATCCTAAAATAACAGCTTCATATTCAGCCCAATTATTTGTTTTTTTACCTAAAAATTTTGAGACAGTTCTGATCTCATTTCCTTCCTCATCATAAACAACTGCCCCTGCTCCAGCAATCCCTGGATTCCCTCTTGACCCTCCATCTGTAAATATTTTTATTTTTTTATTCATCCTATTAGAGATTAGATAATCTGAAGATATATCTTATTTTTTCTAAGTTAAGTTAATAATCTTTTTACAAGTTTACCCGAAATCTCTAACGGGATAAGTACCAAAATTATAACATAAAAAAATTACGGTAAGTAAAAAATAATTTAGTAGTCCGACTACTAAATAAACACTAATACGAATTTGCCTAAAGATTTGAATTAATAAACTAAAGTAGTCAGACTACTAAATTATTTCAAAATCTCAACAATTCTTAACCGCAATTCATTCGCTTCATTAAAATTATCTTTTTCTATATTAGCCAGAAAACTTATTCGTTGTCCAGTCTTTAATTTTGTTTTTTTGTTTTCAACATAATCACTAAAAAAATCAATGGCTTTAATTTTTTGATTTTTAGAATTTTTAAATACTAATTCTAAATGATTCATTGTTTTACCAAAAGCTTTTTCTCCAAAGATTTCGACATCTTCAAATAAAAACAGAGGCTTAGCATTACCTATTCCAAAAGGAGCTAATTTTTCTATTAATTTATAATTATCCCAATTAACTTCTTCTAAACTTAATTTTTTATCAACAAAAATTTCTACCTTTTCTACTTTATCTTTGATCTTTTCGTAAGCTTCCAAAATCTTTTCTTCTAAAAAATGAATTTTTTCTGAGACTACTCCAAATCCTCCAGCCATTTTATGACCGCCTAAATGTTCAAATATATCTTTCTCTACTAAATTCATCAACTCCAATAAATCTATATTTTCAGCTCGACAAGATCCACAATATTTTCCATTCTCATCAGTTCCCCACACAAAACAAGGGCATTTATATTCTCCTTGTAGTGAAGCAGCTATCAAACCTGAGATACCCACATTCCATTCAGGATCTCCAATAACAAGAACATCTTTTACCCCCCTTTCTTTTATTTTTTTATTAGCTTTTCTAACAGCAGTAGCCACCAAAGTTTTTCTTTTATTATTTAATTTATCTAATTCATCAGCTAATTGTCCGGCTTTAATTTCATTTGTAGCAGAAAGTAAATCAAAAGCAATTCTAGGATCACTCACTCGTGAAGCAGCATTAATTCTAGGTGCAATCATAAAAGAAATGTCCTCCTCTACTAATTGGTGTTGTTTGATCCAAGCTTTTCTAAATAATTTTTGCAATCCAGGACGACGAGATTTCTTTAAAACTATTAATCCATAATAAGCCAATACTCTATTTTCATTTTTTAAATGTACCATATCTGCTATTGTAGCTAAACCAACCATATCTAAAAGCCATTTCTCCCAACCTTTTTTAATGCTAAAGTCACCTTTTTCAATTAAAGCTAAAATCAATTTAAAAACTACTCCGGCTCCACACAAAGAATCATCTGGATAATTATCATCCTCTTGTTTTGAGTTCAAAATCACATCGGCAGGTGGTAATTCTCCATTAACCATATGATGATCAGTAATAATAATATCAACTCCTAACTCTTTAGCTTTTTTAACTGGCTCAACATCTGTGATTCCTCCATCAACAGTAATAATTAAATCAATCTCTTTTTCTTTTAATTTCTTAATCGCCTCAATCTTAAGTCCATACCCTTCTCTAAGACGATTAGGAATATGTACCAAAAAATTTTCAAATCCAATCTTCTTGAAAAAATCATTTAAAATAACAGCTCCAGGAATTCCATCAGCATCATAATCACTATAAATTAAAATTTTCTTTTTTTCTTTTATTGCTTTTAGAATCATCTTCACAGCTAAATCCATTCCTTTAATTAGAAAGGGATCGTAAGAATCTTTTTCATAATTAGGATTTAAAAACTTTTCTGCTTCTTTTTGAGTTTTTATATCACGATAAAAAAGGAGTTGTCCTAACAACTCCGGATATTTTTCAAATTCTTTTTTTATTTCTTCAGGTAACTCTTTACCTAAATTTATTTTCTTTTTCATTTTGATATTTTAACATAAAAGAATTGACTCCAAAACTAATTTTGTTATAATAAGTGTAATACAATTTATTACATTAAAATATTAAATAATAAAAAAATATGCGAACAGTTTTAAATATATCAATGCCTAATACTATGGCAAAAAAAATCGAGAGAGAAACTAAAAGAGGTGATTTTGCTAGTAAAAGTGAATTTATTCGTTCTCTTTTTCGTGCTTGGGAAGAATCTGTTCTTATGAATGAATTAAAAACAAGTCAAAAAGAAATAAAAGAAGGAAAAGGAATAATTTTAAAATCATTAAAAGACTTAAGGTAATACAAATATGAAAATAATTTATTCTCCTATTTTTCTTAAAAAATACAAAAAACTTTCCAACCAAATTAAAAAATTGTCTGAAGAAAAAGAGCAACTGTTTAGAAAAAATCCTTTTGATTTACAATTAAAAACACATAAACTTCATGGCAAACATAATATTTATAAATAAAATGAAAGAAAAAAACTGTTTATTTTGTAAAATCGTAGCGGGAGAAATTCCTAGCTATAAAATATATGAAGATGAAAAATTTTTCGCTTTTTTAGACATCAATCCTGTTAACAAGGGTCATGTCTTAATTGTTCCTAAAAAACATTCTCAAAATATCTTAGAAATGGAAGATTCTCTTGCAGGAGAAATGATGATTTTAGTTAAAAAATTAGGAAAACAACTAAAAAGAAAGCTAAACGCTGGAGGAATTAATATTATTAGTAATATAGATGCTCCTGCTGGACAAGTAATTTTCCACACTCATATACACATTATTCCTCGTTTTGAAAACGATGGTTTTGAACATTGGAACGGAACAGAGTATAAAGAAAAAGAAGCAAAAGAAATTCAAAAAATTCTTGGATTTTAACTACTTGGGGGTGCTACCCCTAAGTGAAATGTTTTTATTTTAAGCCATTTTAAACGGCTCACTTTCGTGAGCCGTTTATTTTTGTTTTAATGCCTTCCTGTCCGATAGGCAGGTTTTTATATTTTAATGATTTTGAGCTTCTATTCCCACTAAAGTTCCTTCTGTTATAAATTTTAGCATTGCTCCTCCTCCAGTTGAAAGAAAATCAAATTCATCTTTTAATTCCAATTTATCTATACAAAAAATAGTATCTCCTCCTCCTGCTATACACTCAGAATTACTATTTGCCATAACCTTAATAAGGTTAAAAGTTCCATCTACAAAACCTTTCTTATAATCTCCAATAGGACCATTCCATAAAACAAATTTTGATTGTTTTATTTTTTCTTCTAATAATTGCAAAGTTTTTGGTCCAGCGTCTAAAATAATGTCATCTTTCAAAACCTCTTCAATTTCTCTCTCAAAAATTCCTTCAGGATTTTGAACAATTACATCTATAGGTAAAATTATTTTACTGTTATCTAATAATTTCTCTAATCCTAAATCTTCATTAGATATCAAAGATTTTCCTACTTCATATCCTTTTAATTTAAAAAAATCATTAGCTAAAGAACCTCCTATAAAAACAATATCAGCTATTTTTATAATTTTTTTAACAAAAGGTAATTTAGTTTTTAATTTATTACCTCCTAAAATAAATATATTTGGAGATTCCATATTTTTAATATGCTCAAGTCTTTCTTTTTCTTGAATGAATACTGGTCCAAAATAAGATTCCATGAGTTTAGGTAATCCAATTATTGAAGCATATTCTCTGTGAGAATCTGGAAAAGCTTCGTTAACATAAATATCTCCTAAAGAAGCTATTTTCTGAGCAAAATCTTCTTCATTATTCATCTCTCCTTTATAATTCTTTAAAGTTTCAAATAAAATAACATCTCCATTTTTCATTTTTGAAATAATTTCTGAATTTTTCTGATTTAAAATATCTTCAATAAACTTCAAATCAAAAAATTGTTGAAAATATTCTCCTACAGGTTTCAAAGTATCAGTTTTTTCTCTTCCTGCATAACCTAAAATTAAAATCTTGGCTTCTTCATTTCTCAAAAATTCAACAGTAGATAAAATTCTTTCTAATTTAAAACTACCTACCACCAAATTATTGTTAATAGGGACATTTAAACTTAATCTTAGCAAGACTTTTTTACCTTTTAATTTTCCTTTTTTGGTTAAAATTAATTTCATAACAAATATTAAAGATTTTGAGATACTAAATTTAGAGATCCGACCCCTCCTGAGGCGGACAAGCTCAGAATTAACAAAACTAAACAAAATTACTAAAGATCATGTGTGTACACGTTAAGAGGTCGGACCTCATATTAATTATTTTCGACAATTTCAGATATTTTATTAAAATTTTCTGAAATAAGAGAATCTCTACCTACTAAAAATCCATTTATACCACCGTTCTTAATTAAATCTTCTGCATTTCTAGGATTAACTGAACCGCCATATAAAATACTTATCTTTTTTAATTTTTGAATTCCATATTTATCAGCCAAAACTTTTTTGATAAAAATAGTTATTTGCAACAATTCTTTAGCACTTATCATTTTTTTAGCACCCTTACCAATCGCCCAAACAGGCTCGTAAGCTACAATAATTTTTTCAGAAAACTTAGCTCCAACACCTTTTAAAGCTAATAATAATTGTTCTTCTAAAGTTGCAAAATAATTCCCTTCATTATCTCTTAAATTCTCTCCTATACAAATAATGGGTTTAAGTCTATTTTTTAGAGATAATTTAATCTTTATGTTTACGTTTTTATCATCTTCTCCTAATTTTCTTAATTCTGAATGTCCTAATAAAATAAAATCTGAACCTATATTTTTTAACATTTTAACGGAAGTTTTTCCGGTCCAAGCTCCTTTTTCTTGATCAAAACAATTCTGAGCTCCTAAAAAAATTGGATTCTTACATAAATTTTCTAATTTATTAATATATATCGAAGGCACACAAAATATAGTCTTTACTTTTTTTAATTTTAAAGCTTTCTTTTTTACATTTTTAAAAATACCTTCAGCTTCACGAAGACTTTGTGGATTCATTTTCCAATTGGCAATTACTATTTTTTTCACCCCGTTAGAGATCTTTTACTAAAAGTATCTCTAACGGGACAAGTCCCTAAACTTTTAGTAAATAATCTTAAATTAAACTAATAATTATTACTCCCGTCTTCTAGATTCTTTCTTGTACAAAATACATCACTTCCAAATCTTTAACGGGGTTCACATTTATAATTTTAAAATTTCTCTAATAGAAACAGCTCCTTGCACGGCTTTAAATAAAATATCTTCATTTATTGACATCATTCCCTCTTTTGAGACTTGTTTCATAATTTCTTTTTCTGTTGAATTGTTTAAAATCATTTCCTTTATTATTGGATTAATTTTGAAAACTTCAGCAACCAAAACTTTTTCTTTACTCTCTATAAATTTTTCATTTTTTTCTTTATAAAAATAAACTTTAGACCAAGACATTTTTTCTTTCAATACCCCTTCTTTTACCAAAACTTCCATTACCTTTTCCATATTTATATCTGATCTTCTTGAAATTTTTTTAATTTCATCCACACTTAAATAATATTTTTCTTTTTGGACTCCTTCTAAACTAGAAATCAATTTTTGAGAAATAATTACTCCTAAATTAGTAGCTATAGTGATTGGGTTTAATCCGATTTTTTTCAATTTAAAAATAATTTTTATTCCTGAATTCTCCTGAGTTTCTAAAACAGCAAAATTTAACCTATCTATTAATGAAGCTTTAAACAAAATTTTTAAATCTTCTAAAACTTCAATTTTATCAACTCCCAAAACATCTAAGTTTTGTTTATTTGATTTCTCTATACCTTGAGAAATATCAAAACCTATTTCATTATTAACTACACTTTGATTAACTCCACTCATTTGAAAACCAATAGAATCTTCTATTGTACCGATAGCTAAATCAAAATTATTAATTGTATCTAAAAATGTATAAAAAGTAGTTGTCTTCCCTGAATTTTCTTTTCCTGTAATTAAAATAGTTTTATCTTTTTTGTCTATTTCCGAATATAAAACATCCAAAGCTTTGCCGTGAAAACCAGAAGCTTCTAAAGAAAAACCTGATTCACCATGTCGCAAAATATTTAAGACAATCCTATCTCCCCATAAAGATGGTATTTTATTAACTTGAAAAATAATACCTCTTCCGTCAAAACCAATCTCAAAACTATCTACTTGATTATTTGTTTCCAAACCTAACATAGCTTTAATTTTTAGGTTTAAAATAATAGAAGCATTTTTAGGTAAAACCATAGCTGGATATAATTGCCCTCCTATTCTATATTTAATTATTGTTTTATCTCGCTGGGGTTCAATATGTATATTAGATGTTTTTTGCAATAAAGCATGTTTTAAAAATAACTCAAAAACATTATTTAATTTTTTATCTCTAATTAATTCTAATAATTCTCTTCGGGAGAAACTAGCCAAAACTTTTCTTGATAAAGTTTGAAAAGACAAGAACTCTTTTTGAATAATCTCTCCATATTCATCTCTAAGTAATTTTTGGTATCTTAAAAGATTTTGATTTATTGATTTCTGATCTGTTAAATAAGGAATTATTTTCAAAGCAACTTGTTTTTTTAAAAAAGTAATTTTATCTAATTCAGACAAATCTAGAACAGCTATTTTCAAAATATCCTCATCTCTTTCAAAGGGAATAATATTATATTTCCTAGAAATTGGTTCAGGAATAGTTAATAAAATATTCTCTTCAATTTGTTTATTTTTTAAATCAACAAATTCAACATTAGCTACTTTGCTTTGTATCTCTTTCAACTCATCTTCGTTGATAAACCCTTTTCTAATTAAAATATTATTTATATCAGAATCTTTTTCCAACGATTCTTTTTTTGCTACATCAAAATCAGCCTGAGATATCAAACCTAATTCTAAAATTAAAGAATTTACTCGTTCTTTGTCTAAAAACATAATAATTAATTCATAAAATTAAAAGTTGAAAGTTTGTAAAGTTCTTTGTGAAGAAAAATCGCTTTGCGATTTTTTAACTTTTAACTTTACTAACTTTATGAACTTTTGACTTATTTCTATTATACTATATTTTATTTTTTCTATCTAAAAAACTGTGTAAAAGATAAAAACAACTTTTAACAAAAGTTGTTTTTATCCACTTATTTTAATTTATATCTTTTAAATACAATTATGGACTTCAAAACCATCAGCCATATAAGTATTATTACCATCTAACTTAAGATCATAAACCGTTTCTGAAGAAGATCTGCTTGTATTTATTTCTAAACTTTTAATTTCAACTGGTCCATTTTCTGTTAATAGAATATCTCCCTTTTGCATTAAAGTAGGATCTTCATCTAGATTTCTTGGAATAGTAAAATATAGATCTAAGTCTGCTACTTTCCAACCTTCTGTAGATAAGAAAGGATGATCTCCTGTAAATTCTACCTTATCATTGATGATATAAGTAACCCTGTTTCCGATTATCGGTCTTTCATATCCTACCACGGTGTTAATAGCTCCTTCTATACCTTTAACTTTTTCTCCTATCTTCACATCTTGAATATTTTTATATGTTCCGTCTGACATTGTTACTTGGGTATCGGCAACAAAGCAAGTAAAACTATCATCATAAAAACACTGACCTGTCGATGAACAAGCATTATTAGGGTAACGACACCGTCCACAATAACCACTACTACAAGAACCATTAGCCACTTCTCTATAACTAAGTAAACAATTAGACTCTCTTTTTCTTTGTTTTAACATAGTAGTCCCTGTAAAAGTACCACATTCTTTTCCAGCACAACTAGCAGTACAATACGAATCATAAGTAGTCCAATCATAGGGTTCACAACTTGTAGCTGTTTTTCCACAACAATATACCTGAGAACTAGTATAACCTGCTAATAAAGTCCGAATACCATCTCTAGTGGGACATTGTTTTCCACTATACCAAAAACATGCTTTATAAGTTATTTGATCATCCACATAAGATTTAGTAACTAAAGTATCTTCAGTGTCTAAATTTGAAGTTAAAGCACTTTTTATTTTTTCTTCTATAACTATATTATTTAAAACTGACGTTCCATTAGGATCTAAATAAAAACTAGTATTATCGACATCATAAAAAATACTAGCTCTGATATCATGAGAATAAAGTCTATTCAACCAAGAATTACCATCAGGATCTAAATAATAACCATCATTATTTGAATCAAACCATTTAGGAAAATATAGATAACCATATTTCGTTTGAGTTTGGTTACTAGTATTTAATGGTTCATCAACATTTCCTCCTGGAGGTGCTTCTGTTGGTCCTGTCCATGCGTTTAAAGTACCTATTATTAAAAATAATAGAGTAAATATAGCAATTAAATTAACGAGTTTTTTAATATTCATAATTTGTTTTATATAATATATTAACAATTAATAATTAACTTTGAAATTAAAACAATATTAGAACAATTATTCAATTAGTTAGTTCTTGATTGTTTCTTCTAAAGGCGGAACATTTGAAGGTACTGGCATCAAATCTTCTAAAGTTACTGATGATTCTTGAGCTATCTCTTCTAAAGAAGGTGTATTTGTGGGTTTTGGTACAAATTCAGAAATGTCCTTTCCAGACAATTTAGCTTGTTCTTCCAAAGGTAAATTCAAATCTATATTTGAAACTTCTCCTTTATACATTAGTAAAAAAATGATAGTTATTAAAATTAATAATACTCCTCCAGTTATTTGCAATATTTCTTTCCAACTGTGTTTTAAATTGTTCATAATTGTTTAATAACTTGACTGATAATTTATAATTTAAAATCTAAAATTTGTAATTCAAAATCTTTGATTTTGTTTATATTTCTTCAAATTTAGGGGCCACTCCTTTGGCATTAATTATAACATCTACTCCATTTAAAATACCTCCATTACCCGAAATAGGCACTGTGTGCGTTCCGGTAATAGGATCTTCTACCCAGATAGAAAGTTCTGAACCTTCTTCATATTCAAATGAAGTTAATATTCTATCTGAATAAACTCCATATGAACCATTAGGCAAAGCTTCGGGAGTAGCTGAATCAACTTCTGTGTCTAAAGTTACAGTATCTACAAAACCATTCCAAGGGGTTATCTTTATTTTTGTTTTAGTAGTAGTAGCACCACTTACAACAAAATTTACTTTTACAATATTTGAATATCCATCTACAAAACCTAAATTATAATAAGGTGAAGGAGTTCTAGATTCAGAAACTTCTTGTGAACCTTCACAAGTTAAAACATAAGTAGTTTCTGAGTTCACTGGATCTCCTATATCTGATCCTGAAGCACAATTAGCTTGATTACTACATAAGTTCCCCTGAGTCCAACTTCCAGTACATCTATCAACATACTCAGTGGTCCAATTTATATTAGGAGTGTCGCCGTTTACTACATTTTCAACATTAAATTGAGTAATCGTTGGAGGACTGAAAGCATCTAATAATACTCCACCATAATTAACAGGTTCAAAATTTATCCAACCTACAACATCTGATCCCCAAGCATATCCACTAAATTCAGAATCATTTAAAGTTACTCCATAATTAATAGATCCTCCAGGCTGAGTTGACAAACTTATCCAACCATCCCAACCATTTCCATTCTCTAAAACTCTTGCCCAACCCTCCATATTTTCTCCCACAATTTTAGCTTTACACGCTCCTTTAGGACAATTAATTAAATCACTTTCATTAAATGAAATCCACCCGATATTTTCAGACCAAGCATATCCTGATAAATCATTATCCGATTCAAGACTAACTCCATAATTAACTATCCCACAAGTATCTTCATCTAAACAATTAAACGAAATCCATCCAATATTTTCAGACCAAGCATAACCAGATAAATTATGTTCTTCTCCTGCATCTACTTTTATTTGCTGAAAATTATTTTCTCCTATATTAAAAGAAAAAACTGTAATCAATATTATTAGCACCACTAATAGTGAAAAAATTTCTTTGAATTTAATCTTTATCATAATATTCATTATACTATATAGTATAAATCTTTATAAAAAAACTGGGGATAAGCAATATTTAAAATATTTATACTATCTTACTTACCCCCCTCACCATTATTAATTTTATTTATATATTTTTAAACAAAAACTTTATTTAATTTATCTGATATTAATTCTTTAACATCTATATTAATAAAGGTGAAGGACTGCGGAATTTCTGTAATTAGAAATTCCTTGCTTTTTGTCTAAAATAATGTTATCTTTTTAACAAGTAAACAGAGAGAAAGCACAAGGTTCGCTAAATAGCGAATTTTTTTAATATAAAATTAATTTAATAAATAATCTATTAGTTGTTTAAATATAAAGTATTTAATTATTTATAAAAATTTGCACTTATCCACCCCCTAAGGCGGAAAGCAAATTTTTCCTAAATACCTAATATCTAAATACCTAAATACCTAAATTATGTTTGATTTAAAAATAATTCATTCAGTTCTAGACCAACTAGAAGAAGAAAAAGCCATTCCTAAAGAAAAAGTAATAGAAGCTATTGCTATGTCTTTGGCGAGTGCTTATAAAAAAGAGTATGGAAAAAAAGGTCAAATTATAAGAGCTACTTTTGATATAGATACAGGTCAAACTGATTTCTCTCAAGTCAAAATAGTTGTTGACGAAACTAGAGTTAAATTACCAAAATCAGAAGAAGATTCTGAGGAATCAGTTAAAAAAGAACTCGATGAAAATGACGAAAGAGTAAATTTCAATCCTGAACATCATATAATGATAGAAGATGCTGTTAAAATTAAAAGTGATGCTAAATTAGATGAGGAAATTATATTTCCCTTAGAACCTAAAAGTGATTTTGGAAGAATAGCAGCCCAAACAGCTAAACAAACTATTATTCAAAAAATAAGAGAAGCTGAAAAATCTTCAATTTCTAAAGAATTTGATACCAAACAAAACGAAATAGTAAGCGGAACTGTTCAAAGAGTTGAAAGAGGAAATATTTTTGTCGATTTAAAAAGAGCCACTGGTATTTTACCTTATTCAGAACAAATTCCTTCAGAAAAATTTAAACAAGGTGAAAGAATTAGAGCTTATCTTTATTCGGTAGAAGAAACTTCCAAAGGAGTTTTCTTAAGATTATCAAGAGCTCATCCTCAATTTCTTAAAAAATTATTTGAAATTGAAGTACCAGAAATTGCCAATAATATTGTAGAAATAAAAGCTATTGCCCGAGAAGCAGGCTCTCGTTCAAAAATAGCTGTTATTTCAAATGATGAAAATATTGATCCTATCGGTTCTCTTGTGGGACAAAGAGGTATTCGAGTTTCTACTGTAATGAGTGAATTAGGAGGAGAAAAAATTGACATTATAGATTGGTCAGAAGATACAAAACAATTTATAACAGAAGCCTTATCTCCTGCTAAAGTTATGAATATTGAGATTAATGAAGAAGAATTAAGTGCAACAGTTCAAGTTTCTGAGGATCAATTATCTTTAGCTATTGGAAAAGGAGGTCAAAATGTTAGACTGGCAGCGAGATTAACAGGTTGGAAAATAGATATTAAAAGTTTAGGAGGAGAAAATGAAAAAAAAGAAATTGAAGATAAAGAAGAAATAATTGAAGTAGAAACTCCTGCCGAAAAAGATACCAAAGAAAAATAGAAACTAAATAAAATAAAAAAGTTATTTTATTTGACAAAACTCTATATTTAGTCTTTATACACAGTTAGCATTTCTTTTTTTAATTTAATTATATATACTTAACTTTATTATATAAAAACAATTTAGAGAAGGTCACTCTAAATTCTAATATCAAATAATTTAAAAAATTATTATGGATGAACACAACAACAATCAAGAACAAGAAGTTGCTGAAGAAGCAGCTCCTGTAGTTGAAAAAAAACAAGGAGGATCAGGTTCTATGATAGGTTCTATTATTGTAATAATAGTAATCATCATTGGAGGACTTTATTTCTGGGGTTCTAAAAAAGCAGAAGAAGTAGAAACTCCTGTTGAAGTTCCTGAAACAGAAGTCCCTGCAGTTGAGACACCTGAAACAGAAACTCCTGAAGTTCCCGCAGCATCAGAAACAGAAGAAATGCCTGTTGAAGTACCAGAAGAAGATGTAACTGAATAGCTTTCAAACTAAAAAAATGGTATAAAAGAAAAACCTTCTTACTGTAAGAAGGTTTTTCTTTTAAACTAAGGACGATTTGGAAGAGGCTCGATCTCTTTATAAAATCAATCTTAATTTTTATTCATTTAAATCTACCTACAAAAACTGAGGTAGGACCTCTTAAAAACTACTATGAACAATCAAAAAACAAAAATTAAAAACTTAAAAAATTCAATGCTAGAAATTGAAACTTCTATTAGCGTAGAAGATCTTGAAAAAAATAAAGAACAGGCTGTTAAAAATTTGGGTTCAGAAATAAAAATAGACGGTTTTAGAAAAGGTCATGTTCCTCAAGAAACTTTAATTAAACAAATTGGAGAATTACCTCTATTAAATGAAATGACTAATTTAGCTTTAAATTCTATATATCCAACTATTATTAAAGAAAATAATATAAAAGCCATCGGCCAACCTCAAATTACTATTACTAAAATTACACCTAAAACACCTGTTGAATTAAAAATTACAGTAGCAACAATGCCTGAATTTAAACTTCCTGATTATAAAAAAATTGCTAAAAAAATAAATAATCAAAAAGAAGAAAAAATAGAAGTAACTGAAAAAGAGATTGAAAATACTATTACCCATATTCAAAAAACAAACGCTCCTCAACCTGAAATTAAAAAAGATCCCTCCGACACTAAAGCTGTGAAGAACAAGAAAAAAGGAGTCGGGGAAACAACAGAACCTGAACTTCCTGAAATTAATGATGAATTTGTTCAAAAATTAGGAGATTTTAAAGATGTAGCTGATTTCAAAACTAAATTAAAAGAAAATATGTTGAAAGAAAAAGAAATGAAGGCAGCTGAAGCTAAAAAAGTGAAAATTATTGATACAATATTAGAACAAACAAAGATAGAATTACCAGAAATTATTATTATTAGTGAAACTAACAGAATGATAGCTCAAACCAAAGCAGATATTACTCGAATGGGATTACAATTCGATAAATACTTAGAACACATTAAAAAAACAGAAGAAGATTTTAGAAATGAAATAAAACCAGAAGCTGAAAAACGAGCTAAAATACAACTTATTCTAGACACTATTATTAAAGAAGAAAAAATTATACCATTAGAAGAAACTGTAAATAATCAGGTTGAAGAATTACTTAAACAACATCCAGAAGCTAAAAAAGAACAAGTAAAACCTTATGTTCAAATGGTACTATCTAATCAAGAAGTATTTAAACTTTTAGAAAAAGCTTAAATAATTTTCAATTCACAACCTACCTACCAACAAACAAATTCAATATTACAAGTTAAAATTAAAAGACAGTCGCTTTAACGACTGTCTTGTTTTTTATGTTCTAATGCCTGCCTGTCCGATAGGTAAGTTTTAATGATTTCTAAATCTCCTGATACCTAGGAACTAAATTAATATAAAAGGAAGATTGTGTTGTAGGTGTATTAGGGTTGTCTTGTGGTCCGTTGTAACAAGTAAGAGTGAATTTTGATTTATGTTGGATAGGTAGAGTGTCTACTGTACCTGATATAGTTCCGTTGATTGATTCTTCTTCTGTATAGGTTTCTGTGTAGAAAGGGTTATTAACATAATCTTCTGGTCCTGTGACTGTACATGATGTAGCGTTTGATATATCTGACCAAACTAATGTTTTGATTGTATCTTTGACTACTATGTATCTATTATCTGAAGTTCTAAAGCCTGTGTCTCCTCCTGTGGGGTTGTTGTTATTGTTATTATTGTTGTTGTTATTATCTGATATTTCTGGATCAGCACATTGTCCTATGAGTGGTATAGTTGCTGAACATTCATTATCACATCCTATATAACCTAAACCTATCATATGACATTCGTTCTTTTCTGTTGTTTTACAAGAATCTCCATAATTTGATGCTAATGGTGGTATATTAGCATTACATATTCCATTACACTTTATTGTTCCTATTCCTTGTTCTCCACATAGATTAGGGTTACTTTGACAAGTGTTACCTTGATTAGGAGAACAGATGTTTATTGGGTTTTTGAAAATTGGACAACCTGATTCAAAACACATCCGAGTATATGCATAAGCTCCTGAACAATAAAAACAAAAATCATTTATCCGATTCTTATTGTGAACCAAAACACCTTCAGCAAAGAAAGAATTGTTATTAGAAACTTGTTTGAGATTGTAAGTTTGGACTTCTTCTTTAATATTTAAAATAGAGATTATTTTAGTTAATTCTTCAGTTTCTGTTTTTAGGTAATCTCCTATGTTTAGTTGTTCTACTTTCATTCCCCAACCGCTGTTATTGTAAGTAGCTTGTGGGTCTATTGAACCCCAACCTTTGTATCCATTTTCTATCTCACCGGCAGACAGGTCTTTTTCTATATAAATAGGGTGGTCATCTGTTGTTTTTAAAGTTTTACCATTTTCTGTAGTTATTAAGAACCATTCCTTTCTTACAGGATTTTCTAGTTCTAGTACTTCGTTGATTGTATGTTTACTATTTATATAGTCATAACCTAAGACTTTCTCTCCTACCTTAATATCTTCAATAACTTTTTGTGTTCCATTTAACATCGTGATTAAAGTTCCAGGAAGAAAGCAGGAGCCTTCTTCTCCTTCCCCTGCATCTCCCACAGTACCTTGTTCTCCATTATCAGGACAGGTTCCATCTGGACAATCTCCAGGACCTCCAGGAGCTCCACCTCCTCCCGTACCATCAACTGTAAAAGCAACAAATAAAACTAGCAATAACATAATTGAAATAATTAAATTGAATTTATTTAGATTATTAGTTTTTTCCATATTTTTTAATTAATTAATTTCTAAAATTTTCTATTTATTGTTCTTATATTATAACTTAATTTTGAAAAAAAAATAACGCACTACATAATATTAATATATATAGTGCGTTAAACAAGTTAAAAAAATATTTTTACCTTAACTTATATTTCCTAAAGGTCTATCTAGAAAAACAATTTTTGGTATAATCTTCTTCAGATCTTCTGAATGATTATACTTGATCTTAATAGCTTTGGAATTATTGTTTACAAAAATAAAAAATATCTCTTTATCTTTGTATGAAGTCAACATAAAAGATAATTGAAATGATTTTCCATTTTCCAATCTGGTCATTGTTTCCATAAATAGAGCTTGAGATTCACCATTAAGAATAGTCTCTGTGATCCTTCCATATTTAGTAGAAGGGCCTTTAGTTTTTTTAAACCATTCAAAAATTTCTATTTCAGCTAATCTCAGTAACTCACCTTTACTGAGTTTGTTGTTTTTGTCTGAAATTAACACATGAAAATTCAAAGTAGCTGGACTTCTCTTTTTTGGAAAGTAAAAAGCTTGATGATCAGGATATCCTCTTCTTTTATATCCTTTTCTCCATTTTTTAGCAGGGTTCTTCCAGTCTCCTATATCATTAATATTTAAATCAATGAATAGACCTTCATAATTAATAATCCCTATAGGTTTTTTTTCTACCTTTTTAAATGTAGGAGAAAATCCCGGTTCACCATCAGCTGAAACTGATTGAGCAAATCCAAATACTACACTCAAAATCAAAAAGACTAAAAATAACTTTTTCATAAAACCTCCTCAAATTTTTTTTGAATTAAAATTTTTTATTACTGTTAAAGATCTAAACTTCTTTTTCTTACTAAACTTATACTATTAAATTCAAAAAAAAGCAATAAATAATAATTACTTTTTTATCTCCAATCATTTATAAGCATAGATTCTAAATCATATTCTTCTAAATTCATAATTTCTTGCCTTTCATAAGTTTCTAAATCATAAATCACTAATTTAGGATTTATAAAAGTACCATTTTCCTTTCTTTCTAACTCAATAATTGCCAAATATTCATCATCAGGAGATAGGGTCGGCTGAAAAGCATAAGCTTTTATTTCTTTTATTATCTCTCCTTCAAAATAATAATCTTCTTTTCTATTTCTTAATATATATAAAGATTCTGTATAAGGATTAGTGAAAACCATTAAGTCACTTGTTTTAGAAACATCAAATTGTATATTAGCTCTAGCTTGTCCTTCTATTTCCCAAAACTTTGTTTCATTTTCTCCTTCAAGATCTATTACATAGAATCCATCATTTTTTAAGAAAACAATATTATTATCTTTAGAAATATGAGGATAAATCCCGCTTGTTAAATATTTTTTTGTTTTATCATTATGTACAGAATAGATTTGCCAATTTTCAGGAATATTAGAATCTAGAGAAAAATCATCTCTTGCATTAAAAATACTATACCAACCTCTTTTAGACCAAACAGGAAAACTTTTATAATTATTAACTCCATCTTCAAGAATAATTCCCCACTTTTCTAGATTTGCCATATCATTAATGTAAATAGTAGATCCATTAGTTGTAAGTATCCTATTTCCTGTATGAAAAATTTCACCCCCCAAAAGTTGCAAACCTTCGTTTATCACAATTTCTTCTAATATTTTCCTTTTGAGATTGTATGCATAAACTCCAGTGGTTCCTGTCTCATCATTTTTTAAAGACAAAGTCATATATATCTTACCTTGTAATTTTGCAGGTTCATTTTGTATTTCTGATGATTGGTTTTCTTGATTATTTTGATTATCTTGATTTATATTTTCTACTAATTGGTATCTTTCATAATATTTATATGAAAAGAAAGCTATTACTACTAGAGCTATTATAAAAACAAAGAAACTAAGCCATACTATCTTTGTATCTTCTTCATTATTATCTGTATTTAACTCTTCAATGTCTAAAGCGTTGTTTTCTAGCTCATTATTATTTTCCATAATAGTTTTTTAGTTACCTAATATTATTTTAATTATAACTTATTTTTTAAACCAAAACCAAAAGAATCCAACTTTAATTAAATCTCCTGATACCTAGGAACTAAATTAATATAAAAGGAAGATTGTGCTGTAG
>CAZAKQ010000013.1:0-20511 GCA_964486155.1 uncultured Candidatus Saccharibacteria bacterium | reverse complement strand
TAAAATATTATTAATAATAAGAAAAAACAAAATGAATAAATTAACAAAAAACATTTTAATTCTAGTAGTGCTTGTGCTAGTGATTTGGGGAGGAGTTAGATTCTTTGGAGATAAGGAACCTCAAATAAATGAACCGATTAAGATTGGTGTAATTTCGATTCTATCTGGACAATATACAATGCCAGGAGAGAATTTTGTTAGAGGAATTGAATTAGCTAAGGAACAATATTTAACTGAAAATCCAGAGATGGAGATTAAGTTAATTATTGAAGATGATAAATTTGATGCAGTAGAGGGATTGAATGCTTATAAAAAAATGACAGAATTTGATCAAGTGGATGCTTTGATTAATGTTTCTTCACCAACCATTAATGCTATTTATGATTTAGTTACAGCTACAGATTTACCTTTAATTCAAGGGGGAGAGCAATCTAAAGATGCAACTGAAGATAATATTTTTCAAATTATGCCAGGAGGACATTCGGCTTTAGTTATGATGGGACAATATTTGAAATCTTTAAATTTAGAAAATCCTATTTTACTTTATGCTAATGAAGCTACTTATAAAAGATTCGCAGATATTACTTTAGAAAATTATGGTGAAATGAAAAATCAAAGTATTGATTTGTCTTTAATTGATTATCGAACTGAAATAGCTAAAATATTAGCAGACGAACCTTCTGATGTTATTTTTATGATGACACCTGAAAAAGGGGCTCTATTAGTAAAACAAATGATTGAAGTAGCTGATAAAGTACCTAATTTGATTTTTGATGCTTCTTTTGAAACAGGCAGAGAAGAATATAAGAAAATATTTGGTGATTTTTCTAAATTAGAAGGGTCTTTAGTGATATATCCTGAAAAATTGATTACTGATGAGATATTTATTAATAACTATGAAAATAAATATGGAGAAAAACCAGGCATTGCTGCAGATTGGGGTTATGATGCATTTATGACTCTTATAACTACTCGAGATAAAGATAATAAAAAATGGTTAGAAAATATCCAAAATATTAAATTAGAAGGAGCTTCTGGTAAAATTCAATTTGATGAAGTTGGAATTAGAAGTTGTCAAGGTCAAGAAGTAAAGATAATAAAAAATGGGGAATTAGTGGGCTTAGAATAAAAATTAACAAAAAACGAACGCCTCAACCTCTTGAGGCGTTCGTTTTTGTATATTTAAAAGGTTTTATGCTATACTTTACTTAATGTTTACACAATTAGTAGTAAATTCTTTGATAGCTGGAGCAATCTATTCACTTGTTGCTTCAGGTTTTTCGTTAACCTATTCGGTATGTCGTTTTGCTAATTTTGCTCATGGAGTAGTAATTACTTTTTCAGCCTATATTTTATATTTATTATTTTCAGTCTGGGGACTGAATTTTTATTTTGCAGTAATTGGAGCTATATTAGCGGCTGTTGTCTTAGGATATTTAACTAATCTATTAATATATAAACCATTACGAAAAAGAAAAGCTAGTGGAGTTTCTTTATTGATGGCTTCATTTGCTCTTTTGTTAATGATTGAATCTTTGATTCAAATATTTTTTAGTGCTTCTGTAAAAACTATCGGATATATTGAAGTTAGAAAAGGGATGGAATTTTTAGGAGCAATTATTACACCTTTGCAATTAGTGATTATTATTACCTCTATTATTCTATTAGGATTACTTTTCTTGTTTATGAAAAAAACAAAGATTGGAAAAGCAATGCGAGCTGTTTCGGATAATAAAGATGTAGCTAGAATAGTAGGTATTTCAGTAGAAAGAGTTTATATTTGGGTTTTTATAGTAAGTTCAGCTATTGCAGGAATTGCTGGAATATTAGTTTCTCTGGAACAAAATCTGGAACCGACTATGGGAACAGGTTTAATCATTAAAGGATTTATAGGGGCCATTATTGGAGGAGTAGGATCAGTTCCTGGAGCTATATTAGGTTCTTTTTTGCTTGGAACTGTAGAAAATTTTGGAATTTGGTATTTGCCTTCAGGTTATAAAGACGCCATTGCTTTTACTCTTCTTTTTGTCTTTTTGTTATTTAGACATCAAGGAATTTTAGGAATTAAGAAGCTTTGAATTGTATTTTATAATTTAAAGTAAACACAAAAATTAAATCATGATATCAGCTTATTTTATACATTTAGCCATACTCGTAGGAATATACTTAGTTTTAGCTTTGTCTTTACAATTAAGTGTTGGTTATAGTGGTATGTTAAATATGGCTCATATTGCTTTCTATGGTATTGGAGCTTACACATCCGCCTTATTGGTTCTAAACGGAACACCTTTTTTATTGGCTTTAATTATGGCTGGGTTAATAGCAATGTTTTTTGCCTTCTTACTTTCAATTTTTAGTTCTAAATTAAAAGGGGATTACTTAGCTTTGGCGACGATGGCTTTTTCTTTTGTTTTTTATGTGGTGGCTTTGAATTGGGTTTCTTTAACTCGAGGTCCTTTGGGGTTGCCAGGAATTTCTAAACCAGAGATTCTTGGTTTTTCTTTTTCATCTAATATTAGTTTCTTGATTTTGACTGCAATTATTGGAGGAATAGTTTATTTAGTTATTAAAAAAACAACAGAGTCTTCTTTCGGAAAAGTTTTAGAAGCTACTAGAGATGATGAATTGGCTGTAAAAATTTTAGGAAAAAACACTTTTTGGATAAAAACTAAGTCATTAATGATTTGTTCTTTCTTTGCGGGAATAGCTGGAAGTCTTTATGCTCACTATATTACTTTTATTGATCCATCTTCGTTTCATTTAATGCAATTAATTCCTGTTTTGACTATTGTAATTATTGGAGGATTGGCTTCACTAAAGGGAACTATTATAGCCACTGTAATTTTAACTCTATTGCCAGAACCTTTGAGATTTATTGGTTTTCCGTCTACGATTATTGGTCCTGCTCGACAGATTTTGTATTCTTTGATTTTGCTTTTGATATTGATATATAAACCAAAAGGTTTTTATGGTAGAGTTGAATTAGAATAAATCTATTATATTATTATATATAATAATATAATAGATTTATTCTAGAATTATATGAAGCGAGCATATAATTACATCAATTAAATTTAGAAAAATGAAAGATTTTGATAATTGGAATAAAGAAAAAAAAGAAATAAATGTTTTTGAAATTAAGAAAAATTTTTCTGAGAGGGAAGTTTGGTTTTTAAAAATAGGAGTTAATGTAGGTTATGAACAAGATGGAAATGGTAAAGAATATTTAAGACCTGCGATAATATTAAAGAAATTTAATAAAAAAATATTTTTAGGAATCCCTTTAACAAAAATAAAAAAGGATTTGCCTTTTTATCATAATTTTAAATTTAAAAATATAGATAGTTCAGCTATTTTGTCTCAAGTAAAATTATTTGATGCGAAAAGATTAAAATTTAGATATGGCAAATTAAGTAAATCTGATTTTAGTAAAACAAAAGAAAAACTCATTGAGTTAATTCAATAAGTTTTTCTAGTTTATACTCCTCAAAAGAGGAGGGCTCCTATATGGAGATTTATACATATATAATATCAAGGATAAAAAAAAGTCAATTACAAATTAACAATTATTAAATAATAAAAAATAAAATGAACAAAAACATACAAATAATTTTAGGGATAATCGTTTTGGTTTTGATTGGGTGGTTTTTTGTTAATCAAAATCAAACAAAAATTAAAGTAGATGAATCAATTAAGGTAGGGATAATGATAGCTTTAACTGGGGATTTGGCAAATTATGGAGAAGGAATGTTGGATGGAATTAAAATGGCTACTGATGAAGTTAATTCTGATATAGAAAAATTTAAACTAATTGTAGAAGATAGTCCATGTGATCCTGCTAAAGCAGTAAGTATAGCTAACAAATTGATTAATATTGATAAAGTTAATGTTATAGTAGGCCCAGTATGTAGTGGGGAATTATTGGCTATAAATAATTTAGCTAATGAGAAGAAAATAATTGTTTTATCTCCTTCAGCCACAGCTCCTGATGTAAAGGATGCTGGAGATTATATTTTCAGAAATGTAGTTTCTGATGATTTAAAAGCTAAGGTTTTTGCAGAATATTTATTTAATGAAAAAGATGTAAGAGAATTAGCTGTTTTAGCAGTTAATATTGATGCTGCAATAGGGTTTGAAAAATCTTTTACAAATAAATTTGAAGAGTTGGGAGGAAAAGTTGTAATGAAGGAAATTTATCCTCAAGGATTAGCAGATGCCAGAACTCAATTGACTAAAATCAAAGAAGCCAAGTTAGAAAATTTGTTATTAATGGGGTTCCCCGCAGAAATGGGAACAGTAATTAAACAAGTTGAAGAGTTAGATTTAAATATACAAATATATTCAGGTTTTGAAGGTATAGATGATCCTCAGACCGTAGAGATAGCGGGAGATTCAAGAAATGGAGTTATTAGTATTTATCAAAAAACTCCTGATAAAGACTTTGCAATTAAATATAAAGATATTTATCAAGTAGAACCCTTAGTTTATGTAGCGGAATCCTATGATGCGATTAAATTATTAGAAATAGCAATTAAAGATGGAATTAATCCAGAAAAAATTAAAAATAATCTTTATACTATAGAAAATTATGAAGGAGTTTCAGGAAATATTACTTTTGATGAAAACGGAGATGTTATAAAACCTTTTGTAATAAATATAATGCAAAATGGGGAATTAGTTGAACTATAAAAAGTTAAATAAATAAAAATTTAGATAAAAAATCTAACGGCTACGCAAGCGTAGTCGTTAGATTTTTGTTTAATAATAAAAACTACTTGATTTTTTGATAAATATTATATATTCTAATTAAAAGAATAGTTCTAATTCCAATATATTATATTGAAAACTTTAATTTTTTTATTTAGAAGGAGATTTAAAATGAACAAAATCGGTTTATGTTGTTCTGGTAATGGAGGAAAAAGCGATGGGATAGGTTCTCATCCTGATGATCTACAAAAAGGGAAAAAGGTTTTAAACGAAGAAAACTTGGATAAAAAATATTCTGATCCAGGAGGCCATTTGCGCGATAAAAAATGGCTTGATAGTTCTCAAAAAAAAGATAAAGAAATTGCAGATTTGATTTCTAAACAAAAGAAAGAAGAATAAAAAGAATCTAAATAGGTTAAATGAAAACCACCAGCAAAATATTAGCTGGTGGCTTTTATTATGTTCTTTTATATCTATAAGCCGGATTTTGTGAAAAGCTTTGAATTACGAAACAGAATACTACTACAATCTTTATAAAAAGAAAATTTCATCTTTCACCCTCAATTTTGGTAGCTAATGCTACGAAAAATCTCGGCTTCAAGCGAACTTTTCTTTTTATCAAGCTTTCGTAACGAATTCTGTTTCGTAACTCAAAGCATCAGTGATTATTTATCTGGATATATTGTCGCCAATATATCTCAAGCGGCACCCCCAGCACTTTGAGCATAAGTTCAAAATTTTCAATAATCAATTCTCAGTGAATTTCCAATGATTAAATGTTCAGTGATGATGAATTTTGGCTCCGCCAAAATTCCTGTTTGGAAATTGATCACTTTTTCATTGATTGAAAATTGTGAATTGTGAATTGAAAATTCTTTGTTTGCTTACAAACAAAGTGCTGGGTACGGCCTTGCACTTGGGTAAGGATTTAGCCGTTTCAATCTTCAAGTTTCCATGAAGCTAACCCCGAAGGGTTCTGATTTTCTTTCGATTATCAGCGTCTCTGCTCGCACCTCAGAGCATTCCTCGTTACACTCGGAAATAAATTTTTAATTTTATAATTTTTAATTTTATAAATAATTTCTAATATATAATATTTAAATCTTAAAACACGACGATAAAATTTGCTTTGCAAATTTTCGTAAAGTTTAGAAATTAAAAATTTTGTTTATAATTTCAAGCGAGGATTTGTGAAAATTCATTTTCACATAATCCGAGCGATGGAATTATATACTTTGCATATTTACAAAATTACAAAATTAAAAATTTAAAAATTCATTTCAAATGCAATGAGGAATGCTCGACAGGCATTACCTGCTACCATTTTAGACCCAGCACTTTGTTTATAAGAAATATTATAAACAAAGTGCTGGGAATAAGTGTCCGGACTTTCCTCCAAATTTTTCAAAAAGAAAAATTCAGCAATCACTCAATATAAAAGAACATAAATATATTATACAATATAATATGGTATTTAGCAAAGATGTTAATAAGTTTAATGTAAATTTGTAGTATAATTAAAGAGTCAAAAGTAACAAGTCTATAAAGTCTATAAAGTCAGAAAAATCGCTTTGCGATTTTTCTAAAAAAACTTTCGACTTTCGACTTTATAGACTTTCGACTAATTTATACTATGTCCCAAAAAAGAAAAGTAGATAAAATATTCTTATTTATAGTATTGATATTAGCTTCTTTAGGATTCTTTTTATTTATGTCTGCTTCTATGGGGTTATTAGCCAAAGGAAAAGGAGATTTTATATCTATTTTTCTTAAACAAGCAGGACTAGGATTAGTGGGGGGAATTTTTTTGATGTCATTATTATCCAAAATACAATATAGAAAATATAAAAAATATGCTTTTTATATTTTTTTATTTTCTCTATTTCTTTCTTGTTTAGTTTTTGTTCCTGGAATAGGTTTGAAACACGGAGGAGCTAGTAGGTGGTTAGATATATTTGGTTTTTCTTTTCAGACAGCAGAATTGTTAAAAATTGCGTTTGTAGTTTATTTTGCTACTTTTTTGTCTGTATTTAAAACCCGATTAAGTAATTGGAAATATAGTATTATGCCTGTATTTATTTTGTTAGGATTAGTGGCTCTTTTGGCATATTTTCAACCAGATTACGGAACTTTAGTAATTATTATAATCACCGCATTAGGAATGCTTTTGGTTGCTGAAGTAAGTTTCAAACATTTAGGAATTATAATAGGAACTTCTTTAATAACGATTATTCCATTGGCTTTATATAAACCTTATATATTACAAAGATTATCAACTTTTTTAAAACCCGCTAATGATACCCTAGGAGCTAGTTATCAAATAAACCAATCTTTAACAGCTATAGGGTCAGGAGGTTTTTGGGGAAAAGGTTTTGGAAAAAGTATTCAAAAATTTGGACTTTTGCCTGAACCTATAGGAGATTCTATTTTTGCTGTAACAGCTGAAGAGTGGGGTTTTATAGGAGCTTTAATTTTAATAACTTTATTTTTACTTTTTGCTTTAAGAGGATTAAAAATAGCTTCTCGTTCGACAGATGTTTTTGGTAGACTATTAGCGGTTGGAATTGTTATACTTATAACATCTCAATCATTTATTAATATAGCTTCTATGTTAGGAATTTTCCCGATGATTGGTATGCCTTTAATTTTTGTTAGTCAAGGAGGAACAGCTTTATTATTTGCTTTAGCTGAAGTGGGTATATTATTAAACATATCAAAATATAAAAAACGATTTTAAAATTAATGTTTTTTAAATTTTAGTATTATAAATTTTAATCAATTACTATGAAAATAATTTTAACAGGAGGGGATAGTGGAGGACATTTTTATCCATTGATAGCGGTCGCCCAAGAAATAAATAATATAGCTACAGAAAGAAAATTACTTAAGCCTAAATTATATTTTTTATCAAATAGTCCTTATAATAAAAAGAAATTATTTGAAAATAATATAGAATTTAAAAAGATTTCTGCTGGTAAATTAAGGAGGAATTTTTCTGTTTTAAATTTTTTTGGATTATTTAAAACTGCTTGGGGTCTAGTTAAATCTTTATTTATAGTATTTGATATTTTTCCTGATATTATTTTTTCTAATGGTGGTAATGTAGCATTTCCTGTTTTATTGAGTGCTAAAATTTTAAAGATCCCTGTTTTTATACATATTTCTGATTCGGTTCCTGGGAGAACTAATCTTTGGGCTTCTAATTTTGCTGAAAGAGTTTCTTTAGGATTTCCTGACGCAACACAATATCTAAATACAAAGAAAGATAAAATTGCTTATTTAGGAAATCCTATTCAAAAAGAGTTGACTATTTTATTAGAAGAAGGAGCTTCTGAATATTTACATTTAGATTCTAATATTCCTACTATTTTAATTTTAGGAGGTTCTAGTGGAGCATTAACTATTAACGAAAATTTAGTTGATATTTTGCCTCAATTAGTTGAAAAATATCAAATTATTCATCAAACAGGGAAAAAATTATTTAAGGATGTAAAAGAAAGAGCTAGAGTAGTTTTAGAAAAGAGTGAGTACAATGAAAGATATAAGGTTTTTCCTTATTTAAAAACTTTAGCTATGAGAATGTCAGCAGGAGCTTCTGATTTAATAATTTCTAGAGCAGGATCGGGTTCAATTTCAGAAATAGCTTTTTGGGGAAAACCTAGTATTATAATTCCTATTCCTAAAGAAGTTAGTGGAGATCAAAGAAAAAATGCTTTTGCTTATGCTCGTGAAGGAGCCTGTGTGGTTGTTGAACAAGAAAATTTAAGCCCTAGATTGTTATTAGCTGAAATTAATCGTTTAATGGATAATAAAGAAAAGATGCAAGAGCTAGCGACTAAAGCTCAAGAATTTTCAATTGAAAATTCTTCTAGAAAAATAGCAGATGAATTATTAAATATTGTTTTAAAACAAAACAATTAAGAAATAATTTTCATATGCTTGCTGGCAGGCAGGTAAAAATTATTTCAAATTATAAATTAAAAATTATAAATTAAAAATGACTGAAGATAATAATGAAAAAGTAATAGTTAGATATCCTCCTTCTCCCACAGGAAGGCCGCATATTGGAAATATTCGGACTTTTCTATTTAATTATTTATTTGCTAAAAAACAAGGAGGGGAAATTGTAATGCGTTTTGAAGATACTGATCAGGAACGAAGTAAAAAGGAATATGAAAATAATATTTTAAATACCCTAAAAAAACTTAGCTTAACTTTTGATCAAGGTCCATTTTGGCAATCTAAAAGAACTGATAAATATATTCAAGCAATTGAAACTCTTATTGAAAAAGGATTAGCTTATGAAGGTGAAGAGTCAGAAGACGGTTCAGGAGAAAAAGTTATTCGTTTTAAAAATCCAAATAAAAAAATAACTTATAAAGATTTAGTGATGGGAGAAATTACTATTGATACAACTGATTTTGGCGATTTTGTAATTGCTCGTTCTAAAAATAACCCTCTCTATCATTTAACAGTAGTAGTAGATGATATTGATATGGGTATTACTCATGTAGTACGGGGAGCAGATCATATGACTTCAACTCCAAGACATATTTTGTTAATTAAAGCTTTGGGAGGAAAGCTCCCAAGTTTTGGAACCCTTCCTTTGATTATTGGAAAAGATAAAAAGAAATTAGGAAAGAGGCATGGAGCTACAAGTTATGAAGAATTTGAAAAATTGGGTTATTTGCCAGAGGCGATTATTAATTATTTAGCTTTACTCGGTTGGAATCCAGGAAAGGGGAGTGAGCAAGAATTTTTTACTTTAGATGATTTAATAAATCAGTTTTCTTTAGAAAGAGTTAATAATTCTCCAGCTATGTTTTCTTATAAAAAATTGAATGATTTAAATAAACAGCATATTTTAAAAATGTCTGGTAAAGATTTTAAAAACAAAGTAATTGAATTTTTAAACAAAGAATTTAAAGATAAAGCTAAAAATAATCTTGAAATTTTTAAAAAACTATTACCAATTATAAAAGAAAGGATTGAAAAATTTGAAGATGTTTCTTTGATGATTGAAGACGGTGATTTGGATTATTATTTTAATCAGCCAGAATATGAATTAGAAAAAATATTTTGGAAAGATGAAAATGATTTTGCCGTGCTCCAAGCACGGCTGAAAAAGATTATTCAGATTTTAGAATCAGTAGAAGATTTCTCTGTTAGTGAAATAAAAAATAGTCTTTGGGAATATGCTTCTAAAGAGGGAAGAGGTTCAGTATTGTGGCCTATGCGTTATATTTTATCAGGAAGAGATAAATCTCCAGACCCTTTTGTTTTAGCTGAAATTTTAGGTAAAGAAGAATGTATTAAAAGATTAAATTATGCAATTTCAAAAATTGAATCCAAAAATTAAAAATAAAACCACTTGGGGGTGCTACCCCCAAGTGGTTTGTGTAATGCTTTTTGTGGGGTTAATTTTACCTTTTAATTTTGGAGATGCTTCTAAAGTTGATGAATTGAAATCTAAAATAGCAGAGAAAAGTGGAGAAATGCAAAAATTAGAAAAAGAAATTCAAAAATGGGAAGGGGAATTAGAAGTGGTAGGAAAAGAAAAAAAAAGTTTAAATAATGAAATAAATTATTTAAATACTACTGAAAGAAAATTAAATTCAAATATAAATTTAACTAATAACAAAATTTATAGTACTAGTCTTAAAATAGAAAAATTGGCTATTGATATAACAGATAAAAAAAATGATATAGAAAAAAATTCTTTAGCATTAGCTGAATCAATTCGTTCTATCCATGAGCAGGAATCCTATTCTATTTTAGAAATAGTTTTAAAAAATAAATCTTTGTCAGATTTTTGGAATGATTTGGAAGGTTTGCAAAAAATTCAAAGTGAAATTCAATTAAAAACTAATAAATTAAAAGAATTAAAAAATGGATTGGAAACAGATAAGAAAAGTTCTGAAACACAAAAAACTAATTTAGCTAATTATAAAATAGAATTATCAGATAAAGTTGAAATTGTAGAAAATACTAAAGATGTAAAAAATGAATTATTAGCAACAACAAAAAACAAAGAATCTAATTATCAAGCTATTCTTGCTGAAAAATTGGCTTTGAAAAAAGCTTTTGAAACTGAGTTAGCTGAATTTGAGGAAGCTTTAAGAATAGCTATTGATCCAAATAGTATTCCAAAAGCTAATAACACTATTTTAGCTTGGCCTTTAGATAAAGTTTATATTACTCAATATTTTGGAAGTACACCTTTCGCAACTAAAAATCCACAGGTTTATGGAACAGGAGGACATAATGGTGTAGATTTTAGAGCTAGTGTTGGAACTAAAATGAAAGCTTCTTTGGATGGGGAAGTGTGGGCTACTGGAAATACAGATATTGCTTGTCCAGGAGCTTCTTATGGAAAATGGGTTATGATAAAACATAGTAATGGACTTTCAACATTGTATGCCCATTTATCTATGATTAAAGTTAATGAAGGACAGATTGTTTCAAAAGGAGATATTATTGGCTATTCTGGAAATACAGGTTATTCAACAGGTCCTCATTTACATTTTGGAGTTTATGCTACTCAAGGAGTGCGAGTGCAAAATTATAATTTTAGATCTTGTCAAGGAAAATCAACAGTTATGCCTTTAGCTCCGAGAGAAGCTTATCTAAATCCTTTGTCTTATTTACCAGAATATTAATATCTCTATTAAAAAATTAAAAAATAGAGATGAATTATAAATTATTAAACTACACTAAACTCACGACCGTGAGTTTAGTGTAGTTTAATATTTTCTTTGAAAAAAAGATGTTTTATGATAATGTTTAAATAGAAATATGTAAATTGAAATCTTAAAAAGTTTAAAGACAGGAGGGTCTGATGATAAAAAAAGAAAGAAGGATTTCTCTTGATATGATAATTGGAGATAAAAATCCTGAAATTGGTTTAAGAATGGAAATTCAAAATGATGGAGATGTTGTATTTTGGTTTTATGATTATGGAGATAATTTTTTAAAAGACTTAAGAGTTGAATTTTGTACAACAGGTCCTGGAGGAGGAAAATCACCTAATACTTTGGATGCTTCTTATAATTTATTAGAAGCTATCAGAAAAGATAACAAAGATATTTCTATGCAATTATCGTTGTTTAATTTTGATGAGCTAAAAAATTTAAAATCTTTAAAACCCTTTCATAAAAGAATAGGAGATATGAGCCCTCACGATTATATTCAAATCTTATTGCAAAAAGATGGAGATATAGTTTTAACAGGGTTTAATTTTAAACCTTCATACAAGAAAGATGAAAAACCAAAATTAAAATCAAAAATGTCTCTTGAATTTTCGGCTAGTGGAGGTCAATCTCCGCATACAAAAAAAGCTTTGTTGAATCTCTGTTTAGCAATACAGAAAGATAATAATGAAAATCCTATTGGAAAATAAAAAAAGGAGAAAATTAAATGAATATAGAAATTTGGACTCCCAAATATGTAAAAAAACATTCTGTTAAAATAGATATTTTAGATAGAAGGTTACTAATTGAAAAACTTTCTAGTAAATATGTAAAAGATAAAAACATTCCAGATGACGACTATGTTTTTAGTACTGTTTTTGTTCAATATGGACCACATAAACCATTGTTGCAAAAACAAACAATGTTTGTTCGTGTTTATTGTGAAGATATTGATCGAATGAAGGAGATTGCAGAAATATTGTCTCCTTTTGCTGATGTTGAATGTTATCAAGTAGCACATTTTGTAGAAAGAAAAAAAGATTAATTTTTTAAACTTTAATTAGGGCCATGGATTATTTTTTAATCCATGGTTTTTTATATACACAATCCTATTTTTATTTTTTAATATATATTATATAATGATTGTAATTATGTTTAACTTAAAAAATGATAATAGGGGATTAGTCCGTTGGATTTTTATAATAATAATAGCAATTATTATTTTGAGTTATTTTGGTTTTGATTTGAGGGGAATTATAGAAGCTGAAGGAATGCAGAATAATTTAAGCTATGTGTGGGGTGGGGTAATATATGTTTGGAATGCTTATATAGCAGGACCTTTTGATTATTTATGGAATGATATTTTTATAGATTTAATTTGGTCTGCTTTTATTGAAAATATGGAGATTATTAAAGGAGGAGGTCCTGTTATAGATCCTGAAATAGCTCCAAAAAGTTTTTAAAAAATGATAGGGGAGGCAATATAATGTTATTTCAAATTTTTAATTTACAATTTTCAATCTGCTTATGCCGACAGGCAGGTTTCAAACAATTTTTAATGTTTTAATGAATTAATTTTTAAACAATTTGCTTCTAATCAAAATATTATGGAAAAAACTTTGATAATAATTCTAGTTATAATTGCTCTTTTACTGTATGCCACAACAGTGCATATTCAAGATGTTTTAGATGAGCCTGTGATTGACGATAATATAAATATTGAATTTTAATTATGTCACTGAAAGAAAAACAAAAAATAGTTGATGATTGGATGTCTCAATTTACTGAGGGCTATTGGAGTCCTCATGAAATTATTTGCAGATTGTCGGAAGAAACAGGAGAATTGGCTAGAGAAATAAATCATAGGTTTGGTCCTAAGAGGAAAAAAGATACAGAGGATGTTGTAGAAGTTGGAGATGAAATTTCGGATATAATTTTTACTTTAATCTGCTTAGCTAATTCTTTAGATATAGATATGGAAAAATATTTTGAGAAAATGATGGAAAAGTATCAGGTAAGAGACAAAAATCGTTGGAAAAGAAAATAATCTTATTTATCAATATATAAAGACGATGAGTGGTGCCTATTTAGACATAAAATGGCTTAAAACGCAGTTTTAATCCTTAAAATATGGCTCAACTAATCCATATATAAATATAGTAAATAAAGGATATTTTAGGTAAATTAAGTTAAAAAAAGAGTAAAACTATGAAATTTCTAACACCTCAACGACTTGAGGTGTTAAAAATTTGTATTAGTATCCAGAAGTCCGATCTTAGTAATAATTAAATCTTAATAACTAAAGTTCACTGACCTCTTAATTAAAAGGTTGGATTTCGATGTCGCAAAATCTATATTGTGCGACACTACTATACTTTTAAAAATAACGATTTTTTATCTTCTTCTCTACTCCCTCTTATAAAATAAGATAACTTAAAATATAAATTAGTGTTTTTATATTTTTCTAATTTTATATTAAATTAACTCTTCCCTTTTCTAATTATAGATATTATTTCTCAAAATCAATATAATCCCAAAAAATTAAATTTTTTGGGATTTTTGAATATTTTTACTAATTTTATTTGTTTCCAAACTTTCTCCATATTTTTTCTTCTATCCCAGACTGACGAATCATTGCTTTCATTGTACCTTGTGGAAAACTTTTTTTAGTTCGATTAACATTAACTAAAAAAGTTTTATTTTTTTCAATTTTTTTGTAAAATTCGTGAGAACCTTTTTTAGTTTTACAAATATAAAAATCATTTTCTTTCAAAAACTTTTTTATATTTTTATAATTCCAATTGCTTATTCCATTCATGTTAAGCTAAAGTGAGATTATTAGAATATCTGTTTTGCTCTGTAATAATAGAAGTAGATAATATTTTTTCTAATTGTTGTTTTTGATAACTTTTAATTGCTTCAAAATATTTTATCCAATATTTTTCAGGTGCATACCTATTTAATAAATCATCAGAAAGTTTTTCTTTGCGAACGCATTCTAAATGAGATAAAGAAGCTTTTTGTAAATCAATTTTTAGTTTAGCTAGATTCTTAGATTCTTCTACTATATCAAAAGTAAGACATACCCCAATATACTTATCTTTGTTTTTGTAAATAAGATATTCTATATTTCCCTTTTGTTTTGTATTTCTGGGTCTTTTAATATTCATATTAAAATTATAGCATAAATAGTTTTTTACACAAAAAAATATGGGTTAATTGTTTGACTACAAATGCCCGGACTTAATAGAAGCAAAAGAAGATACCACAAGTATTTCGTTCCAGAAAACGCCGTTGTTTTCTTTCTTACTTATTATCTGCAATGCATCGCAGAGAGTGCTTTTTCTCTTCTTAAGAACTTCCATTTAATAGAACATCAAATAAATTTTAAAAATCAAGAGTTTTTACAATACTATTCCATTTAATTGGAATAGTTCAGTTAACTGAATTAATAATACTAAAAACTAAAGATGTAATTTTTTTTTAACACATTATTCCATTTAAATGGAATATTTACTATAAAATATAAATACTCCAATCAATTGGAGTATTTATAAGTTGTGTTTTTTGTTGAATAGTTTTTAGTGCTTATTTGGAATGATGAACCAAGCTGTTATTAAATAAGCTATAAAAGCCGGAAGAAAAGCAGTTATAGCAGCTACTAAAACAAAAACTACTCTAATTAAAACAGGGTCTATATTATAAACCTCCCCTATTCCTCCACAAACCCCATAAATCTTTTTATTTTTTGCAGAAAGATATATTTTTTCCATAATTTCAAGTGAGGATTTATAAAAACGATTATGTAATAATATGTTTTTATATAATCCGAACGATGTAATTATATGCTCGCTTCATATAATTTCAAGTGAGGATTTATAAAAACGATTATGTAATAATATGTTTTTATATAATCCGAACGATGTAATTATATGCTCGCTTCATATAATTTCAAGTGAGGATTTATAAAAACGATTATGTAATAATATGTTTTTATATAATCCGAATGATGTAATTATATGCTCGCTTCATATAATTCATTATTATAACATAATAATAAAAAATTTTTAATTTTGAAATTTTGTAATTCCTGCCTGCCGGCAAGCAGGTTTAAATAATTTCTAATGCTTAAATTTTTAAACAAAAAATATTTCAACGACTCTTCGCCAGCTAGCGAATCGTTGAGCCGTTGGAATATTTGAAGGCTCAACCAAGCCTCGATTCGATGACTATCCCCATAGCTACTGAAATATCTTTATTTCAAAGAACATTCTAACATTCTGCAGAATGTTAGAATGTTCTTTTATTTTTATAAAATAAAGATATAATAAAGATATGTTAGAAGTATTACAAAAAGGAAATAAAATATTAAACGAAAAAACTAAAGAAGTTTCTTTAAGTGACATTCCTACGTCTAAAATTCAAAATATAATCTCACAAATGAAAGAAATTTTAAAAAATACCAGCGATGCTATAGCTTTAGCTGCTCCTCAGATAGGTAAATCAATTAGGATTTTTATAATTTCAAAAAAGGTTTTTGACAAAGATTGTGATGATAGAGAAGATTTGATTTTTATTAACCCTGAAATTATAAAAACATCCAAAAATAAATGCTGGGCTGAGGAAGGATGTTTAAGTGTTCGAGGAGTATACGGAGAAGTAGAAAGATTCGATAAAGCTACAGTTCGAGCATATGATGAAAATGGTAAAATATTTACTTTTGGAGGTTCTGGATTATTAGCTCAAGCTTTTCAACATGAGATAGATCATCTTGATGGAATCCTTTTTACTGAAAAAGCTAGAAATTTAAGAGAAGATAACTCAAACTCAAACTAAATTAATTAAAAAATAAACCAACCGTCTGTGAACCAATATCACAGACGGTTTTTTGAATTTTTTCATGTTTCAACCCCATAAAATTCAGATTCTTCAGGAGCCCCTTTTTTTTGAATTTTTTTAAGTTTTTTAATTCTTTCTTTCATTTCTTGATTTCCTTTCTCTAACTTTTTAGAGAATTTTTTAACAGCAGAAGCTGTTTTATTTTTTCTAATTCCTTTTTTATTTTTTGATTCATAATTAGAATCAAGAAGTTCATAAGGAAAAAAAACACTTGAATCCATTCTTTCTGCTTCTCTAAAAACAGGTGGTGGAAACTCGTCATGTTTAGACATAAAACCTCCTTTTTAGGATTTAAATTTTATTTTTTCGCTTTTCACTGAAAGATCATTAAGGAACCATTTGAGTCGAAGGTTAAACTTAAAAATCAACTCAAAAATCCAGGGTTTTGTTTTTACAACAAATTTTTCTTTAGTTATTTTTTCCATACCGGTCTCCTTCTTGAAAACGGAATTTCTAAAACTTTTGTTAAATTTAAAGCGATCGTTAAAAGATTGTATTCTTTTTCACGATATTTTATAGTTTTTCTTCTCATTTTCCGTTTCTTCCACTTCTTATTAATTTTTAAAACCATTTCTTCAACCATATTAAAATCTCCAAAAATATTTATGCTTAAGAACTCTATTTATATTATACACACACTAAAACAAAAAGAAACAAAAAAATCTCTCTTATGTTAAAATAAAGTCAATATGAATGAACAAAATAACCATAAACCTAAAGTAGCTTTTTTCGGAAGTCCTGAATTAGCTGTAAATATCTTAGAAAAACTAAAAATTTCAGGAGGTTCAACCTCCCAAGATTTGGTGCCGAGTTTAATTATTACTCAACCAGACAGAAAAGTAGGAAGAAAATTGGTTATTACTCCCCCTCCTGTCAAAACTTGGGCTAATGAAAATAACATCTCCACATTACAACCAGAAAAATTAGATTCTGAATTTATAGATAAATTAAAATCTCAAGACTGGGATTTATTCATTGTAGTTGCTTATGGAAAAATAATTCCGCAAGAAATTTTAGATATTCCTAAGAAAGGAACCTTAAATGTTCATCCTTCTTTACTTCCAAAATACAGAGGAGCTACTCCAATTCATAGTCCAATTCTAAATGGAGATAAAGTGACAGGAGTATCTATTATATTATTAGATGAAAAAATGGATCACGGACCGATTATTGCTCAAGAAAAAATTATACTTTGGGAAAATTCAATTTCTGAAATGCCTACTCAAAGCCAATTAGAAAAAACTTTAGCCCAATTCGGAGGAAAATTACTTGGAGATAACATCCCCAAATGGTTAAATGATCAGATAAAACCTCAAGAACAAGACCATAGCAAAGCTACTTTTTGTAATAAATTTAAATCAAATGATGCTTTAATAGATTTAGATGGAGATGCTCAAGAAAATTTCCTAAAAATCCAAGCTTTTGATAAATGGCCCAAGGCCCATTATTTTTCCGCCCAAGATGGAAAAAATAAAAAAAGGATTTTAATCAAAAAAGCTCGCCTAGAAAATGGAAAACTAATCTTAGAAAAAATCCTCCCCGAAGGAGAATCTGAAATTATTTTAAATAATTAAAAAATTCAATAAAAAAACTATCGATATGGTATCGATAGTTTTTTGAATTACCGTCTATTTCCTATCTCCTTTATATTCTCATATTATTTATATTTAATTTTTATTCTATTGTTCTACAGAACAATAGAATAGACTTTCCATTTTTAGTTAATTTATGTCTAACAGAACTTATATCATTTCTTTTCAAAACTAATCCAGAAAAAGCCAATCTAGTAACATGCATTGATATGGTTTTTACATTTACATCTAATTTTTTAGATATTTCTATTATTGATAATTCAGGCTCTTTTTCTAATAAAGCCATTATCTGCAATCTACGATGATTAGCTGCTCCTTTTATAATTCTCTCCAATTGTCTAAAAGTTTTTTTATTGTCAAATTTTTTACCTTTATATCTCATAGTTATTTATTATTAATTTATAATTAAAATACTTACATTATTACATTTATCATCACATTATATTTAAAACCCTCACATATGTATTCTATTATTCTGTAGAACAATAGAATACATATAAAAAATATTTTATTATTATTATTTATTATTTTATTTGAAATTTTGAAATAATTATTGAAAATTATTTTATAATTCATTCACTATTTTAAAAATTTCTACCATAGCTAAAGTGTCTAATTCACAATATTTTAAAAGATTATTTCTGATTTCTTTTCTAACTTCTGGATCTTCAGTAATTAACAATTTTTCCCAAGCTGACATTGCCATTGTTCCATCTTGTACTTCTAGTTCTTTATATGAAAGTTTAGGAACTAAAACTGGTAAAACTTTTTTAATCGAAGCTGAACCTCTGAATTCAGGCATTAAATAATCTTTCTTAAAAATTTTCATTAAATCATAAATCCTATTATTTACATCTTTGAAAAATCCTACATATTCTGGATGTAATTTTGCCAACTCTTTATTACGAGATTTTTCAAAAGGCTCATACCATACCAAAACAGTACCTACCTTTCCTATATTTTTTTCTAACGATTTTATTAATCCTAAAGTAGAATTTTCTAAATTATCAGCTAAATATTCAAAATGTTTCATTTCCCCATTTTCTTGTATCACATGAAGTGAATATTGAAAAACTAATTGAGAGTTAGGACTATAACCATCCATTATAGGAATAGGTTTTAATAAAGTCTCATAATCTAGAAAATATAAAGGATATTGTAACTTACTTATAGTTTCTCGAATATTAACTGAGTCAATCATTGGTCTTCCAATTCTTTGCAAATCTACTTTTACTCTTTGGGTATCTGTTAAATCAAAATCTATTGGAATATCTTTTGGATCAAAAATTTTAGCTTCTACTAATTCTTCTAATTTTTTACCTCTCAAAATATGCGCTGTAGAATATTCAGGAATATTAGGATTAAAATAAGAAAAAGAATCACATCTCTGCCCAGCTGATTTATACAAACAAGAACAAGAACTAGTATTTATTTCATCTTGCTCTAACAATTCCAAAGCTCTATCTATATGATAAGTAACTTCAGGTAAAACTTCTTGAATTTCTTTTGAAACTTCAGCAAAAACAAACAATTTTGTTAAATCTAAATCCCCTTTCCTAATATAATCTCGATTCAAATGAACAATATATGAATTCCCTACTTCAATTCCACACTCCTCTACTGTAATTTTTTGAAAACAAATATCTTTGATATGATTATGTTGTAAATCAGTTTTTATCTCCGAACTAGATTTTACTTCATACAAATCCCATTTTTGACTTTTTTCATTAAATTTAAAAATATCAGCTTTTAAAAACAAGCCTCTTTCAGATTTAAAGGTGGCTTGAAAAATAGTTCCCTTCTTTTTTAATTCCTCTTGAGTTTTTTTGATTAAAATATCATCATCCATATCGTCCAAAAAAACTCCTGTGGGAAACATTTCCTGAACTTTATTTTCTACTTCATATCCATCATCAATTAATTTTTGTAAAAATTGAGTTCTCTCTGGTTGTTGATATTCATCAGGTTTCTTTTTCTTCAACCAAAAATCTTCTGGACAAATTAAATATTTTTTAAAATCTGTTTTTGATAATTTCATTTGACTTTTTTTTTATAACTGTTATTATTTAATTACAAGTGCCTTCGGGCTTGCCCGCCTCAGGCGGGAGACTAGTTAGAAAAGTCGTCAGATTAAATCTCTGACGGCTTTTCTTATTTTTTCAAATTTTTCCTTATTTAATTTTCCTAATTTATTTACAAATCTTTTTGTATCAATCACACGAACTTGTGAAATTACACCTAAAGCATCTTTACCATTTATTTTACCTAATGTAATTCTCATAGAATGTTTTTGATTTGAAGTAGTTAAAGGAATTACTAAACAAGTATGTTTACTCAAACCTTTCAAAACTAAAATTGGTCTACCATTATTTTTGCCAGTTCCATCTTGTTCAAAACCAACATTTACTCCTAAATCACACCACCAAATATCTCTTGTTCGATATAATTTATTTTTTCCAGAACCATCAATTTTTATTTTTTGAATATTCCAATTTTGAAAATCTTCTTTTTCCCTCATATTCTTCATAAAGAATATTATAACATAGATAAATAATTAACTTAAAAAATATGAATAAGTTCACATACATATTAGACTTTTCTGGCAAAAAATCTAATGAAACAAT
>CAZAKQ010000012.1:0-20970 GCA_964486155.1 uncultured Candidatus Saccharibacteria bacterium | reverse complement strand
AGATTCTCTCTGTAATGGAAAAATCTGGTTGGGATTGGGGAGTTTGCCAAGCCGGATTAAAAGTTTTGAAAAAATAATGCCGTTTATTTATAAACTGCCGAAAGTGGTGTTAGCACTTTCGGCAGTTTTTTGTTCGTTTAAGCCATATTCAATTGAGGAGTTGAATCTCTTAATTTTCTCAGAAGTCGGACTCCTAAGATACTTGGATGTGCGACATTCAAGTGAAATGTTTTTACTTGGGAATCCGATTCCCAAGTGGGGATATGTTGATTTTTTGAGGGGTTTGGGGTATTGTGAGAATAGATATTTTGTATTTTTTGAAATTTAACTTTATATATTTAGGGAGGAAGGTAAAATGGTTAAAGGATATCGTCCTTGTATTTCTGTTCTAACTAATAAGTGGGATAGTAAGGATGCAAGAAAAAAAGCAGAAGAGATTGGTAATAATTTGATGAATATTGAATTCAATTTACCAATTAAGCTTGGATTGGTTCCTCAAAAATCAGGCTCCATACTCGTTAAAATTGAGAAGATCGGAGATGTTAATTTTGAATAAAACGTTTTTAACTTTTAATATATTTTTTAGGAGGATAAGATGGAAGATTATAAAAAGATGTATCCGGTTGAGGTTTTGTGCTGCAGCTTAAAATATAGAGGGGTTCAGGCAAGACTTTTTTCAAGTATGCTTTTTGATGGATCTGGTGGAATTAATGAAGATTTCATTAAAAAGATAGGCAAAGTCATTGCAAAGGTTGAGTTAAGTTTTCCTTTGAAAGTTTGCTTGGCTAAGTACCCAAACATTTCTTCGGTTAGTATTGAAGAGGTGTATAATAAAAGTACGGTAACTTCACATATTCCTCATTCAATAAATATGGAAGAAATTTTAAATATGGATGATGAATCTATTCGTAAAAAATTTGTGAAGGAGGTTAAAGAATTTCTTAAAAGGAAAAGAATGTATCAAAAAATAAGAGATGATCTGTTAAAAGAAGCTGATAAACTTTTAGCAGCTGAAGAAGCTATGCAGAAAGCGAGGGATTTGATTGGGGAATAATGTTTTTATCTTTTTGATTTTAGTAACTGCCGAAAGTGGTGTTGGCACTTTCGGCAGTTTTTTGTTCGTTTGAGCCGTTATTCTACTTGGGGGTGCTACCCCCAAGTGGTTTTTCTTAGGAGTTGGACTTCTGTGAGGTTTTTTTGTTGATTTTTGAGGTGGTTTGGGGTATTGTGAAAATAGATATCTTGTATTTTTTGAAATTTTAAATCTTTTAATTTTTTATATATTTGGAGGGTGTAAAATGATGATTTCTATAGCGGTAGAAAAAGATCTTGATGGTTCTTTTCATACAAGAGAGATTGATGTCGGGTCTTTGAAAGAGGCTTTCTCTGAAAGTCCTTTGGATCGGTTTTTTGTGGAGTATGGAGGAGGATTTTATTCTTTTTATAAGGGAAAAGAAAAAGTTATTTGTAATTTTAAAACCAGTATTGATAGTAAACCTAAAAAATTTACAAAAAAGGTAACTGCTGAAAGTATATTTAATTATATTTTAAAAAAGGTATCGAAGAATCTTTGATTTTTGAAAGGAGGGAATATGGAGGTTTTGATTATCCTAGGTAAAAACAAAAAAGGGAAAAAAGAAGCGGTTGAGGAGGATCATATTTCTTGGATGGAGGCGATTGAGAGAAGCCCTGTGGGGGAGTTTGTGGTGAGGGATAAAAATCTATATTACCGCTTCTTACTTTCTGATAACTTGCCCGGAGTTCTTACTTGTAGTATTTTAGATCAGCAAGGAAATAAAGTCGGTTTTTTTATTAGTAATAGAGCTGTTGTTGAGTTTGACCGATTGTTGTCGAAATTTTCTTAGCAGGAATGGTTTAGGGCCCAGAAAGTTTTTGTTAAAAACTTTCTGGGCCTGAATTTTTGTAGAGAGGTACGACCTCAGTATTGATAAAACAAAACAAATTACTAAAGATCATGTGTGTACACGTTAAGAGCCTGTCCGCCGATGAGGAGGGGTCGGACCTCGTTTGTTGGATTTTTTTGGTAAGAGAGGGGTCGGCGAAGCCGACTCTCTTTTTATTGTTTTTTTTGTTGCAAAAATTTTATTTTCGTATATACTAGGGGACATTGTTATGAAAGAAAAAAATCAATTTAAAAGACGGTAATAAATTAATCTTTGTTGATTTGTTTATGCCGCTTGCAGAGCGGTTTTTATTTTTGAACTTTGTTCAAAAATAATCCGTCGATGAGGCGGATAACCGATTTAATTAAACTGATTGTCCTGAATGACTGAACTTTGATAATTAAATAGCAGGTAATTTTGAACTATCTATCATAGTTCAAAATACAAAAATTTATTTACGAATAAATTAAAGCATTAAAATCACTTTTGGATTATTGTAAAATAGTCTAAGAGAAAACAAGATTGTGGTTTTTAAATTTTCTGACAAGAAAATTTAAGAGCGTATGGTGGATGCCTTGACTCTAAAAGGCGATGAAGGACGTGGCATGTCTGCGATAAGCTTCGGTGAGGTGACTAGCAACCTTTGATCCGGAGATCTCCGAATGGGGAAACCTTATCTGATAGATTCAGATAGTCAGATTTCTATAAATGAAATTTGATGCATACCTGGGGAAGTGAAACATCTCAGTACCCAGAGGAAAAGAGACCAATAGGAATTTCCTTAATAGCGGCGAGCGAAACGGAAAGAGCCCAAACCGAACATTCCTCATTACATTTGGAATGCAATTTCCAATGATCAATTCACAATTTTCAAATACGGATTTTGGCGAAGCCAAAATCCGTCGTCATTGAAAATTTAATCATTTAAAAATTGATTGAAAATTGAAAATTAGAAATTGAAAATTAAACGACGAATGTAATGAGGAGTGTTCGGGGTTGTAGGATAACAAAGTTTATTCTTCGGGATAGAAGAAGTTACAAAATTTGATGTTAGTTGAATTAGCTGGGAAGCTAAACTCAAAAGGGTAATAGTCCCGTAAACGAAAACATTAAGTCTTCTTATTTGTTACTCCTGAGTAATCCAAGACACGAATAGCTTGGGTGAATCAGCCAGTACTAACTGGTAAGGCTAAATACTTTTAGAGATCGATAGTGAACAAGTACCGTGAGGGAAAGGTGAAAAGAACCCCGGAGAGGGGAGTGAAATAGATCTGAAACCATATGCTTACAAGGAGTAGGAGCCCCTCACCCAGAAAATCATCTCAAATTTTAAAAAAATTTGCTGTGATTTCTGAGTGAAGCTTATGAAAATATTGTTATATGTTTATTTTTTAATGACATTTGTTGTTAATGTTTACTGAACAATGGTTTTCTGGGTGAGGGGTGACTGCGTTCCTATTGAAGAATGAGCCAACGAGTCGAAGTGTGCAGTAGCCTAAGAGGTAAAACCTTGAAGGCATAGCGAAAGCGAGTGTGAATAGCGCGAAATTATTATTGTATGCTTCGGACCCGAAGCCAAGTGATCTTGCCATGAGCAGGGTGAAGGTGATGGAAACATCGCTGGAGGCCCGAACCGGTTGGTCGTTCAATTCCATCGGATGACTTGTGGTAAGCAGTGAAAAGCTAATCGAACTTGGTAATAGCTGGTTCTCTCCGAAATAGCTTTAGGGTTAGCGTTTAGATTACCTATTGGGGGTAGAGCACTGGAAGGATCGAATAGGGGGAAACCTCGTCAATCCTATCAAACTCCGAATACCAATAGTCAATTTCTAGGCAGTTAGACTGTGGGGGCTAAGCTCCATTGGTCGAAAGGGAAACAGCCCAGACCTATATTTAAGGTCCCTAAATTCATACTAAGTGCACTTAAGGAGGTGAAATTTCTCAGACAATGAGGAGGTTGGCTTAGAAGCAGCCATCCTTTAAAGATAGCGTAACAGCTCACTCATTAAGAGATTTTGCACCGCAGATTATCGGGGCTAAGTATGGTACCGAAAATTAGGATTCGTAAATTTCATAGAGGAAAAATGTTCATTAATTATTTTGAGCGGATGTAGCTCAGTTGGTAGAGTATCTGATTTGTGATCAGAACGTCGCGGGTTCGAATCCCGACATCCGCTCCAAAGATTATTGCTGGGTGATCGTCCAACGGCAGGACCGGGGATTCTGACTCCCTTTATAAGGGTTCGAATCCCTTTCACCCAGCCAAAACAAATTAATTTGTTTAAAACTTTAAAAGTTTGTGTCCCGGTAGCTCAGTGTAGAGCGGTAGGTTGTTAGCCTATGCGTCACTGGTTCGACTCCAGTCTGGGACATAACTCAAATTTTTTATTACAAGCAATTTCTAATACGGGAATTGGTTGGGCAAATCTTCAAGTCGAAGATTTGTTACGTGAGCAATTCTTTAGCGAGAATTGCTTCTTCTATGAAATTTACGAGTGGTAGGAGAGTATTCTATTCTGCGATGAAGCCAAAGGCGCGAGCCATGGTGGAGCGTATAGAAGTAAGAATGTTGGCACGAGTAACCGCAATACAGGTGAGATCCCTGTACGCCGAAAGACTAAGGGTTCCTTCGCAATGTTGATCAGCGAAGGGTTAGTCGGTCCTAAGGAGATGGCGAAAGCCGAATCCGATGGACATACGGTTAATATTCCGTAACTTCTTTATTTTGCGATGGGAGGACGGAGGATATAAGCAATAGCGCATTATTGGATTTGCGTTGTTTATTTTAAAGAGTGCATCTTAGGTAAATCCGGGATATAGCTTTCGGGCAAGCTCTGTAATTAGACAAAATTCTTTTTTTCGAATTAGGAAATTATTGTGAAGAGCCTTCCAAGAAAATTCTCTAAGCTTAAAAATAAAGGAACCGTACCCTAAACCGACACAGGTAGTCAGGTCGAGAAGACCAAGGCGAACGAGTGATTTTTCTCCAAGGAACTCGGCAAAAAAGCGATCGTAACTTCGGAATAAGATCTGCCAGCCGTAAATTTAGTTCTTAAAATAAAAATATAAAAAATTAGGAGGTTTAATTATGGATGATAAACAATATCAAGATTCTGTTAATGAAATGAAATCAAAAATACCGGATGGTATAAAATCAAAAAGAATTGATATTGAATCAAAATTTTCTTCTTTTTCTTCTGATGATAAATTATCTCATTGTCTTTATTTATTAGATAATGTTATTAAGTTTGTTAATCAAAGAAAAAAAGAAAAAGCTTCAAGACATCTTGCTTTTTCTCAAGCAATATTATGGTCTTTAGATCTTTTTTCTATTGAACAATTAAGAATTGCCAATATGAAAAAATAAACAATAACATTTTTTATTAATAGATATATAATTTGTCAATTTACAATATTATATATCTATTAAATTTATAATTTTAGAATTAAATTTACGGCTGGCCGCAGCGAAAGTAGCCCTGCCGACTGTTTATCAAAAACACAGCTCTCTGCGAACACGTAAGTGGATGTATAGAGGGTGACACCTGACCAATGCCAGAAGGTTAAATATGGGGGGTATGTTGATTTATCATCATGCTGGACTATATAAGCCCTGGTCAATGTCGGCCGTAACTATAACGGTCCTAAGGTAGCGAAATTCCTTGTCTGGTAAGTTCAGACGCGCACGAATGGTGTAACGAGTGGGGCACTGTCTCGGAGAAAAGCTCGGTGAAAATGCAATACCGGTGAAGACGCCGGTTACCTGCAGCTAGACGAAAAGACCCCAGGAGCTTTACTATAGCTTGGTATTGGGTGTATGTTTTAACTGCGTAGCATAGATGGGAGACTTTGAAGGTATTCTTTTGGGAATATTGGAGTCGTCAGTGAAATACCATTCTTTTAATATATATATTCTAATCTCGGCGGAAAAAACGACGAGAAACAGTGCCTGGCGGGTAGTTTTAGTGGGGCGCTATCCTCCTAAAAAGTAACGGAGGAGTTTAAAGGTTGGCTAAGCGCGAATGGAAACCGTGCTGATAGTGTAATGGCACAAGCCAGCTTAACTGCAAGACGTACGAGTCGAGCAGATACGAAAGTAGAACATAGTGAACCGAAGGCTCGAATTAGATACGGCCTTAGATTATCGGATAAAAGTTACCCTGGGGATAACAGGCTAATAACGCCTAAGCGTCCATAGCGACGGCGTTGTTTGGCACCTCGATGTCGGCTCAACTTATCCTGGAGGTGGAGAAGCTTCCAAGGGTTTGGCTGTTCGCCAATTAAAAAGTTACGCGAGCTGGGTTTAGACCGTTTAGAGATCAATTTTTTGATTTTTAAACAATCTAAACTCCCAAACATCAATTAACTTTGAATACGAAATAGAATCCTACTACGAACTGTATAAACAAAAAATTTCACTTTGTAATTTCAATTTTGGTAGCATAGCTACGAAAAATCTCAATTACAAACGAAATTTTCCTTTTATACAATTCTCGTAACGAATTCTATTTCGTATTCAAAGTATCGTTATCACGTTTTTTCGTTGACAATATGTAAAAACCTTGAATTTGTAATTCAAGGGTTGAGATAGAATAGACATTCTTTTTAAAAAATTAATTTTATTCTTCATTAAGATTTCAGTCACGACTTTGTAAAAAATCTTTAGTATATCTAGATATACTTCATATTTTTTACTTCGTCTCGCTAGAAATTTTAAAGGAATTATAATAACCACTTTTTAGAAAAGAATGTTGCGAAACCAATCTTACACGGCGGTCTTAAGCATTCATTTTGAGTGTTTAAAGAAAAAGCCAACTTATATCGGTAAAACCTTAATCGTAATGGTTATTGTGCAATACCGAGGGAAATACACTTTTTTGTAAAGAGTGTGGAAGCGTTTTCTGTTGAGAAAACGTTTGTCGAGAATATTATTACCGTGGAGAGCTATTAGCTCGCAGAAGTGGAAAAATATTCGTAGACACGAAGAGAATAACTTTTATGATCTGAAGAAAAGTTTTTCAATTTCCACACTTTTCTTTACAAGAAAGTGTGTACCCGTAGAGACTATACGTTGGATTCGCCTCAGGCGAAAAGATTTAGTCCATGCAATTGGAAACAATTGATTATCATGCGTGAGACAGGTTGGTCTCCTATCTGCTGCAGGCGTCGATTTTTGAAAAGATTTGCTCCTAGTACGAGAGGACCGGAGTGAACTGACCTCTGGTGTATCAGCTGTTCTGCCAAGAGCATTGCTGAGTAGCTAAGTCGGGAATGGATAACCTCTGAAAGCATCTAAGAGGGAAGCCAACTTTAAGATTAGAAATCATTTGAGACCCCTGAGAGATGATCAGGTGATAGGCTCTAGGTGTAAGTGTAGTAATACATTTAGCCGAGGAGTACTAATTCGTCGATTTCTTGTCAGAAATTTTAAAGTCTATAATCTTGTATTGTTTTTAAAGCTAAGATCTGCTATTTAATAAAAATAAGAATAATATTCAATATTTTGTTCTGGTGGTTTGGCGACGGGGTTATACCCGATCTCATTCCGAATTCGGAAGTCAAGCTCGTTCGCGCCGATGATACTCTTTATGGGGAAAGTAGGTAATCGCCAGAACAAAGTATTGAATTTTTTTATATAAAAACAGAAAGGGCGATCGTAAAACGGTCGCCCTTTCTACTTTTTATCCAAAATGTTATTATTAAAGTAATTATTGTAATTAAAAATAAAAACAAATGTCTAAATCATCAGAAAGAAAAAATAAATATCTGTTTGTAATGTTTTCAACAATAATAATTATAATTGGACTTATTGCTTATTTCATATTTTATACTCCCCCAACTTGTTTTGATGGAAAATTAAATCAAAAAGAAGAAGGTATTGATTGTGGAGGTCCTTGTGAAATAATCTGTAGTTTTAAAACAATAGAGCCTATAATAAAATGGGCTAGAGCTGTTGAAACATCCGAAGGTGTTTTCGGGGTAGTAGCTTTAATAGAAAATCCTAATACTTTTGCAGAAGCTTATAATTCTCCTTATATTTTTAAACTATATGATCAAAATGGAATTTTAATTAATGAAAGAGATGGCAAGGCTTATGTCCCAAATAATTCCATTTTTCCAATTTTTGAAGGAAATCTAAAAGTAGGAAACAGAATTCCTACAAGAGCTATTTTTGAATTTTCAAAAAAAATAAAATGGATAAAAGTAGAAGATTTAAATAATCCTATAGAATTAACCAATATTCAGTATTTAGAAAAAAACAATTCTCCTAGAGTACAAGCTACAATAGAAAATAAATCAGTTAGGAATTTAAAAAATATAGAATTAATAGTTTTATTATATGATATAGAAAATAATTTAATTAACAGTTCTCAAACTAAAATAGATATTTTGAAAAAAGATTCTTCAGAGGCAATTATTTTTACTTGGCCAAAACTTTTTGAAAAAGAAGTTGTTAAAATAGACATAGTGCCTGTTTCTAAAATCTAATCAAAAAACACAAAATAAAAAACAAAAAACTGAAATAGGGCGGCCGCTTCGCGGCCGCCCTCTCCCAATTTCATAGACTTTCTAAACTTTTAACTTTATACTATGGCATATGTTTACTAAATTAAAAGCTGATATTGATTGGATTTTGTTTTTATCTACTCTCCCTATAGTGTTTGTAGGATTAATTACTATGAATTCTTTTACCGGAGATAATTATTTTTTCCAAAAACAAATTATTTGGTTAGTTATCTCTCTAATAACTTTTTTTTGTTTGAGTTTTTTGGATTTTAGATTTTTGAGAAAGACACAAGTGTTAATTCCTTTGTTTTTGACCTTTGTTTTTATTTTGCTGAGTTTGTTCATTACAGGATCAATTTTTAAAGGAGCTCAAAGTTGGTTTAACTTTGGGCTTTTCTCCGTCCAACCATCTGATTTAGTTAAGCTGGTTCTCATATTTTTGTTAGCTAAATATTTTTCTAAACGTCATATAGAGATAGCTAATATTAGACATATTTTAGTCTCAGGATTTTATGCTTTTGTATTTTTTGTTTTGGTTCTTTTGCAACCAGATTTTGGATCAGCTATTATAATCTTTTTTATTTGGTTAGGAATGGTGTTGGTATCTGGGATATCAAAAAAACATTTGTTAGCAGTTTTTTTAATTGGAACAGTAGCTTTTGCAGGACTTTGGTTTTATGCTTTTCAAGATTATCAAAAACAAAGAATTATGACTTTCATTCATCCCATGGCAGATATTCAAGGAGCTGGTTATAATGCTTATCAATCTACAATTGCAGTTGGTTCTGGGCAATTATTAGGAAAAGGAGTAGGTTTTGGAACGCAATCGCGATTACAATTCTTGCCTGAATACGAAACGGATTTTATTTTTGCTGCTTTCGCTGAGGAATGGGGTTTTGTTGGAGTAGTGCTCCTCTTTGTTTTCTTCGCAATTTTAATTTGGAGAATTTTAGCTAATGCGATGAAAGGCTCTACTAATTTTGAAGTTCTCTACGGACTTGGTTTGGCAATTTTAATTATTAGTCATTTTACAATTCATGTTGGTATGAATATCGGTTTATTGCCAGTAACGGGAATTACTATACCTTTTATGAGTTATGGAGGTTCTCACTTACTTACTGAGTTTGCAGCTCTAGGAATTTTAATGGGAATGCGAAAATATAAAAGAGTAGTTCACAGAAATGATATGCAAAATGAGTTTTTGGGAATGGAGTAGATAAGAGAGTTGAAATAAGGAAAATTTAGACAGTAAAAAACTTTTTCCTACGGAATATGAGGAATTGTTTTAAAATTTCAAACTCCTCCCAGCGGGTCGGGTGAAATTTTATTTTTGCCAAAGCAAAAAACAACAATTCTTCATTAAAAGTTTTAATGTCTAAATTTTCCTTGTTTTCAACTTAGGGATTGGAGTTAGGATGAAGGTTTAATTTTTAACAAAAATTAAACCTTCATCTGTTAATGAAAAGTTTCAATTTTTTGTCTTCGAGAGGAGCTCAATATTTTGGGTCTTACTATTCCAGTTAACTGGAATAGTAAGACCCAAAATATTGAGCGATAAAGCGATCCGGAAAATTCTGTTATTTTAATAAGTTTATAAAAAAGTTTTACTTGAGTGGGTAAAGTGTAGACAAGTGTCCTTAAATTACTCTTGTTGTATTTTTTTTAACTTCTAATCTACGTCTCAACTTACCCGTAAAATCAACAAAATTTAGTACTCCAAGCACCCAATTATCTGTGGATAACTCAAAATACTTAAGGTTTTGAGGAGATATTGCTATTTAAAATAAAAAAACCGGTGATTTGAAAGCTTTAACAAAGCTTTCAAATCACCCGTTGTTTCGAATCTATGCTCTATAGTTTATTTTACCACGATGATAGATTCAATAATTTCTGGGATTTGTAAAAACTCTTCTCTTACAGCATTCTCTTTGTTTTTAACTTCTAACATCTCAAAAGGAAAGAATATGTCCACAATATCTTTCATTTTTGTAGGATGTTTTTTGTTAATTTTATTTAAAGGAAATTTAAAGTCATAAATTTCTACTTTAAAACTATTATTTTTTAAAAAATCTATTAATTTTATGTCAGATGGATACCAAACATAATTTTCAGTTATTTCACAAGTTTTCTGGAACCATTTCCAAAATTTTCCAGTAGGTTTGTTTTCTATAATAATAATTTGGCCATTTTCTTTTAAAAAATTCGTTGCTTTTAAGATTAGTTTGTTTCTGTCTTTTTCAGGAAACCATACAATAACGTGACTAAACAAAATTAAATCAAATTTTTCCTTTGATTTAAAATCTTGCCAATCCTGTTGGATAAAACTTTCGTTTTGTTGAAGATCTCCATCTGGATTCCAAATTGGATCGACGAAAGTAATTTTGCAATCTTTTTTATGAATTTGGTTTGCAATATGACGGGAAATAAAACCTGTGCCAGAGCCAATATCTAAAATAGATTTGGCATGTTTGTTAACATATTTTATTGTGTTATCCGCGATAACTTCAGCTTCTTTTGAGATTTTCTTAAAAATTTTAAGTTTAGTTACTACATCTTCTTCAATATTAAATGTTTCCATTTTAATTCCCCTTATATAAAAATTTAAAATAAATCAAAATTTAATTTCAAACATACTTAATCTCCTCTCACAATACCCCAAACTCCTCCAAAAATCAACAAAAAAACCTCACAGAAGTCCAACTTTTGAGAAAAACCACTTGGGGGTAGCACCCCCAAGTAGAATAACGGCTCAAATAAACAACATTAACTATCCGCCGTTAGCGGAATAGTCAATATATCTTCCCAAAACCCTTAAGGTTTTGGTGGGATACTGCTATTTTAAACAAAAAAATCTATATTTAAATAAATCGTCTAAATTTAGTTTTAACAAAAGAGACAATTGCACCAATTCCTAATCCTAACAAACTACCTAATATTCCAACTATCATAATGGTGGGGCTAACCTCTCCTTGTAATAGGTTTATAATAAGGAAAACAGTCGTACTTAAAATTCCTACAACAAAACCGTAAATGAGTGTTTGTTGTTGAATTGTTTTTTTAATCCAAGTACTTATAACCATAACTGATAATACTGCTACAAATGAGTTAACAAGGAAAGTTCCTATAACCAAATTCTGAATTAAAATTGATAAAATGATTCCAATGATACCGAAGCTTAAAATTATTTTTTTAATATTTTTTACGAATTCTTCTTTATTTTGAGATTTAGAAAAATCTTGAACTAAAGCAGATGCACCTGTGAAAACATAAGTATCTAAACTACTCATTATCGCAGCAAACAATAGAACAATAGATACTCCGATTAATCCAGGAGACAATAAATTCTTAAAGCCATGAATTAAAGCTAAATCTGGATCAATATTAGGAAAACTTGCTTTTACTGTTAATGCAATTGAAGACAATAAAATAGCAGTGGCCATATAAATTATTACTGAAAATATAAAACCTCTTTTTAATGTTTTTTTATTTTTTGTTGCATAGACTCTTTGCCATAAGTCAGGGGAAGCAAATGGATAAATAAATCCAATTAAAAAGAAACCTATTATTGTTCCTATATCAACAGCAAATAGACTCCAATCTGATTGAGGGATAATTGCTCCATTAAATATACAAACAGACAAGATGGTAAGAATTATTACGATAGCGAGATATTGCAAGACATCAGTTTTAGCTACTGCCTTAAATCCACCTAATAATAAATAAATTAATATTATTACTGTCATAATAATTGAACAGATCCAGAATGGCCATCCAATAAAAAAAGTAAATATTTTTGTTCCAGCAATAATGTTTATAATAGCATTTCCAAACATTAAAAATATTGAAATACAAGATGCAAAAATTGCTGCCCCCTTGCCGTAATTGTGTTTGAAATAATCAGCTAAAGTGTAGTAGCGTTGATGAGATTGCTTTTTTAATTTTAAAGCAAAAGGTAAAAATATAAGAAATCCCATAGTTATACCCACAAAAACCCAAATTGCAGATAGTCCCCATATATAAGTCATTGCTACAAAAGTCATTAATATAGCCCCTGTTTTGCTGGCATTCATTGTTGCCATAGTGCTAAATGTTCCCAGGTTTCTTTCGGCAATTAGAAAGTCTTCAGGATTTTTATTTTTATTTTTTTTAAAGATAAAAATTCCTATTCCTAATAATAAAATAAAATATATAAAGATTAAAATTAAATCTAAATTAGAAAATATATTCATAGATTTTGTTAATTGTTAGGAATTATTAATTAATAAATTATATATAAAATTCTAAAAAATCTAATACAACCTCTCAACCTCCTCAACCATCGCCTCAAAAGAAAACTCATTCTTAATCTTTTCATATAAAGTCTGACCATAAGCATCTCGCAACCTCTCATCAGAAATCAAAATCTCCAAAGCATCTTCAATATCATCATCTTCTTTTGCTTCAACTAAAATTCCAGTTTTTTTATTTTCAATCAATTCGAGAATTCCTCCCACATCGGAAGCCACAACCGGCAACTTAGCCAAACCAGCCTCTAACAAAACAAAAGGAAAACCTTCCTTAATAGATGGTAACAAAAATAAATCAAAAGCTTTTAAATACCGACTAGCTTCATCAATAGCCCCCACCAAAAAAACATTATCATTCAGATCGTATTTATTAAGTTTTTTTTCAAGATATTCACGGTCTTCACCTTCACCAATGATTATATATTTTAGACCACCAAATTCTTTCACTAATTTTCGTACAGCCTTTAATCCATATTTTAAACCCTTATTCTTATGCAATTCAGCAATAGTTCCAATTACTAAATCATCATTTTTAATTTTATCATTAAAAATTTCCTGAGCTTGATTACGATTCAAAAAATAAATAGGCTTAATTCCATTATAAATAAGTTTTATTTTTTTATCATTTACAAAAAGCCAATCAATTACTTGTTTGTATTCTTTTTTAGCAATAACGATTGTTTTATGACTAAACAAGATAGTTAACCAAGAAAAATATTTAATTAAAAATCTTTGCCACAAAGGACGCTCTTCATTAAAGGTCCAGCCATGAGCGGTATAAATAATTTTTTCAATACCAATTAATCGTCCTAGTAAAGAACCCAGCCCACCAATTTTAGGACTATTCAAATGAATTATATCTGGTTTTTCTTCACGAAAGATTTTCCATAAAGATTTAGCTACTTTAAATTCATCCAAGAAATTAATATCTCGTCCCAATCCTTTGATTTTAATAGTTTGAATACCAGCTTTTTTTAATTTAGAATTTAATTCACCAAAAGGTTCTCCGTAGGCAACCGCCACCTCATAATCATCTCGCCCCATCATTTCAGAAGCCAAATCAAAAACATATTTTTGAGCCCCGCCCCAATTAGCTTTAGTCACCAAATACAAAATTTTTTTCTTTTTCATTGTATCTATTGTATCATTCCTGTTTCGTCTCTGCGAGGAAATTTTTTAGAAAGTTTTTAGTAGTCCGACTACTGGACCTGCACTAACATGACCTTACCTAAAGATTTAAATAGATAATCTAAAGTAGTCGGACTACTAAAAACTCTTTTCATACAAAATTTCCGTAACAGTCCATAAACCTCTATTATTCCAACCGGTTGGAATAGTAGAGGTTTAAAAAAGGAGAAAAGTTATTTTATAAAATAATCAAATAACATTCTATCATTCTATAGAATGATAGAATGTAGATTTTTCTTCCATTTCCTTCTAAAATCCTATATAATCAACCTAAAGATGAATTAAAGATTTATCTTTAGAATTATAAATTATAAATTAAAAATGCTAAATCATTTATTTAAAAAATTAATAAATTAATTTTTAATTTTCAATTTATCATTTTTAATTCTTTTGATTTTTTAAATTAAAAGCTTGTGCTTATACTAAATAAAAAAGAACCAATAATGCTTTTCATAGGGGATATATTATTTCTAACCCTTTCTTTGTGGTTAACTTTAACAATTAGACATAGTCAGATTCCATCTTATCAAGTATTTTTAAATCACTTAGGACCTTTTGCTATTTTATTTTTTATCTGGATAGTAGTGTTTTTTATTGCTGGTTTTTATGAAAGAAAAGCCTTAATTAATCATAGAAATTTCTTTTCTGAAATTTTTACAGCTCAAATAATTAATAGTATTATTGCGATTATTTTCTTCTATTTTATTCCGATTTTTGGCTTAGCTCCTAAAACAATTATTCTTATATACTTAGCAGTATCTCTTACTTTAATTTTAATATGGAGAGTTTATATCATTGCTTTCTTAGGTATTAAGAAAAAATTGGACGCAATTTTGATCGGAAGAGGAAAAGAAATGGAACAATTGAAACAAGAAGTTAATAATAACCCTTGGTATAATTTAAAATTTGTGATTTGTTTGGACTTAGATAAAAATCCAGAAATTGATTTTGAGAAAGAAATAATGAACCCAGTATTTGAAAAAAATATTTCTACTATAGTTTTAGATTTAAAAGATGAAGAATTACAAAAATATATTCCTTATTTTTATAATTTAATCTTTTCAAAAATAAAATTTTTAGATATACACAAAATATATGAAGATGTATTTGACAAAATTCCTTTATCGCTTATTCACTATAATTGGTTTTTAGAAAATGTAAATTCCTCTAAAAAACATATATATAATATTCTGAAAAGAATAATGGATATTAGTATTGCTTTACCTTTAGCTTTAATTTCTTTAATTTTTTATCCGATAGTCTTTATTTTAATGAAAATTGAAGATAGAGGCCCTCTATTTTATTATCCTGAAAGAATAGGACGTAATAATGGAATAATTAAATTAATAAAATTTAGAACAATGACCCAGACTCCGACAGATGGCGGAAAATGGGGCGAAGATGGAAATAAAGTAACTAAAATAGGGAAATATTTACGAAATTGGAGAATTGATGAATTACCACAGTTATGGAATGTGTTAAAAGGAGATGTTTCTTTGATTGGGCCTAGGCCTGAATTTATCTCAGCAGTAGAAAAATATGAAAAAGAAATACCTCATTATGGAATAAGACATCTAATTAAACCTGGGTTATCTGGCTGGGCTCAGGTTTATCAAAAAGAAGCTCCTCATCACGAGACAAATTTAAAATTAACCAGAGAAAAATTGTCCTATGATTTATTTTATATAAAAAATCGTTCATTTATTATTGATTTAAAAATAGCTCTTAAAACTGTTAAGACTTTAGTTTCTCGGGTAGGAAAATAATTAAAAAACTCTCAATCGCAGGCTCAACAGAGCCTGCGATTGATGTTTTTGTTATAAAATATCCAAAAAAAAAAGGTTTTGAGTTCCGTTTATACTTCACTCAAAACCTCACCCTATTTTATTACAACAAAAACCTTATTCTTTTTTTGCTTTTATTTTTCCAGAAGAAGAAGGTCTCTCCATTATTTCTGCCAGTTCTTTTTGAGCACATTGTTTGCATGCTCCATGAGAAATTTTTTTGTTTCCTAAAGGTTCTTTCTCTCCAAGATCTTTATTACAATAAGAACAAATTACTTGCATAATTAACTTCCTTTTAAATTTTTATAAATTAATGTTTGTTAATATATCAACATTATATTATTATGTCAAGTAATATTTCTTCATACTTTTTATAATTTTGCTATAATATTAATTATGAATTCCGTTAGAGATTTGGCGGGATTAAAAATTACTAATTTAATTTAAGATAATTTACTAAAAGTGTAGGGGCTTATCCCGTTAGAAATACTTTTAGTAAAGTATTTCTAACGGGATGAATGAAAAAATTTTCCATTATTTAAATAATTTGGCTTTACAAAATGAATTATTTGATACTATCGTAATCTTTATTACTGATTGGTTAATTTGGTGGATGTTTTTTGGGGTGCTATTATTGTTTTTATTTAAAAAAATCACTCTTGAACAATTTTTAAAAATAATTTTCTACCCAATTATTATTTGGATTATTGCAAAAATAATAAAGTATTTTTATTATAGTCCTAGACCTTTTTTAGAATTAGAGAATATAAAGTTATTGATTGAGCATGGAGGTAATGATTCTATACCTTCAGGTCATACAGTTTTGTCTTTTGCTTTAGCTACTATTACTTATCTATATCATAAAAATACAGGAATTATTTTTATAGTTTTAGCGACTCTAATAGGTTTATCCAGAATTATTATAGGAGTACATTGGCCTCTGGATGTTTTAGCAGGATTTGTTTTTGGTATTTTGGGAATTTTAATTTTAAAAAAATCAGAAAAATATCATAATTTTTTTAAATAGATAAAAATTTTGTTTTTTCTGCTCATTTAATATATAATCAACTAATATAAATTAAAATTTATAAATTAAAAAAAATCGCAAAGCGATTTTTTCTCTAATCCGCCAGTTGGTGGACTAACTACCTAATCTACCTGCCGACAGGCAGGTAACTAATCAACTAAATAAATGTTCGTAATTAAAAATAAAAAAATATTTTTTTCAATATCAGCCATTTTGGTAATTCTTTCTATTTTTTCTATTGCTTATTTTGGGCTAAATTATGGTATAGATTTTAAAGGAGGGGCTATTACTGAGATTTCTTATCCAATGACTTCTCTTGATATTGAAGTTCCTGAATTAGAAGAATTAAAAATAGAACTAGCTAAATTGGAATTAGGGAATTTTACTATCCAAGAAACTACAACTGAAAAATCGGACAGTCTAAAAGGTATAATTCTAAGGACGCGTGATCTAACTGAATCAGAAAGACAATCAGTTTTGTCAGTATTAAGTCAAGATAATAAATATCAGATAACAGAAGAACGATATAACTCAATTGGCCCAGCTATTGGAGAAGAACTAAAAGACAAAGCTCTTTGGGCTATTTTAATAGTAGTAATAGCTATTATCTTATTTGTAGCTTTTGCTTTTAGAAAAGTAACTGAAGTAATTAAATCTGAAAATAAAGTATCTTCTTGGAATTATGGTTTTGCAGCTATTACAGCTTTAGTTCATGATATTTTAATTCCAACCGGAATATATGCTTTGCTTGGATCTATGTTTATTGATTATCAAATCAATACAATTTTTATAATGGCTATTTTAGCTATCTTAGGATTTTCTGTTAATGATACCATAGTAGTTTTTGATAGAGTACGGGAAAATCTTAAGCATTCTAAAAATGAAAATTTTGATAAAATAGTAGGGAAGTCATTATCACAAACTATAGTGCGTTCAATTAACACTTCGTTAACTACTTTAATTGTGTTATTGGCTTTATATTTCTTTGGAGGAGAATCCACAAAACAATTCGCCCTAATCCTTTCCATGGGTGTGGTTGTGGGAACTTATTCATCAATTTTCTTAGCCTCTCCTTTACTTACTTTATTCAAAAAGAGAGCCTAAAAATAAATCCAAATTTGATGCATTTGAAGTCCGACTTCTTGACGTGTATATCAGTAACCTTTAGTAATTCGTTTTTGTTCTACCAATGCCGAAGTCGTACTTCTAAATAATTAATTAATAAAACAAAAAAGTCCGACAACCAATTGGTTGTCGGACTTTTCAAATAAAAGCACTTCGTCTTATAATTTCAAGTCTGCCGTCCTCCAAGCACGGCAGTAAGCACAGCAGCAAAGTTTTTCTTTCATTTTTAAGTACAAAAAGGTTATTAAGAAAAATCGGAAAAACATCTATAAAAGATTTTGATAACATTAAAAGTATTTTTATAAATTTCTTTTTAGGTAGGTATAAGTAGAAAATCGAAACCCCATCAAAATGATGGGGTTTCTCGGAGCTTCACAAAGAAGCACTAATACCTATATATTAACAACTACAAAAAAAAGTCAATCTATTTTACATTTCCTTTTATGACTTTCAATTGAGGTTTCCATTAACTATGACCTTTAGAACGAAGTCCGACCCCTAAGGAAATCGGACTTCTAATAGTGTCGTGGTCGTACCTCTAAACTAAATTTAAACAAAAAACAACGATGTTGCGATAAATTGCAACATCGTTTTGCTTAATCCTAGACCCATAATGTTTATTTGTAACAACTGTAAATAACAGAGGCTCCGTTTACAAAAAAGCCTTCTCCTGAGATACAGAATGAATCTCCTTTTGCAATAGGATGATTTCCTAATACATAAAAAAGACCTTCGGAAGACACTTTATTACTTGGGTTAGAGTAATATCTAATAATTGTTATTTCTGATATTTTTTTACCTCCTATTTCTAATTGCAACAAAGGATGAAAAAAATTATTTTTTTTCATATGTGATCTTTTAAAAAGTATTCTATCAAGCACTATTCCAGAAAAATACATCAATGTAGTCTTCATAAAAACCTCCTTTAAAAGTTTAATAATTTTGAATCTCTGTTAAGCGACATGAGTCACAAATATAAACACTAATAGAAATTGGAGGGCTTTTTAATCGAAGCTTCACTGAAGCCTGTCTCATTTTTCCTCCACAGGAAAAACAGACTGTATATTTATCTCCATCATTACCTGGAAAAAATTTCATACAAGAACACTTTTCTCCTATGAAATGTTCCTTTATGCAATCTGACCCGATCCCTTTTTTATTGTAACATTTATTTTCTTTGAAAATCGGTTTTTTGTTTAAATGAGTACAATTTTCCTGTTCGTGTTTGGTAGCTTTTTCCATTTTTTCAAGAGCAGGGCTAACTTTTGTTTCAAATTTTTCTAATAGTTCAACGAAATCAACTTTTGCTTGAGTTTTCGGGTGTTTCTCTAATATTTCTTTGAAATTACTCAAAGACATTTCAGTTATTAAATACATGTTTTCTCCTTTTCAAATTTATATAAATATTGTTTATTTAAATTAACACCAAAATTCCGTTTTGAAGTGCAACTTTTTGGTAAAATAAAGTTGTATGAATAGTAAATATTGAAAGGTAATGTCTAAACACAAAGCCCGATGAACTCAAAATATCATCGGGGTTTAAAGTTTTTTAAATTTAAAATATTAAAGTAAAATTATTGGAATTATATTTTCCAGTGATTTTTTTTGTATTATTTTAGCCATAGGTTGGCCAGTTTCAAGAACTTCTAATTCAAGAATTTTAAAAATTGTAGCTGTATTTTTTTCGACAACAGGATTGTTTTTTCTTATCTTTTCCTTTAATTCCTTTTTTCTTTGTTTTTTAATGAAATCATCCAATTCAGTCATAATACCTTTTCCTTTCATTATTTTAAATTTATTTTAATTTATTTACTATTCTACAATAGAATATAACATAAATTAAATAAAAAATAAAATTAAAACATTTTTTGTTTGCAAAAATTATTTTTTTAGCTATAATGATAGAGTTCTTTGAAAATTTATTTTTTTAAATACTCATATAGTATGGGTGTTTAGAAATTTGAATTACGAATACACCTTTCGTAATTCAATTAAAACCTGTGATGTTATGTTCCTGTGCGAAGTATGACATCACAAACCTTTGAATAATTTTAAGTGAGCAACTTCATATTTGAAGTTGGGTCAAACTCTAAAAAAGAATTTTATTTGAACCTGTCTGCCGATGAGGCATGATTTGATTCAACCTTTTCTTTTGTTTCATTTCTCAAATTTGTTTTTACAAATTTGTTTTAAATTAGAGTTTGATCCTAGCTCAGGATGAACGCTGGCGACGTGGATAAGGCATGCAAGTCGAATGGGTGCATCATACTGCGTATGATGAGTCAAAAGTTTATAAAGTCTGTAAAGTCCGTAAAGTAAAAAAATTTGCTCTGCAAATTTTTCTTTTCGACATTATAGATTTTCGACTTTTAACTCGCATCGTGCACAGCACGATGTGCCCATGGCGAACTGGGTAGTAACAGGTAGGTACAAACACAGAAGTCGAGAATAACCTATTGAAAGATAGGATAATACTCGATGGTCCGATTGTTCCTCATTGCATTCGTAACAAAATTTACAATTTACAATTTACAATTTTCAATCAATGAAATAATTTTCAATTTTCAAAAATGAATTTTGGCTCCGCCAAAATTCGCTAACATTGAACATTTAATCATTGAAAATTCATTGAAAATTGAGAATTGATAATTGAAAATTAAACGACGAGTGTAGCGAGGAGCAATCGGTAAAGATTTATCGCTTCTGAATTGGCCTGCTTAGTATCAGCTAGTTGGTGAGATAATAGCTCACCAAGGCTATGACGCTTAGGGGAGGTGAGAGCCTGACCCCCACCATTGGAACTGAGATACTGTCCAAACTCCTACGGGAGGCTGCAGTCGAGAATCTTCCGCAATGCACGAAAGTGTGACGGAGCGACGCCGCGTGATTGATGAATCCCTTCGGGGTGTAAAAATCTTTTCTGAAGGAGGAAATTTTTGACGTTACTTCAGGAATAAGGGGCTGCTAACCTCGTGCCAGCAGCAGCGGTAATACGAGGGCCTCAAGCGTTATCCGGAATTATTGGGCGTAAAGGGTGTGTAGGCGGTATAGTTAGTCTTATGTTAAAGCCTCAGGCTTAACCTGAGAAGTGCATAGGAAACGGCTAAACTAGAGAGTGTGAGGGGTGAATGGAACTCATAGTGTAGGGG
>CAZAKQ010000011.1:0-21215 GCA_964486155.1 uncultured Candidatus Saccharibacteria bacterium | reverse complement strand
ACCATTTATAAAATTTCAATCTTGAAATCAAACTCTAAATAACTTATACTAATTTAAATAATTATAAAAAAATAACAAAATTAACAACTAATTTAGAATCCTCAAAATTAGATGCAATTCAAGGAGACGAGGAAAAAAGTAATTTCAGTAGTCCGACTACTTTAGTTTATAAATTTAAAATCTTTAGGCAAATCCGTGTACTTGCAAATTCAGTAGTCGGACTACTAAAATTATATCTTTTTTTCCGAAGACGACAAAGAAGTGCACTAATTTTGCGGATTATGATACTATGAAATATATTATAGGACACCAAAATCCCGACACAGATACAATCTGCTCCGCTCTAGTCTACCAAGACTATCTAGAACAAAAAAGAGAAAAAGCTAAAGCTTATGCTTTAGGTCATTTAAATAACGAAACAAAATTTGTTTTTAAAAAATTTAATGTAGAAGAACCGGAACATGTTCATGAAATTCCTAAAAATTCAGAAATAATTCTTTTAGATCATAATGAAGAAACTCAAAGTATAGACAATATTGGAGATTTAGATATTGTAGAAATTATAGATCACCACAAAGTAAAACTAGAAACTGATAAACCTATTTCTATCTTAATTAAACCTCTTGGTTCATCTTGTTCAATTATCGCTGAAAAATATTTTGAAACTAATACTGAATTATCTAAAGTCAATGCTTCTTTACTGATAGCTGGAATAATTTCAGACACTTTATATTTCCGTTCCCCTACTACAACTCAAACTGACAAAGATTTAGTTGAAAAATTAAATCAAATTGCCAAAATTGGAGATCTAGAAACTTTTAGTTTAGAAATGTTTAAAGCCAAATCTGATTTAGGAGATATAGATACTGAAGAACTAATTAAATTAGATTATAAAATATTTGAAATAGAAGATAGAAAATTTGGAATTGGAGTAATGGAAACCACTAATAAAGATTTTGGATTAAATCGGAAAGAAGAGCTCAAAACAAAATTAAAAGAAATTCAAGAAAAAGATAACTTAACCGGAACCTGTTTTTCAATTATAGACATTTTAAATGAGGAATCTTATTCAATTTGTTCAGATGAAAATAATACAGAATTATTTATAAAACTATTCGAGGCAGAAGAGCGTGACGGATTCCTATACGTCAATAATCTAGTTTCTCGTAAAAAACAAATCGCCCCAGTCTTCCAAAAACATTTCGGAAAATAAAAAATAATTTTTGTTTTTCGAGGTCCGACCTCTTAATTAAAATAACTGTAACCTTTAGTAATTTAATATTGTTTTATTATAATTGAGGTCGTACCTCTTTTTAAAAAATCTAAATTATTCTGGTAATACATTTTAAAAAACCAAAAATACTCTAATCGAACTACCTGCCGGTAGGCAGGTTGGAATAGTTTTTTACCTACTTTTATTTCCTCATGAAGTTTAAGGTAACGTTAGGGTAACGTTACCCTAACGTTACCTTGAATCAATCTTGGATTATTTTAAATTTAATTATTTTCACTGGACTGTTTTCGTCCACTTTACAATTGTAATATTTAGAATAAGTTTTATACATTTCTTCCTCTGATTCAAATTTTTCATGTCCTTCCCAATCTTCTTCAGTTAATTTACCGAATACAGTTTCTCTAACATCTAATAATTTAACTTTAACAAATTCTTCTAAACTATCCCAAATCAAAAACCGAACTTCATCACCTACAGATAAATTTTTATCATCAAAAAGTCTCCAAGTAGTATCTTTTTCTCCTTCCAATATTAACTTACTCAATTTTTCCCTAAATTTTAGTGTTTTCATATTATCTTTTTTAAAATACTTGCAAGCTTTTGCAATTCCTGTAGCGCCTAAAACAGCCGTTCCTATACAAATTGGACAAAACATAATATATTATTTATTCATACAACACTTTTTATATTTTTTACCAGATCCACAAGGACATTTCTCATTTCTTCCTACTTTTTTAGATTTAGATATTGGAGCACTAAGTGAATCAGAGGAAGTTGATTCATTTATTTTTTCAGCTTCTTTTTGAATATTATTCATTTCTACAGTCTCTCTATTTTCCATTGTCTCACGATTTTTCAAAAAAGCTTCCGTATCTAATCTAGGAATTAATTTTAAAATATGTTCATTGATTGATTCTTGCATTTCTCTAAACAACTGTAAACCTTCTCTTTTATATTCTACCAAAGGGTCTTTCTGACCATAAGCTCGTAAATTTACACTAGAGCGAAGATAATCCATCAATTCTAAATGATCTACCCAAAACATATCAATAGTCTGTAAAATCGTTTTACGTACTATATCAAGAAAATCTTTCTCCCCTATCAACAGTCTTTTTTGTTTTATAATATCTTTTACTCCGCTATCTGCTGTTTCTAAAATTTCTGCAAACCTTTCACTTACCACCCCATCATCTCCTAATAAAACATCTCTTCTTCTAGAATAAACAATTTGTCTTTGATGATTCAAAACATTATCATATTGCAAAATATGTCGACGAGCATCAAAGTGAAAACCTTCAATTTTTGTTTGAGCTGATTCAAGAGCTTTAGAAACCATTCTGTTTTCAATCGGTTGATCTTCGGGAATCCCTAATTTCCCCATCATAGACTTAATATTAGAAGAAGCAAAAACTCGCATCAATGAATCCTCCATTGATACAAAAAATTGTGTTTGGCCAACATCTCCTTGTCGTCCTGTTCGTCCTCGTAATTGGTTATCAATTCGTCTAGCTTCGTGTCTTTCAGTTCCTAACACAAATAAACCTCCCAAATCTAAAACTTCCTTTTTTTTGTTTTCATCAAAAGGCAGACCTCCCAATTTAATATCTACTCCACGACCAGCCATATTAGTAGCCACAGTTACCCTTCCTTTCTCCCCTGCTTCAGCCACAATTTCTCCTTCTCGTTCATGGTTTTTAGCATTCAAAACTTCATGTTTAATCCTCTCTTTATTTAAATAAGCAGAAAGCAACTCGTTATTTTCAATAGACACAGTTCCTATTAAAACAGGCTGTCCTTTTTCATTCAATTCTTTTACTTTTTTAGCAATAGCTTGAAATTTCCCATTTTTAGTTTGAAAAATTAAATCGTTTTCATCTTCTCTTTTAATTGGTTTATTTGTAGGCAAAACCAAAACTTCTAACCCATATACTTTAGTAAATTCTTCAGCAGAAGTTTCAGCTGTTCCTGTCATTCCACTTAATTTTTCGTACATTCGAAAATAATTTTGATATGTAATTGAAGCAAAAGTTCTTGATTCATTCTGTACTTTCAACCCTTCTTTGGCTTCAATTGCTTGATGCAATCCTTCTGACCATCTTCGCCCAGGTTGCATTCTCCCTGTAAATTCATCTACAATCACAATCGCTCCATCTTTTACTACATAATTTTTATTTAATTTAAAAAGAGCTTTAGCTCGTACGGCTGTTTCCAAATGATGTACGTATTTAATTCCTTTTTCTGTATAAATATTATCTATTCCTAAAATATTTTCTGCTTTTTCAATTCCTGAATCTTTTAAAGAAATAGCTTTTTTCTTTTCGTCTATTTCGAAGTCTTCTTCTTCCTTTAGATTTTGAGCTATTTTTGAAAATTGAGCATATAATTTTCCTGATTCTTTATCTGGAATAGAAATAATCAAAGGGGTTCTCGCCTCATCAATCAAAATAGAATCAATTTCATCTACAATTACAAAATTATAATTTCGTTGTCGTAAATTATCCTTATTATGCTCAATATTATCTCTCAAATAATCAAATCCAAATTCACTATTTGTTCCATAAGTAATATCTGCTTGATAAGCTTCTTGACGAGTACATGGTCGTAAAAATTCTTCTACTACTTTATATGAACCTTCTTCATCTCGTTCTTTATCATCTTCTTCTCCTTCTTCGGTTTTAATATGAGTAGGATCATAAATAAAAGAAGCGTCATGATTAATTACTCCAGCGCTTAAACCCAAAAAAGCATAAATTTGTCCCATCCAAACAACATCTCTTCGTGAAAGATAATCATTGACAGTAACCACATGCACTCCTTTTTCTGTTAAGGCGTTTAAATATACTGGCAAAGTAGCCACTAATGTTTTACCTTCTCCTGTTCTCATTTCAGCAATTCCTCCTTTGCTTAAAAGAATTCCTCCCATTAACTGAGTATCATAATGTCTTTGATCCAAGGTCCTTTTAGAAGCCTCACGAACCACAGCAAAAGCCTCCGGAAGTATATTTTCCAAAGTTTCTTTCTCTTCTGAGGTTTTATTTAATCTTTCTTTAAATTCTTTAGTTTTATTTTTTAATTCGTCATCTGTTAAAACCGAAATTTTCTCTTCCCAATCGTTAATTTTATCTACAATTGGCTGTAATTTTTTAATTTCTTTAGAATTTTGATCACCAAATATTTTCTTTAATTTTCCTATCATATAAGCATTATATTACCACAAAACAAGGTATTTATAAATAATTAATCACTTAAACTATTCTATGTTTTTACATACAAAATTTTCAATTTCTAATTTTCAATTTTCAATCAATTTTCAATATTTTAATGAATTAATTTCCAAACACGGATTTTACTTTGCAAAATCCGAAGGAATCACTAAAGTGATTCGTCTTCGCGAGGAGCCTGCAACGAAGCGATCCAGAAAAAATTATTAAACAATGACTAAATTTATTAATTAATAAATGTTTCAAACATTAGAAATTGATTCATTGGAAATTGTTTAGAAATTAGAAATTGAAAATTAGAAATTAATTACAACAACTTCTTTTTCTAATTTCAAACCGGTTTTTTTATAAACATCGTTTTCTATTTTTTTTGCTAAATTTTTTATATCTTCACAAGTTCCATCTTTTTTATTTACTAACATCAAAGCATGTTTATCATAAACACCTACTTCTCCATCTAAATATCCTTTCCACCCAAACTCATCAATAAACCAAGCACTAGGAATTTTAATTTTATCTCCTTCTTCAAAATTAGGAACTTCAGGGAATCTTTCTTTTATTTTTTTAAATTTTTCTTTTGAAATAACAATATTTTTAAAAAAACATCCAGCTGATCCTAAATTATCTAGCCGAGGAGTAGTTTTTTTACGAGTTTCTATAATAGTATCTCGTATATTTTGAGAAGTTAAATTTATTTCCCCTTTCCCGCCTCCTCGGCGGGTCGCCGATGAGGCGACTTTTTTCTTTAAATTTAAAGCTACCCGAATAATTATCCAATTTATTTTTTGTTTAAAAATTGAATTACGATACTTAAATTCACATTCTTTTTTTTCTAGTTTTTTAACTTTTCCTGTTTTTATATCAAAAACTTCCACCCAAGAAATCAAATCTTTAATTTCTGTTCCATAAGCTCCACAATTCTGAACTATCCCTCCTCCTATAGTCCCAGGTATCCAAGATAAATTCTCCAATCCACTTAAATTTTTTTTAACTACTCTATCAATTAAATTATCCAAAATCACTCCTGCTCCCACCAAAACCTCAACTTCACCATCACTTGGCAATCCGATTGCCAAGTGATTAATTTCTATTTTTAGAACTAACCCGTTAAATCCATCATCTGAAATTAAAAGATTAGATCCTCCTCCAAGGATAAAAATCGGAAGTAAATTCTGTTTAGCAAAACCCACTCCTTCTTTTAAATCTTCAATATTTTTAACTATTCCAAAAAACCTTGCTTCTCCACCAATCTTAAAAGTAGTATAAGGAGCTAATTTAATTTTTTCTTGAATAACCATAACCTGATTAATAATTAATTATTATAATTTAAATAAAAACTATAATAAAATAAAAAATTTTCAATTCTCAATTCACAATTTTCAAGGAATTTGTAATATTAAAATTTTTAATGTTGACGAATTTTGGCAAAGTCAAAATTCATGTTTAAAAACTTGCCTGCCGGCAGGCAGATTGATCATTATTTCATTGATTGATCCGCCAACTGGCGGATTGTAAATTGTAAATTAATAAATAATATTATTATCTTATTTATTTTGAATGGCTTTAATAAATCCCTCTCCTTGTTCTTTAAAATTAGGGTCCATTTGAATAGCTATTTTTAATTGTTCTATCGCTTCTAAATTTCTACCTACTTCATAATAAGCGGCCGCTAAAGAAATATGAACCTGAACATCATTAGGGTTATTTTCTACCATCTTTTCTGCAACTAAAATCATCTTGGTAAATTGTCCTGTATTTTTATAAGCATTCAAAAAATTTGCATTAACTCCGATCTCTCCTTTCAATAATTCATTTGCTACTCCATTTTTTCCTGCATAAATAGCAGACAAAGCATACAATTCTCTAGCCTTATTATATTTAGGTTCTAATTCATAAGCTATTTTAAATAAATTCAAAGCTTGATCATATTTCCCTTGATTAATATTTGCCAAACCCATTTCAAAATATATAGATTGTTTATTTGGAGATAATTCCAAAGCTTTATTTAATTGAAACATTCCTTCTTCATACATTCCAAAATTGTTCATAAAAGATCCTGCCAACATTCTGTTTCTGGTATTAATAGGATCTTTTTCAATTTCTTTCAAAATTTCTATTTTCGTCAATTCAACAAAATCTCTTATTACTTCAGGCTCATTCTTCAAATTTCCTATTTTCAAAGTAAAAGATAATAATTGTTCTCTAATTTCTTGATCGGAGTAAGTATTATAATCTAAAGCTTTATTAAAATTTTTTAAATTTTCAGACAAACCTTCGGGATGCGGGCTCAAGCCAGACAATAAATATTTATTAGCTAATAAACCTTTTATATTAAAAAAATATAAAGAAAAAATTACCAAAGCAACAATTACTGGTATTAATATTGTTGTTTTGTGGTCTTCCTTTATTTTATCCAAAACATCAAACTCATTATTTCCTTCAAATTCAATCGAATTATGTACAAAAGCCAGAATAGCAAAAAAGAAAATATAGCTGGTTATATTATCAAATACAAAAAGATTATGAACAAAATACCCAGCTAATAGCCCTGTAAAAATACTTTTTTCTAATACAGAAAAATTTCTTCCATATTTCTTATTCCATAAATAATATAATATCCCAACGAAAAGTGATAAATAGGCCAATAAACCTAAAAATCCTCCTGCAATTAACCAATCCATAAATACATTATGAGTCCTATCAAACCATTCTTCTTGTCCATACATTTTAGGATTATAGTGTTTATTAAAAACATAATTAAAATTTTCTTGCCCCCAACCTAAAATCGGTCTTTCTTTCACTCCTTCCCATGCCATACCCCAAATCATAAATCTAGATTTGGTAGTCTGCTCCTCTAAAGAAATTGTAGCGAAGCGATTTAAAACTTCACGTTCTTTAACAAAAGAAGAGTCTTTTATCATTAAAAATCCTGTGACAAATAAAATAGTTGCTATTAAAAATCCAATACAAATTTTTCTTATCTTCTTATTTTCTTTTTCTAATAAAGAAACAAAAAGTGAAATTAATAAAATAGCTCCAATAAATCCTAAAATAGCTCCTCTTGTGGCAGTATGATAAAGAATAAAAGTATTTAATAAAATAGTAATTCCATAAAACCAACCCATCAAAGATTTCCAATTATATTCTCGTAGCCACCAAAATAAAGCTATAAAAATATGAATGACCATATAAATAGCTAAATAAGATGCATTTCCAAAAGTAGTATCTAATCTGGAAGTTCCTTGAATAGCTTCTGCCCAACCTAATATTTGAAAAATCCCATATAATCCAATCCAAACACTTACCATTAACGAAGTATTAAAAAACCTTCTCCAAAGTTTTTTAGATCTCGACATCCCAACTAACACCACAAAATACCCTAATAGATGTAATAATGTAAACCAACCTTCCATTCTTTCATAATTACTCCAAAAACTTTTTAAAGGATTCTCTCCTAATAAATTTGCAAAAAAAGTTATTCCCACTAAAGTTAAAATTCCCCCCAATATCCAAGAAAATCTAGGGCGATAATCTTCATTAAATAAAGCTAGCACAGCCCAACCTGCAACAGTCAATTCTATCAAAACTCTAAATAATAAATTTTTTCCTACAATATATGGAAAAAATAAAGAAGAGCATACAACTAGAGGAACAAAAGGAATAATAAAAATTAAGAATAGTACTATGTTCTTTAAGATATTTTCGTATTTCATCCCGTTAGAGACAATTTGTCCTTAGACAAACAGTCTTAAATTAATTGATAATTTTTTATTCCCGTTTTTTATAAAAATACATAGTTAAACTTGTTTTCGCCAAGTCTCTAACGGGATTAAACATAATTAAATTATATCATTAAAAAGTATTAAAATACTAGAAAACTCCTAAGGCGGACAAACATTAAAACATAAAGACGGACGAATTTCAATGAAGTCAAAATCTGTTTCTGTGAACTTACAATTAGATTTTTTTAAAATACTCCAATTAATTGGAGTATTATGGAGGTCGAACCCTGCCTAAGGCAGACTTAAAGCTTTTAATTAAGATAATTGTAATCTTTAGTAATTTATAGTCCTCCGACTTCTTTATAAGCAATATCTTCACATTAAGCAATCGTTCGAAATCTAATTAACTGAAGTCGGAGGACTTAAAGCGGTCGGACCTCTTCTAAAATGTAACCGTTCATAAAATAAAAACAACCACATTTCAGTGATTATTTTTATAGGAGAAACGCTTGGTACTTATAGCCCTAGAATAAATCTAGGTGAGTGCTATGAACGAAACACCACGATGAATCGGAAACATATGCTCTCTTTGTGTTGAGTTTAGCTAGGTTATAGTACCATGGGACCTGTTTACAATTTCACCTCAAAGGTATAAACAAATGACTTGTCGGCTATAGTCCCAAAATCTTGGCTGTAAATTATTTAAATTTCGTCATAGTATATAAATACTCTTTCTCAATTTTAATAATTTTCGCTCAAAATTTTGGGACTCTATCTCGACATGAAATTGTAAACAGACCCCAAGCATTTCTCCTTATCTATTATACTACAAATCTAAAATTTACAACAATTGACAGTTAATTAGAATCAATTCTTTATTATTGTTTTCTATAATGGATCTCTTCTTCTGGTTTTGCGTAAGAATGTATTTCAGAAGGATTAAACCAAATACCAATTTCTTTTTCAGCCTCAGCAGGATTATCAGTAGCATGTATAATAGTTAAATTAGGTCTGTTAGAACTATTTGCTAATTTAAAAGTATCATGCGAATAATCTCCTCTTATTGTTCCGGGAGAAGCATCATCTATATCAGTAGGACCTGTTAATCTTTTAACTGTCATTACAGAATTATGTCCTTCTAAAGCTAAGGCGATAACAGGGGTAATTTGCATATCTTTTACTAAAGAGTCAACAATCCCTTGCCCAACTTTTATAGGATCAGTATCTTCAGGTAAATTATTTTTTTCTATCATCAACTTTCCTTTTTCTAATTTCCAAGCTTCATCTTTATAGTAATGTTCTAACAGTTGCTCATCTCGTGCGCTTAACATTTTTAGAGCTACTATTTTTAAACCAACTTTTTCAAAACGAGAAAGTATTTCTCCTACAATTCCTCTTGTTAAAACATCTGGTTTTAATATAACTAAAGTTTTTTCTTCTTGTGCTTTTTCCATATATAAATTAGTTGAAAGTTTGTAAAACCTATCTGCCGACAAGCAAGTTAAAAGTTAAAAAATTTACTTTTATTCTGAAAAGAATGTATTCACTTTTTACTTTCCATCTACTACTTTCTACTTTCTAATTAATTATTAATTCCTAATATTATACCTAAAATCTCCAAAATTAAAAACCAAAAACTTATTTTAATATGGAGAGGTCGGACCTCTCCATATTATGATATAATAAAGATATGAAAAATCCACCTTTTTTAAACTCTAATATTTATCACATATATAATCGCGGTGTTGATAAAAGAAAAACATTTATGAATGATCAGGATTATTATCAATTTATTCATGATCTTTTTGAATTCAATAACAAAGACCAAACCCCTCACTTAAAAAATAATGGAGAGGTCCGACCTCTCCGATTTAAAAAAGAAAAGCGTGAACCTTTAATAGAAATATTATCTTTCGTTTTAATGCCAAATCACTATCATTTAATTTTAAGACAAAAAGAAGATAATGGAGTATCTAAATTTATGCAGAAATTAGGAACTGGTTACACTATGTATTTTAATGGGAAATACAAAAGAATAGGAAGTTTATTCCAAGGTAAATTTAAAGCTAAACTTATTAAAAGAGAAAGTCACTTATTATACCTCCCTTTTTATATACACTTAAACCCAATTAAACTAATAAATAAAAAAAGTTCTCTTTCAGAAAAATGGAAATTTCTAAAAAATTATAAATGGAGTAGTTTTAAAGATTATATAGGAGAAAAAAATTTTCCGTCTGTAATTAATAAAGAATTTTTATCAGAAACTCTTGGAAATAAAAATAATCACAAAAAAGAAATAAAAAATTATTTGAAAAAAGACAAAATTATAAATGCTCTCAAAAATCAAATAGATGAAATTATCTAAAAATAAAAATGGAGAGGTCCGACCTCTCCATTTTTATCTTGTTAGGATTTCGTAGCCATTTTTTGTCACTAATATCGTATCTTCCCATTGAGCAACATTAGACCCATCAACACTTTCATAAGTATGCCCGTCATCAGCAGTTTTTATTTTTCCAATTCCTTTAGTTACAATCGGTTCTAATGCTATTACCATTCCTTCTTTCAAAATATTCCCTTTCCCTTTTTCTCCAAAATTAGGAATAAAAGGAGGTTCATGAACCCCTTTTCCTACACCATGTCCTCCTAATTCTTTTATTACATTAAAACCTCTACTCTTTACTAAAGTTTCTATTGCATTACCTATATCTCCAGTAGTATTTCCCGCCTTTATCGCCTTAATTCCAGCTTCTAAGGCTAATTTAGTGGTTTCTATTAGATTTATATCTTCTGACTCTATTTTCCCCACTCCGAGCATTAATGTCTTATCTGTTATTAACCCTTTATGAATTAAACCTAAATCAATATTAACTATATCTCCCTCTTTAAGAGAAGTAAAATTTCCTTTTCCAAGTCCATGCACCGCCTCGTCATTTACAGATACACATAAAGAAGAAGGATAGGGTCTGTGTCCATTAGTACTATAATTTAAAAAAGCAGGAGTATCTCCTTGTTCATAAACCAATTTTTCTGCTAAAGTATTTAAATCATCAGGTGTAACTCCTACTTTTACAATCTTAGCAACTTCATGCAAAATAAAATTAAGCCGTTTTCCGCCTTCTCGTAAAATTTCTATTTCTTTTTCTGTGTAAATATTTGGTAACATAATTTTTTAATTTTTTAAAAAATTAAAAATAATTTTCAATTTCTAATTTTCAATTTTCAATCAATGAATTAATTATCAATTTTCAAACACGAATTTTGGCAAAGTCAAAATTCGTAAACATTGGAAATTTAAACATTGAAAATTCCTTGAAAATTATGAATTGAAAATTTTTCTAGAAGTTTGACTTCTAGAAAACTAAATTACTCATAATTTCTGAGTGAACTTCTTCTATCGTCTGATCTCCATTGATATCTAAAAATTCATAATCTTTATGATTTTTATAAAATTCCAAAACAGGCATAACATCAGTATCAAACCAATCCTGTCTTCTATTTATTTTATCAATTACATCATCTTCTCTCCCATCTTTTCTTGCCAATAATTTTTCAGTTGCCCATTCCCTAGAAACATTAATATAAACGACCTTAGGTTTTCCATATCCATAAAAATCAAAAACTGAATGAAGAACATCCGCCTGATCTTTTTTTCGAGGCATTCCATCTAAAACTAGGTCTTCATCTCCTTTTAAATTTTCAATTAAGGCTGTTGCCCACAAAGAAAGCACTAAAAACATTGGTTGTAATTCTCCTCTATCTCCTATTTCCTTAGCCAATCTATTGGTATAACCTTCGCCTTTTACAAAGGATCTAAATTTATCACCAGTCTGTAAATCAAAAACTTTTCTATTTAAATCATTTCTTAAATGATTCATAAGTAACTCCGTCTGAGTTCCTTTTCCACACCCTGATCTCCCTATAAAAATATATGCTTGTTTATCCATAAATTTTATAATTTTTAATTTTTAATTTTATAAATAATTTCTAATTTTATAATTTTAAAGTTATTTTATTGTTTCCTTAATTCAAATATCATAAACAATGGTATTTTTTGATGGATTCCCCAAAAAACAGGCATTTTTTTCTTTATTGAATTTAATGGTTTTGGTTCTAAAAAATCTATAATTTTAAACTTTGATTTTATAATATCTTTCATAATGGAAGAAAAAGATCTGTGATAATAACTTACTTCAAATTCATTAAACCAGATATCTTTTACTTTTCTAGTATTTAAATAGTCACCAAAAATTTCAAATTCTTTTTTCTTATTATTTTTAATATAACCCAACAAAGTAGAAGTGTTTCCATTTTTATTTTTTATTTTTTCAGCTCCCCATCTAATGGAACTATGTGTAGAAAACAAGAATGTTCCATTATTTTTTAAAACATTAAATACTGAATCTAAAACTTTATCCCACTTTTTTAAATAATGCATTACTAAACTAGAATAAATTAAATCAAAATTATCTTTTGGTAATTCTAGTTTTTCTATATTCATTACATAAAATTCTATATCAGGATAACTTTTTTTAGCTACTTCTATTAATTTTTTAGATAAATCAACTCCTACTACTTTTTTTGCTCCCAAAGACTTTAGATAAGCACATTCTTCTCCTGATCCACACCCTAAACAAAGCACCGTTTTATTTTTCAAATTCTGTAGTTTTTTATACATTGCTGGTTTTTCTAGATATTCATGGGCATAATTTTCTCCTGTCCTGAGTCTTTTAGACCATTTTTCAGCATAAGCATTATATGATTTAGCTAATTTCTTATTTTTCATAATCTTTATTATAAACAAAAACTTCTAAATATGCGACAAAAAAAATGAGCGGCTCAACTTGTTGAACCATTCAATAAACTACTCCGTAGCAAACAGGCGAGGAATAGAGTGATTTAATTTAAAATTTACCATTTATAATTTATAATTCTAAAAAATAAAAAAACTAAATTTTTCCAAAAAAGGTCCGACTTCCAAAGGAAGTCGGACCTCGAAAAATTTGATTTTTTTATTTTTTAGTTAGTATTCCCTCATCGAAATTTGGGCATCTATCTTTTTCACCAAATCAAGAACCACTGATACTACAATCAACAAAGCAGTTCCTCCTATAGCTAAAGCTGCAATTCCCGTAAAAGCTTGTAAAATTAAAGGTAATACTGCTACAATTCCTAAGAAAATAGCCCCCACCAAAGTAATTCTAGTTAATACTTTTCCTAAATAACTTGAAGTTTTTTCCCCTGGACGAACTCCTGGAATAAAAGCTCCACTTTTTTGTAAATTTTGTGAAATAGCATTAGGATCAAAAGTAATAGCTGTATAAAAATAAGTAAAGAAAAACACCAACAAAAAGTACATTATGGCATAAACCCATGAATTAGCTAAGATAGTCAGAGCAAAATCTGAAGTTGATTTAATTATTTCATTACTTGAATTTACCAAAAAATTTAAAATCATTTGAGGAAATAAAAGAATGGACATAGCAAAAATAATTGGAATCACTCCAGCCTGATTTACTTTTAAAGGTAAATAAGTAGAAACTCCACCATAAACTTTAGATCCTCTAACTCTTTTAGCATAATTTATCGGAATAGGTCGTTCAGCTTCAGTTACAAACACAATAGAATAAATAATAATAATAGCTACTCCTACAAATCCTATCAACATTGGTAATTGAGATACTTCAAAACCTATATATAATTGACTTAATGTAGTTGGTAATCCAGCCACAATACCAGCAAAAATTAGAAGAGAAACTCCATTTCCTATACCATATTCAGAAATCAACTCACCTATCCACATTAATAAAATAGAACCAGCCATTATTACTATAATATTAGAAAATAATTCAAAACTTCCTAAATGACTTACTACTCCTTGACTTTGCAATAATCTTAAAAAACCAAACCCTTGAATAAATGCCAGTGGCACTGTTAGCAATCTGGAATATTGACTAAATTTCTTCTTACCCGCTTCTCCTTCTTCATGATACATTTCCTTTAATTTAGGTATCATCATAGTCATTAATTGCATAATAATAGAAGCTGTAATGTATGGAGACACACCTAACATTACTATAGAGAGACTAGATAATCCTCCTCCCGAAAACATATTCAATAAACCCAAAAATTGATTATTTGCAAAAAATTCATTTAAACGAACGACATCTACCCCTGGAATTGGAATTGAAGCTAATGCTCTAAACACAACCAAAGAACCCAAAACAAAAAGGATTCTTCCTCTTAAATTCTTATCTTGAATAACTAATTTAAATTTGCGAATAAAGTTCATTATATTAGTAGGTTAGCTTATAGCTTTTAGGAGAAAAATCGCTTTGCGATTTTTCTTTTTTTCTAATTCCCTAACTTCCTATAAGCTAAAAGCTAATTAATTATTTTCCCTCCACTTTTCTCTATTTTAGTTTTAGCACTTTGAGAGAAAGTACAACTGGAAACATTTAATTTTTTACTTATTTCTCCATTTCCCAAAATTTTAACATTTGGAATTTTATTTTCTTTTTTCTTTATTATTGATTTTTCAAATAAAGTTTTTGGAGTAACTTCTTCTCCTGTTGCAAAATTTTTTTCAAGAATTGCAACATTAACCAAAACAGGTCTCTTTTGGAAAGATTTAAAACGATAACCTCTTTTTTTAGGGATCTTTTTTATCAAATCTCTTAATTCAGGTCTTTTGCTAGTTCCTGCCCGAGAATTTTGTCCTTTATGTCCTCTACCAGAAGTTTTTCCTCTCTTTCCTCCTCTACCTATTTTAATACTGGTTTTATTAGGATTTTTTCTTTTTAATTGATGTAATTGCATATTTGTTTAGGTTGTTAGATTATTAGGTATCCGCCAGCTGGTGGAAGGTTGTTAGGAGAAAAATCGCTCTGCGATTTTTCTTTCATTCATTTTTAATTCTTGCCTGCCGGCAGGCAGGTTAGAGAATCTTAACCCCTCACCCAGAAAGGTCTCTTAAATTAAAATTTATATAGAACTTTCGTTTTTTTTATTATCTTTTAAATTACACTATCCTCTCCTTTTCAGATTGTTGATAATAATCAACAAGACCTTTCTGGGTGAGGGGTATTATTTCACAAGCCGTGAATTTAGGATTGAATAAATTCAACCCTAAATTCACGGGTGAAATAATTATTTTTTGAAATCTTTTAAAGCTTCTATTGTTGATTTTGCAATATTTAATTGATTTTTAGATCTAGTAATTACTTTAGCTGTTACATCTGTAATCCCCGCTAATTCTAACACTGTTTTTACAGAAGATCCTGCACTCAACCCCACTCCTTCTTTTGTAGGTAAAATTTGAATTACTGAGGAACAATATTTATTTTTTACATCATAAGGAATTGAATTATTTTTAGTTAATTTTAATTCAATCATGTTTTTCTTAGCTTTTTTTATAGCTTTTTCTATAGCTAAAGCAGTATCACTGGCCTTTGCTACTCCTACTCCTACTTTTCCTTTCCTATTTCCTAATACAATAGCAACTGAAAAAGAAAATCTTCTTCCTCCAGACATCACACGAGTAACTCTTCTAATTTTAATTATTTTTTGATCAAATTCAGAACGAGGTCTTGTAAATTTTTTTCTCTTTCTAGAATTAAAATTCTTTTTAAAAGTTTTCTTTTTAGCAAAAGTTTTTTTTGAATCAGAAACTTCTGGTTTCTTATCTTCTTTCTTGTCTTTCTCTACTTTAGCTTCAGAAAGTTTTTCTTCATTAGAAATAACCTCAGTTTCTTTCACTGCTTTTTCCTCATTACTCTTCCCGCCTCCTCGGCGGGTCACCGATGAGGAGACTTCTTTTTCTTTTTTCTCGTCAACTGACGAATTATTTTTTTCTGTCATAATAATTTATTTAAAATTTCAAACCTTCTTTTCTAGCAGCATTAGCTAAAGTTTCGATTTTTCCAGTATAAATATAACCTCCTTTGTCGAAAACTACTTTTTTAATTTTTAAATCTTTTGCTTTAATTGCAATTTCCTTTCCCACTTTTGTAGCATTTTCCAATAAAGAATTTGCTTTCATTTTCAAACTTGAAGATGCTGCCAAAGTTCTATTTTTTTCATCATCAATAATTTGTGCATAAATATATTTATTTGATTTATAAACACATAGGCGAGGTTTTTTAGCAGTCCCAATAACCTTCGATCGAACTCTTCGATGTCTTCTTTTCCTTGATTCAGTTTTAATTTTATTTTTATCCATTATAGATTATCTTAATTAATTTTTGAGCTGGCGATAAAATTCATTTAGAGAATCTTAACCCCTCACCCAGAAAGGTCTCATATAAATTAAAATTTATATAGAACTTTCGTTTTTCTCCTTTTTTTAAATATACCTTACTCTTCCTTTTAGATTATTGACGATAGTTCAATAAGACCTTTTTGGGTGAGGGGTGTTAATTTCGTTAACCGTGAATTTAAAATTGAATAAATTCAACTCTAAATTCACGGACGAAATTACACATTCTTCTTACCTTGTTTTCTTCTAATTACCTCGTCATGATATCTAAAACCTTTTCCTTTATAGGGTTCTGCTTTCTTTTTTATTCTAACTTTAGAGGTAAACGACCCTACCAACTCTTTATCTATACCTGATACAGTAATATTATTCTTTTCTGCAATAACAGTCAATCCTTCAGGAATTTCCACCTCTACTAAATGAGAAAAACCTAGAGCTAAAACTAATTTGTTTCCTTTTACTTCTGATTTAAAACCTACTCCTTCTAATATTAACTTTTTTTCATAAAGAGTGTTTACTCCTTGCATCATATTAGTGATATGTGAAGCATATGTCCCCCAAAGAGCTTTAGCAAAAGGAGAATTATTAGTAGGATTTACCGAAACTTTATTGTCTTCTATCTTAACTTCAATTTCTGGTCGTAATTCCCTTTTTAATTCTCCTAAAGGGCCTTTTACAACTATAAAATTATCAACCAAAGTAACTTCGGTTTTTTCTGGAATTTCATATTGTTGTTTTCCTATTCTTGACATAATAGATATTCTTAATTAATTTTTGAGCTGATGATAAAATTCATTCCTGCCTGCCGATAGACAGGTTAGAGAATCTTAACCCCTCACCCAGAAAGGTCTCATATAAATTAAAATTTATATAGAACTTTCGCTTTTCTTATTTTTTTAAATATACCTTACTCTCCTTTTTAGATTATTGACGATAGTCAATAAGACTTTTTTGGGTGAGGGGTAATATTTCACATGCCGTGAATTGAAAATTAAAACAAGTTTAATTCTCAATTCACGGGTGAAATAATTACCAAATCTTAAACAATGCTTCTCCTCCTAATCCTTTTTTCTTAGCCTGTTCACCTGTCATAATCCCTTCTGAAGTAGATATTATTAATTTACCAAAACCATTTTTAACTTTCTTTATGTCTTTAGAATTTAAATAAATTCTTTTGGATAGTTTAGACACTCGAACCACCTCTCTAATCTTTGGTGTATTTTTACTTTTATAAGCTATTCCAATTTCAAGTATTCTTTTTGGAGCTTTTCCTATTTTAGTAAAAGATTCAATAAAACCTTCAGCCTTTAACACTTCAGCCACTGCCAATTTAAAATTAGAATAAGGAAGCTTCACAGACTCCTTACCTGCTTTTCCTGCATTTTTTATTCCTATTATTAATTCTGAAATTATATCTCTTGTCATAGTTTAGATTGTTAGTATATTAGGTCTTTAGGTTTTTAGGAGAAAAATTTGCTTCGCAAATTTTTCTGTTTTTATGTTTTAATGCCTGTCCGCCTTGGGAGGGTTCTAGTGCTTTTATAATTTGTTACCAAGATGATTTTCTTACTCCTGGAATTTTACCCTCATTGGCTAATTCTCTAAAACAAATCCGACACAAATCAAATTGTCTCATATATCCTCTTTTTCTTCCACATTTAAAACATCTATTTACTGTTCGTGTAGAAAATTTTGGGGTTCTATTTGCTCTAGCTATTACTGATTTTTTTGCCATAATTATTTCGTTTATATTTCCAAATAATAACCGCCAAAATACTAGCGGATACTTGCTTATCCTATCAAAAAGCTTCCTCAATGTCAACGAAATATATCTATATTACAAACATATAATTTATAAGATAAACTCAATAAACATACATATAATTATATACACAAAATTCAATGGCTATAGATATAGTCAATAAACTACCCCCGCAACAAGCTGACGGGGAATTGGATGATTAAATTTAAAACAAAAATACTCCAATCGATTGGAGTATTTTTGTTTTTTGGTTTATTTATTTAATTATTTTTTGTCTTCTGTTGGTTTCTTAAAAGGAAAACCTAAATGTCTAAAGAAAGCTTCTGCTTCTTTTCTATTATCTGCTGAAGTTACTACTGAGATTGACATTCCAAAGATATCTCTCAATTCTTCATCCGAAGTTTCGGGGAAAATAATATGTTCTTTTATACCTAGAGTCGCATTTCCCATCTCATCAATAGATTTTAAATTTAAACCTCTAAAATCTTTTGTTCTTGGTAAAGCAATATCTATTAACTTATCTAAAAATCCAAACATTCTATCTCCCCTTAAAGTTACTTGAAAACCAACGTTTTCACCTTCTCTTAATTTAAATCCTGCTATTGATTTCTTAGCTTTTCTATAAGCAGGTTTTTGACCTGTAATTTTAATTATTCTATCTTGAATTAACTCAATCTTCTTTTTATCTAACCGAGTAGATCCTGTACCAATATTTAAAACAACCTTCTCCAATTTAGGAGATTGCATTATATTTTTATATCCAAATTCTGATTTTAATGTATCAAAAGTTTTATTTTGTTGTTCTTTAGTATTCATATTAATTAGTCTAAAGTCTATAAAGTCGAAAGTCGAAAGTCTTTTTTTTAAAAAATTTGCTCTGCAAATTTTTACTTTATAGACTTTATGGACTTTTAACTTTTGACTAGTTTATTACTGTTCCACTTTTTTTAGTTACTCTAATCATTTTACCCTTTACTTCTTTTTTTCCTAATCTTGTAGCTTTTTTAGTTTTAGGATCTATATAGGCTACATTAGAAACATGAATAGGAAATTCTTTTTCAATAATTTGTCCCTTTTGTCCCGATTTAGTAGCTCTACGATTTTTCTTTAATTTATTTACACCTTCAACCAAAACTCTGTCAGAAACAGGAAAAGCACGTAAAACTTTACCTGTTTTACCTTTGTCTTTTCCGGCTATTATTATTACATTGTCATTCTTTTTTATTCGCATATTTTTTAAATTTTTTGACTTTATAGACTTTACAAACTTTTAACTCTTCTATATCACTTCCGGTGCTAAGGAAATAATTTTTTGATATCCTAAGTCTGCAATTTCTCTTGGAATTGGACCAAAAATTCTTCCAGCTATCGGTTCTTTCTTTTCTTTATCAACAATTACAACCGCATTATCGTCAAAACGAATATAAGAACCATCCTTTCTTCTAGTTTTTTGCTTAGCTCGTACAACCACTGCTCTTAATACGTCTTTTTTCTTTACATTTTTTCTTGGCTCAGCTACTTGCACAGATAAAACCACAATATCTCCAATTCTAGCATATCTTTTTTTAGAACCTCCAAGTACCTTAAAAACCCTACCGATTTTTCCGCCTGAATTATCTGTTATTTTTACTATTGATTGTGGTTGTATCATAGATTGTCTTAATTAATTTTGAGCTTGCGATAAAATTCATTCCTGCCTGCCGGCAGGTTAGAGAATCTTAACCCCTCACTCAGAAAGGTCTTATATAAATTAAAATTTATATAGAACTTTCGTTTTTTTATTATCTTTTAAATTACACTATCCTCTCCTTTTAAGTTATTGACGATAGTCAATAAGATCTTTCTGGGTGAGGGGTGTTATTTCACATTCCGTGAATTGAGCATTTGACCGAAATCAAACACTCAATTCACGGGTGAAATACTTAGATTTTAATTACGCGAAATTTTTTATCTTTAGAAATAGGATTACATTCTTGAATCGTTATCTTATCTCCAATATTATACTCTCCCTTGTCATAATGAGCCTTGAATTTTTTTGAAAGAGTTCTATATTTTCCATATTTAGGATGTTTAACAAATCTTTTTACCAAAACTACTAAAGTTTTATTCATTTTATTAGAAACAACCTCCCCTTTTAGGGTTTTCTTAATTACAGTATTTTTTTGTTCTGTTTTTTTCTCCGTCATTTTTAATTTATCATTTATAATTTTTAATTTAAAAATAATTTCTTAAATTATTTTCTACTATTTAATTCAGTTAAAATTCTAGCGATTTCTTTTCTTAAATTTTTGGCTTTTTTAATATCTTTAATTTTAGAACCAGATAAAGCAAATTTAAATTCCCTTAAACTAGCTCTTTTTTCGGACAAAAGTTTTCTTAAATCTTTATCTATTTTCTTTTTTAAATCTAATTTTTTCATAAATTATTAATTAAAATTTAAATGCTTATCCTAGCTCTATCAATAATCTTTGTTTTAACAGGCATTTTAGTACCTGCTTTTCTTAAAGCTTCTTTAGCTTTTTCATCAGTAGCTCCATCTACCTCAAATAAAATTGTTCCTGGTTTTACGGGAACACAATATCCTTCAGGAGCTCCTTTTCCTTTACCCATTTTTACCTCTGATGGTTTTGAGGTAAAAGGTCTATCAGGAAATACTCTTATCCAAACTCTACCTGTTTTACCTAGATATCTCTTAGCTGCTCTTCGTGCCGCTTCTATTTGATTAGATCTTAATCTAGCTCCTGCCATAGCTTTCAAACCATGAGAACCAAAAGAAATCGTATTACCACGAGAAGCTACCCCAACTTTTTCTAAGTTTTTTCTTCCTGTTTGCCATTTTCGATGTTTTGCTTTTTTAGGGAATAACATGATAGATTGTCTTAATTAATTTTGAGCTTGCGATAAAATTCATTCCTGCCTGCCGGCAGGTTAGAGAATCTTAACCCCTCACTCAGAAAGGTCTTATATAAATTAAAATTTATATAGAACTTTCGTTTTTTTATTATCTTTTAAATTACAC
>CAZAKQ010000010.1:0-23887 GCA_964486155.1 uncultured Candidatus Saccharibacteria bacterium | reverse complement strand
GAGTGAGGTGAGCGGAACGAAGTGGAGTAAGCTGAGCGAGCGGATTTAAGACAACTGGTTTTTATGCGAAGTTTATTTCGTATAAAAACATATGTTTGTATTAAAAGCGAATATTTGATATTATATTTTTATAAATAATATTTACTTTTTTTACATTTTAATTTTATCATGGATGAAATATTAAAACAAACTGAAAGCTTATTAAAGTTAAGAAATTATAGTCCAAAAACTGCAAAATCCTACTTGTTGTATATAAAACAATATTTAATTTTTTCTAAAAATAAAGGCTTTAAAAATAAAAAAGAAGCAGTTGAGAAGTTTTTATTAGAAAAAATTGAAAAGAAAAATTCACCACAAACCGTAAATCTTGCCTTAAACTCTGTAAAATTTTTCTATAAAGAGGTAATAAAAAATAATCAAAAAATTGATTTAAAATTTTCAAAAAGAAGTAAAAAACTTCCTGTGGTTTTAACTAGAGAAGAAATCAAAAATATTTTAGAAAAAATAAAAAATAAAAAATATCGTATTAGTATAGCTCTTGCCTATGGCGGAGGTTTAAGAATAAGTGAAATTCAAAATTTAAAAACAAAAGATATTGATTTGGAAGAACTCATTATCCATTTAAAAGAAGCTAAAGGGAAAAAAGATAGAGTTACTATTTTCCCCGAAAAATTAAAAACTGATCTTCAAAACATAATAGCCGGAAAAGAAAACAATGATTTTGTGTTTGATTCAAATCGTGGAGGGAAATTAACCACCAGATCTTTTCAAAAAGTGTTTGAAAATGCTTTAAAGAAAACTAATACCAAAAAAGATGCTACTTTTCATTCGCTTAGACATTCGTTTGCTACACATTTGCTAGAAAACGGAACTGATGTGCGATATGTACAAAAACTTTTGGGGCATGCTAATATAAGAACAACACAAATTTACACTCAAGTCACAAATCCAGCGTTAAAAAATATAAAAAGTCCATTTTAATAAAAATTAATTATGAAAATTTTATCAATCGAAACAAGTTGCGATGAAACTGCTATCAGTATTATAGAAATTGAGAGCCTGTCTACTAACAGACAGAAGGATTTTAATAATACAAAATTTAAAATCTTGGCTAACAACTTAATTTCTCAGATTGATATTCATAAAGAATACGGAGGTGTTTTCCCTGCCTTAGCCAAAAGAGAACATTCCAAAAACTTAATCCCCATCCTTCAAAAAACCCTAACCAATACAAATAGTAGCAAAAATAGTAGCAATCCGATTGCTACTATTTGTAACATAGATACCGATGTTAGTAAAATTTTAGAACGGGAGCCAGAATTATTGAAATTATTTATGGAATATATACCTTCAATTGAAATTCCTAATATTGATGCTATTGCAGTTACTCAAGGCCCTGGATTAGAACCTGCTCTTTGGGTAGGAATTAATTTTGCTAAAGCTCTTTCTTTAGTTTGGAATAAACCTTTAATTCCAGTTAATCATATGAAAGGGCATCTTCTTTCTGCTTTTATAAGCAGAAAGAAGAAATTTTCAACCCGCCTACCGACAGGTAGGTTTTCAATCCGTCAACTAGCGAATCAATTTTCAAACAATTTCCAATGTTCTAATTTCCAAATTAACGAAATTAAATTTCCTGCAATAGGATTACTTATTTCTGGAGGACATACTGAATTAGTTTTAATGAATCCGCCAGCTGGCGGATGGAATTCTTATGAAAAGATAGGTCAAACTCGTGATGATGCTGTAGGCGAAGCTTTTGATAAAGTAGCTAGAATGATGGGTCTTCCCTATCCAGGAGGACCTGAAATTTCAAAACTAGCCCAACTCCAACGAAACAAAATCTCGAGAAATTCAACCTCCCGAGATGTGAAGGTTGAATCTCTTCAGATTAAATTGCCGAGACCAATGTTGAATACTGATGATTTTGATTTTTCATTTTCTGGTCTAAAAACCTCTGTTTTGTATTTAATTAAAAAACTTAAAAAAGATAACAACTGGGGAAAATTACCTCAGGAAATTAAACAACAAATAGCTCTAGAATTTGAAGAAGCTGTAACTGAAATTTTATTAAAAAAGACTGAAAAAGCTATTGAAAAATATCAAGTCAAAACTTTAATTTTAGGAGGAGGAGTAGTTGCCAACAATTACATTCGTGAATCCTTTCAATCACTTGGTAATCGGATTACCAAGTTGGAAGTTTTGATGCCTGACAAAGAATTTTCTACTGATAATGCAGTTATGATTGGAATTGCTGGATATTTTGAATACCTTACTTGCCCGCTGATAAGAAGGGAGCAAAAAGAAAAAGGTCAGTTACAAAATGTAACCGACCTAAAAGAACTAAAAGCTGATGGAAACTTGAAATTAGAATAGTCATTCCTCTTCTCTCATTCTTTCTTTCATTGGATTTGAATCTTCATTATTAGTTTCATAAAATCTATCAAGATCTGTTTTTGGTTTAGGTATTTTTATTTTACCTTTTTTAACCTTTTCTTTATACAAATCATCTAGTGATTTACTATAAACTTTATCATCTTTTGACATAACTACCTCCCTAATTAATTTTTGCATACCAATCCAGAAAAAAATATATACTAATAATCGCTCCTCCCCAAAGAGATAGAACTCCCAAGAGTATCCAAGATAATCCTATAGATTTCTTTTTATTTTCCTCATCTATATTTACTTTAAAATCGTAAACAGAATCTTTATTTTTCATTTTTTACCTCTCCTTATAAAAAAAGTTTATACAGGAAAAACATCATTATAGAAAAAATACATAATACAAAAATATTAAATCTCTTTTTCTCTGCTGGAAGAATCTCTTTTCCTGAATATTTTTTTTCTACTTTTCTATTCATAAATACTCCTCTATTTTAAAATAGTTTAAGATTTTGTTTAGTTATAAATTAAACTAAAAATAATTTTTCCACAAAAATATAATACTAAAGAACTGTAGAATAAGATTAAAATACAATTCATACAACATTTTACAAAGCCGAAGCCATCATTTCTTTCATTTTCCTTTCGTAAAAAAAGCATATTTAATCTCCTTTACATATAAATTAAGTAAAATTAATTTCTTTTTTATTTTTAGGTTTATGAATTAAACCTTTCAATGAAGTCAAAATATAAATAATGAAAAGAACCATCATTACTTTATGTTTATTTTGATAAGCAAAGAAAACCCACAATCCATTACTTATAATCCAAATAAAAAAACCTATTCTTTTGTGAAAAGCAACCAAAACTGCTCCTATTACACTTAGAACTGTAGCTACCCACTCAATAACAATCAAATTTTCCATTCACTTCTCCTTTTTTAAACTTCAATTAATTTTAAATATCCTATATAGGACTATATCCTTTTTTAATATAAAAAACAATATCTTAATAAATAAAAAATGATGCTGTAATAAAACCAGCATCATTTAACCTCCTATCACTAACTGATAAAAAATACAAAATATAGCAATAAAAAGAGGTGTAAAAATTAAAAAGCACGGAATTATAAGATCTCTTATTTTCACATTCCCTCCTTTTTTAAAAAATTATAAAGAACATTTACTAATTAATAATAATTAAAAAATTAATATTTGTCAATAAAAATACGGTTTTAATAAATGAAATTATAAATAATATGTGTTAAAATAATTTAAATAGCCTTTTAAAGAAATGAACGAAAAATTTTTAAAACCATATAATCCACAAGAAACTGAAAAAAATATTTACAAACTTTGGGAAGAAAGTGGGTTTTTTAATCCTGATAATTTACCAGAACGACACAAAGAACCTTTTACAATAATAATGCCTCCTCCCAACGCTAACGGTTCCTTACACGCAGGACATTCTCTTTTTGTAACCTTAGAAGATGTAATGATTCGTTATAAAAGAATGCAAGGGTTCAAAGCTCTTTGGCTTCCTGGAGCAGATCATGCTGGATTTGAAACTCAAGTTGTTTATGAAAAAAAATTAGAAAAAGAAGGAAGATCTAGATTTAAAATGGATCCTAAAGAACTGTATAATGAAATTATGCAATTTACTTTAGATAATAAATCTTTTATGGAAGGACAAGTTCGTTCATTAGGAGCTTCTTGTGATTGGTCTAGAGAAAGATTTACTTTAGAACCAAAAATAATTGAAACTGTTCATAATACCTTTAAACAACTTTCAGATGATGGATTACTTTATCGAGGCAAAAGATTAATTAATTGGTGTTCAAAACATCAGACTGCTTTTTCTGAACTAGAAATTAATAATATAGAAAAAGAAGACAAATTTTATACTTTTCAATATGGACCTTTTCAAATAGGGACTACCCGTCCTGAAACCAAATTTGGAGATAAATTCGTTGTAGTTCATCCAGATGATGAAAGATACAAACAATATAAACATGGTCAAAAATTTGATTTAGAATGGATAAATGGTCCTATTACAGCAACTTTAATTAAAGATGATATTATAGATATGGAATTCGGAACTGGAGCTATGACAATTACTCCTTGGCATGATTCTGTTGATTTTGAAATTGCTCAAAGACATAATTTGGAATATGAACAAATTATTGATTTTTATGGGAAATTACTCCCTATTGCTGGACCTGAATTTGAAGGAAAAAATATAAATATAGCCCGAGAAGAAATTGTTAGCAAATTAGATAAAAAGGGTTTATTAATAAAAACTGAAGAAAATTTTAAACATTCTGTTAAAGTTTGTTATAAATGTAACCGTCCTGTCGAACCACAAATCAAAGCTCAATGGTTTGTTAAAATGAAACCTTTAGCTGAAAAAGCTATGCAAGCCGTACGAGATGGAAAAATAAAATTTATTACAGAAAGACACGAAAAAATATTTTTTCATTGGCTAGAAAATATTAAAGATTGGAATATTTCAAGACAAATTATTTGGGGGATCCCAATTCCAGCCAAAATTTGTGACAAATGTGAAGAAGGATTTGTTGATTTAAATGATTCTATTTCTATATGTCCAAAATGCGGAGATAATACAAAAAAAGATCCTGATACGTTTGATACTTGGTTTTCATCTGGACAATGGCCTTTTGCTACTTTAGATTATCCTGATGGAAAAGACTTCAAAAATTTCTACCCCACTGATGTAATGGAGACTGGTCATGATATCTTATTCTTTTGGGTAGCTAGAATGATTATGTTGGGAATATACAGAACAAAAACAATTCCTTTCAAAACAGTCTATCTTCATGGAATGGTCAGAGATGGAAAAGGAAAGAAAATGTCCAAATCAAAAGGGAATGTATTAAATCCTCTTGAATTAACTGAAAAACTTGGAACTGATGCTTTAAGAATGGCTCTTTTAGTTGGTAATACTGCTGGAACTGACATGAACTTATCTGAAGAAAAAATCCGAGCTTACAAAAAATTTGCTAATAAACTTTGGAATATTAGTCGTTTTGTTCTAGATAATACCCAAGATTTAGGTGAAATTGATCTAAAAGACGAACGGCTCAACGAGTTGAGGCGTTCAAATTCTGAGCTAAAGAAACTTCAAGAGATTATTTCTGATATAACTAAAGATATGGACAATTATAATTTCTATCTTGCAAGTGAAAAGTTATACCACTATGTTTGGCACGAATTTGCTGATAAAATAATAGAAGAGGCAAAAAATAATTTAGCTAATTCTGAAACTCAATTAATATTATTTGATATTCTACAAAAAACTCTAAGAGTTTTACATCCTTTTATGCCTTTTGTTACAGAAGAAATTTGGTCTAGCTTACCCATTAAAAATAAAAAATTATTATTAATAGAGGAATGGCCTGTTTAGGGAGTTAGTAGGTTAGCTTTTAGGAAATTAGAAATTAAAAATTTATTTATTTATGGAAAACAATTTAATTTTATACGCATTTTTAGGAGGGGTTTTACCAACTATTTTTTGGCTTTGGTTTTGGCTAAAAGAAGATAAATTACATCCTGAACCTAAAAAATATATAGCTTACTCTTTTATTTTTGGAATTTTCTCTGCTTTATTAGTACTCCCTGTAGAAACTATAATCAGTGAATTTTTAACTGAAGCCAGTCTTATTCTTATGGCAGCCTTGGCTTTTTCAGAAGAATTATTCAAATATTTAGGAGCATATTTTTCTGCTTTAACTAAAAAATATATGGATGAACCGATAGATGCTGTTATTTATTTAATTACTGTAGCCCTAGGTTTTGCCGCTCTGGAAAACTCTTTATTTTTACTTAGTGCTATAAAAACAAGTGGAACTGATCTCTCTAATGTAGTTTTGGTAGGAAATATGCGTTTCATTGGAGCTACTTTATTACATACTCTTTGCTCGGGAATAATCGGATTATTTATCGCTTTATCTTTTTATAAAAAACAAATTATAAAAAAGAGGTATTTACTTATTGGGTTTATCCTATCTGTAGGTTTGCATACATTCTTTAATTTTTTTATAATTAAAAGTGGAGAAACTATTTTTATTATTTTCTCAGCTATTTGGGTGGCTATTATAATAATGATTCTTCTAATAGAAAAGGTTAAACATATGAGAGCTAGAGCATAAAACATTGCAATAGTTTAGAAGTCCGACTTCAGTAATGATTAAATAATATTCAGTAACTAAAGATGACGATAGTTTTAATTAAGAAGTCGGACTTCATTCACAATTTTAAATTATTAATTAATTAGAAAGTAGAAAGTTGAAAGTGGAAAGTTGAAAAAATTTATTTTAAAAATTTTTTACCACACTCTACCTACTACTTTCCATACTCTAACAATGAAATCTTTTTTCGACAAATTAACGGCTTCAGAAAACGGAGTTAATGAATCTGAAGATATTTTAAGATTAAATGATTCAGAAGATATATCTCTTAATTCTGAAGAAGAAAATAAAGACGGTGAATTAGCAATTGATATTTTTGATGAAGGAGATGTTTTAACTCTTAAAACTATGGTAGCTGGAGTAAAACCAGAAGACTTAGATATTTCCATAAGCAGAGATTCAGTAACTATTAGAGGATCTAGACAAGAAGAACGAGAAATTTCTAAAGAATCATACCATACCAAAGAATTATATTGGGGATCCTTTTCTCGAACTATCAAATTACCAACTGAAGTAGATATTGATAAATCATCAGCTAAAGAAGAACACGGTCTTTTGGTTTTAACTTTGCCTAAAGTTGATCGAGAAAGAAAATCAACTCTTCAAGTAAAATAATTAAATACTTAAAAACATTGCTTTTAATAAATTAATGGATTTTAAATAAAAAATAGCTCTGACAACTATTACTACGTCATCAGAGCTATTTGTCTATAGAATCACCAAAAGAGTTCACATGCCAAAACGACAACCAATTGACAACACAAAAGATTTGTCACCTGTACAGGACTGAGCTTGCACTCCAAAAGACTGTGCCATGCTGTCCATATTATTCACAATTTGTCCGTCAATTTTGGAAGTGGTCTCACGTCCGTAATTGTCAACTGAAATCCGGGTAAATACCCTCATTTTTCTGTCCATAAGCATATCTCCTTTTCTATATGAAATACAGCCAAAAATTAAATCAACAAAATCTTTCCAAAAAACTTAAGATTTTGTTTCCTTTTGGCTCTAAACGAACTACCGATTATTAGTATACTAAATTTAAGATAAAAAACAAACAAACTTGTGGATAAATTAGGATAAAATAAGAAATCTAATTTAAGAGGTCGCAGCCTGCCTGCCGGCAGGCAGGCTCGTCAATGGTTCAACAAAACAAATTACTAAAGGTTACGATTCTGCTAATTAAGAGCAACGACCTCGTTAAAATAGAAATCACACTTCTTATTGCTTTAAGTCCTCCGACTTCAATTAATTAAATTTCGAACGATTGTCTAATGTGATGATATTGCTTGTGAAGAAGTCGGAGGACATTAACTAAAGACGATGATAGTCTTAGTTAAGAAATCGGACTTTGAAAGAACAATTCCTTTTCTGAAATTAGGTTGAACTCCGATAATATAATCCCCGATTATTTTTTAATATTAAATATAGAATTACATAAAATAGAATTCAAAAGCAAGAAAAATAAAATACTCCAATCGATTGGAGTATTTTATTTTTTAATATCAAATATAACTTAAAACCAAAAAAGATCAACACGAAGCGCTGATCTTTTTTCTAATTAACTAAAAAACTAATATCCTAACTCTCTAGCTAATCCGCCAGCTGGCGGACCTAACTACCTATATTAATTCATATAAAGTCTTTTATTTCTTTTGTGTTCTTCAAAATCTTCAGCATAATACATATTTCCTGCTCTATCAGATAGGTAGAATAAATAATCTGATTCAATAGGAGTAACCGCCGCTAACAAAGAATAAATACTAGGATTAGCAATAGGACCAATAGGGAGACCTTTATTAGCGTAAGTATTATATGGAGATTCTATCTTCAAATCTTCTAAACTAAGCTGATAAGTATTTTTACCATTAATATAAGGAAATACAGCATCTACTTGCAAAGGCATATTAATATCTATTCTCTTCCATAATATTCCTGAAATTTTTTGTTTAGATTTTAAGGTCCGAGCCTCTTTTTCCAAAATAGATGCCATTATTACGATTTCTTCAAGAGTCTTTCCAGACTCTTCTATTTCAATAGCTATTTCTTCTATTTTTTTATCAAAATTATCTTTCATTGCTTTAATTACTATCTCAGGAGTTACATTTGGCAAGAAATAATAAGTATCAGGGAATAAATACCCCTCTTCGTCTTCTGCCAATTTAATAAATTTTTTCTTTTTAAAACCTTTAAATTCATTTTCTAACTTATCAGCAATATTAAAAATGGTCCATCCTTCTATGATAACAACCCTTGTTGGAGTAATTCCACAAATCCCTTTAATTGTTCTCCAAACTACTCTCATAACAGAATAATCATTTTCAAAAAAATAACCTCCTGCCATAACCCCTCTACCGTTCATTAATAAATTAGAAAAAAATTCAAACATCATTGGAGATTTAATCACATTTTCTTCTTCTAATTGGCTAGATATTTCAGATAAAGTAGCACCTTCTTCAATAGTAATTATTGAACCTACAGGAAAATTTCCCGGGGGAGCTAACATGATGTAGTAAAACAAAATTCCAAAAAACAAAACTCCAAAAATTACACGAGTGCTAGTTTTAGAATATTTCCAATGTTTAATAATACGAAATTTTAAATAATAAAAAAATGCTTCGCTATTATAGTAAATTTTATTTAAAAAATATCTCATCTTAACCTTAAAATTTCTTGGATTATAATTTTTGAAATTTAACATAATTGTTTAGTTGATTAGATAATTAGATAGTTAGTAAAAAATTTGCACTTGTCCGCCTCAGGAGGAGAGCAAATTTTTCTTATTATTTCTGAATCGCTCTGTAAACTCACAAAGACGAAAAGTTTTAACTTTTTTAATGAATTATATTGGAATATTGAACGGGGCTTCTGCTTTCTTAGATAATAATCTTGCAAAAGTAGGAGTTGAAGATACTCCTCCAGGAAAATGGAAAACCGTAGCTAATTCTTCAGTATTCAATACAAAAGGTGCATAATCATCAGAGAAAGATCTTCTTTTATATTCATTAAACATCTTTATTGTATTTCGATTTTGTCTTATCTTTCTAAAGTCTGACCACGGATAACCATAATCTACAACATTTGTAGATTTAAAACCATTCAATTCATTAGAATTAAATTGTTTAAAAGTTCCTACTAGAGATGGTATGTTTATTGGCTTGAACTCATCTTTTTCAGCAAAATACATTCCTCTAATATTACAATCAAAACTCAACTTAGAAGTAGATCTTTCAATAGCAGCTATGACATTTCCTTCTCCTTTAGTCATCATTCTAGGCATTGTTCCTTCTTCAGTTTTAGTGGCTTCTTCAATTAATTCTTTTATTGCATCTTTAGATTGATCTCTCCAATTTTCAGTATCAGACCATATTTTATCTTTCCAACGCTCTGCCCAAGTTAATTTTTTTCTTCTTTCCGATTTATGAGCCTTGATAATTATCTGTAACCAAATTTGCTGACCTTTTCCAATTGATCCTAAAAACTCTATTATAGGAGTAATGGGATCAATTTTTTCTTCCTCCTTCACCCCTTTAGCTTCCATATCATAATCTATATAAGTTTTAATTGGATAAAAGTCTTCTTTAGTTAATTTAAATTCTGTTCCCCATGAAGAAAGAACCTTCGGATCAAATTTAATAAAAGAAGTATAATTAGGTACTTCTGTAATTTCAACATCTGGATATTGAGCATAAATTTGAGCCTCAATTAAATCTTTCCAAATCTCTCTTGTATAAATAAAAAATTTAACTTGCCCTTCAAAAGAAACTATTTCTAACGAAAACTCTGCTCTAGATTTTCCTAATATATATTTAGCATACCAATTCCCTTCTCCTCCTGTTTGATTTAAATGGGTTAAAAATAATTCCATCGCCAACGGTGTCTTTTTAATTTCATTAGGTAATTTTATTTCTAATAATTTATGATTTTGTTTATTAGCAAACTTAGTTCTTACATACTTTAGCCATTTGTGCCATAAAATATACACTAAAAACACCGGTAACCATATCGGCATAAATAAAATTAAAAAATTTATAGTATCTGCAATTAAACCTTGATAAGTTAAAGGAAATAAACTAACAAAATATTCTATCATATACTTATATTTTACTATAAAAAGCAATTAAAAGAAGCAGAGATGTAGATAACTTCTTTTTTTATAAACCAATGTTTATAAAAAAATAATTTTCAATTTACAATTCTCAATTTTCAATCAAAGAAAAAATGATCAATTTTCAAATATGAATTTTGACACTTGTTCGCTCCTCCTAAGGCGAACAGGTTCAGGAAGAAAGCCAAAATCCGTCAACATTAGAAATTTAAACATTGAAAATTCCTTGAAAATTGAAAATTGTGATTTGAAAATTAAAAACAACCTTATTCTACAATGCAAAATAAAGTCATTTCTATCTTAATTTTATTGTATAACATTAAATCAATGAATAAGTTCCATCTTTATGTTTTTTGAAATAATCTGAATTTTGTAAATTCACAATAACAGTATTTTCTTTTACATATCTTTCTTTCAAAACTTTATCTACAACATCTTCCTTCGTCAATCTTCCTTTTCTTTTTAAGATATCCATTACAACATCTCTTACAATTCCTTGAGAATAACCCCATTCTGTTAAAGCATACATTCCTCTTCCAACCAACACAAATCTTTCATCTTTAATTAATTCATTATGACAAGTAGCTACATGCACATCTTTTCCAAAATGTTTTCTTATCATCTTAACTACTTCTCTAAAATGCATTGGAGAACCATTTTGTCTAACTACTAAATAAGCATAGGATCTAATTCCTCTAATTTTGATATTTTGAGAAGTTACTAAACCCCATTCATCAAAAGGATTTTTATCAATTACTTTTGAAATTGATAACCATTTTTTAATTTGATCATTATTTATACTTTTCTTAACTTTTATTTTTTTAGCTTCTCTACGAACCATATCTAGTAATTCATTTTCAGTAATTAATTGATCTCCTTTAAATTTACTATGAATATTTTGTAATATTTTTGATACTCCTTCAGCTAATTTCTTATCTGTATACCATCTAGTTTCAAAAAGATCGGAAGTTTTTTCTTTCAAAAAAGGATTACCAACCACAAACAAGAAATGAATATAATTTCTTGTAGAATCATCACTTGATAAATGTTTTAATAAGGATCTTTCATCAACTATTCCTCCAATATCTTCTAAAATAGATAATAATTCTTGAAAATTATTATCAGCTTTTTTAAAAGTATTAGATTTAATAATATTTTTTAAAGAATGATTTTCAATTTGTCTTACTCTTTCTCTAGTAACTCCATATTTTTGTCCTATGGCTTCTAAAGTTTGTTTTTTTACAGAATCACCTAAACCATATCTTCGAATTAAGATATCTTGAGATCTTTCAGGCAATTCTGAAAGGAAGTTTTTAACTGTATCTTTTGGTTTAAAAGTTATCATTTTTTATATATTAAAACAGCCTCTATTAGCTGTTCCTTCTTATCTACATTTTTATCATTATTTAGATAAAAAGTCAAGAAAATTTCAATACGAAATTTTCGCAGTCCCTCACTATTATTAATATAAACACTAAGAAATTAAAACCAGATAAATTAGGTAAAAAGTTTGTTTAATAAAAAAAATAAACAAAATTAATAATAGTGAAATCACTTGGACGTTTCACGTCCAAGTGAAATAGATCGTTTCGCTTCGTTCGCGAAGACGGGAGTGGAGGTTCACGTAAATGAGAGATAGATCCAGACTGAAAATACCTAAACAACAATATTAACTAATTTATTTTCAATATAAATTATTTTTTTGATTTCTTTATCTTCAATCCATTTTTGAACTTTTTCACCTTTTAAAGCTTTTTCTTTCACTGATTCTTCATCTTCCCCATCTTCAATTTCCATTTCAGATCTTACTTTCCCGTTAACTTGAACAACTATTGTGTGTTTTTCATCTTTGACTAATTTTTGATCGTGCTCTGGCCATTCTTCTAAATGAATTGATTCCGTATGTCCTAGGCTCTCCCAAATTTCTTCAGTAATATGAGGAGCAAACGGAGCTAGGATTTTTAGGAAAGTCTCTAATCCCACTTTGTTCAAATCAACCCAAAATTCTTCCTTACCATCAAGCGATCCAAGGTTTATCTTCTTCTCTTTGTATATAAAGTTTATAAATTTCATCATCTCGGAAATAGCAGTATTATATTTTAAATCTTCCAAATCACTAGTTACTTTTTTTATAGTTTTATGAAGCTCTCGATTAGAATTAGTATCTAATCTTTCATCATTATGTAATTTTATAATTTCTGGAGTTAAATTATCTTCATTATAATTAACCTTCCAACTATCAACATATCTCCAAACCTTTTCTAAAAATCTATAAACTCCTATTATATTATTTTCATTCCACATAACTTCATCTTCTAAAGGTGCAACAAATAACATATATGTTCTAACAGCGTCGGCTCCAAATCTCTCTACCATATCATCCGGATTAACTATATTTCCTTTTGATTTAGACATTTTCTTACCTTCTCTGTCTAAAACCATCCCTTGATGTCTTAATTTCATAAAAGGCTCATCAAAATTAAGTAACCCAATTTGTTTCATAGCTTTTACAAAAAATCTAGAAAATAAAAGATGCATGTAGGTATGCTCCGCCCCTCCAATATACAAATCTACTGGAAGCCAAGCTTTTCTAGACTCGGAACAAAACTCTTCATTATTATTAGCATCAGGATATCTCAAAAAATACCAAGATGAATCTACAAAAGTATCCATAGTATCGTATTCGGGAGTCCAGCCTTTTCCAAAAATCTTTTCTGTTCTTTCTTTAAATTCTTTTGATTTTGTCAATGGAGATTCTCCAGTTGGCACAAAGTCAACATCAGTTGGAAGTAACCAAGGTAAATGTTCTTCAGAAATTAATTTTGCTTTTCCTTCTGGCGAATATACAACCGGAATTGGACAACCCCAATATCTTTGTCTTGAAACATTCCAATCCCGTAGCCGATAATTTGTCGCTAATTCTCCTCCAACAAATTCTGTAATTTTTTGCTTAGCTTCTTCCGAATCTAATCCTGTAAAATCGCCTGAATTTACTAATTCACCTTTATCAAGATAAACAAAATTACAATTCTTAAATAACTTCCAGATATAAACAGATGTTGGTACATTCAAAAAAGATTTTATTTCTTTTTCTGTTAACCATACAACCTCGTGTTGTTTTTTTTCTTTTTCATCTACATCAACTTGCTCATCATCTTCTAATTCAAAATATAAACCTACAACATCAGAAATACGATTAATATCTTTGTGTTTAGCAAATCCTTTGCCTATACAATTGCCTACCTCTCGTATAAATTTTACGTTTTTATAACCAGTCTCTTCTAATAATTCTCGTCTTCCTGCTTCTTCATAAGTCTCATTTTCTTTCAAACCGCCACCGATAGTCGTAGTCCAACCTAAATCAGTATTCCATTTCAAAAATGCATATTTATTATTTTTAGGATTAAACAAGATAACATTTATATTAATTCTTCTCTCATCCTCTTTATCCTCTCTTAGAGGATGAATTGTATCTACAAGAACAGGTAAAACAACTTCCTTAACTGGAATTTTATATTTCTTCGCAAATTCATAGTCTCTCTCGTCATGAGCTGGGACAGCCATGATTGCTCCTGTGCCATAACCATCTAAAACATAATCAGCAACAAAAATAGGAATTTCTTTATTATTAGCGGGATTTATTGCTTTAATTCCTGTTATTTCTACTCCAGTTTTTTCTTTAGCTTCTACCCTTTCCATTTCTGACTTCTTTTGAGTTTCAATTATATATCTTTCTATTTCATCCCAATTTTCTATTCTTTCTTTTAATTCTTCAATTAATTTATGTTCAGGAGATAACACCATATAAGTTGCACCGAATAGAGTATCTGGTCTGGTGGTAAATACTTTTATTTCCTCATTAACTTTTGACTTTTGACTTTTGACTTTAAAGACTATCTTCGCTCCTTTTGATTTTCCAACCCAATTAATTTGATTCTTTTTTGTATATTCTGGCCAATCAATCTTGTCTAAATCATCAATTAAAGCATCAGCAAAATTAGTAATTTTAAAAAACCACCCAGGAATTTCTTTCAAAACTATTTGAGTACCACATCTTTCACATTCTCCTCCTACAACTTGTTCGTTTGCAATTCCTGTTTGGCAAGATTCACACCAATTTATCTTGGAAGTTTTTTTATAAACCAAATCATTTTCGAAAAATTTACTAAATAACCACTGAGTCCATTTATAATATTTAGGATCGTAAGTAACAACTTTCTCATCAAAATCATATCTAAAGCCTAAAGATTTCATTTGTCTGATAAAATTAGAAATATTTTGAGCCGTACTAACTTGAGGTTTTATTCCTGTCTTAATTGCAAAGTTTTCTGCTGGCAAACCAAAAGCATCAAATCCTTGTGGATGTAAAACATTAAATCCTTGCATAGTTTTAAATCGAGTATACACATCACTAGCAGTATAAGATTCTGTATGCCCCATATGTAAACCATCTCCTGAAGGATAAGGAAACATATCTAGCATATAAAATATTTTTTTTGTATCGTCTTTATCTATTTTAACTATATTATCCTTCTCCCATTTCTCTTGCCATTTTTTCTCTATTTTTTTGTGATCGTATTTTTTCATTATTTAGATTTAGTATTTTAGTTCAATATCAATAAAAATCATTTTACCATAATTAGAGAATTGAGAAAATAGGCAAAAAACTAAAACAAAGAATTTTGGATTTCTATCTTTTCTGGAAAAAATATTTTTTCGCTCTCATTTTCATTATCAATATTTTCAGATAATTTTTTATTTAAAATTAAAGAAATAGGAAAATGATCAGAACCATTTTGATTGTTAATTATATTAATATCTTCAACCAAATTCTCTATTTTTGAAGAAATTAAAAAATAATCAAGCCGAGTACTTGGTAAATGTAAAGCTGGAGGACCTACCCAAGAAAAAATTATTTTTTCTGGATAAAATTTCCTAAAAATATCCACTAAACCTAATTTAAAAAACTTTTTAAAACTTTCTCTCTCTACTAAAACCTTTTCTTTAAAACTAGGATTCTCTTTAAAATAAAATTCATAATTTTGAAGATCTATATCTCTTTCCAAAACATTCATATCTCCACAAACAATTAACTCTTTTCCTATTTCTTTAATTTTCTTCAAATGCAGTTGAAAAGCTTTATCCCAAATATTAATTCTATAATCAAGTCTTTCTGTATCAAAAGTATAAACATTATACTTAGAGTTAGGTGTATATACGTTAACAATAAAAAAGTCTTCAAATTCAAGAGTTATTGCTCGACCTTCTTTATCAATATTTTCCCCTTCTAAATTTTCAATTCCAAAAATAATATCTATTGGTCTAATTTTTGAAAAAATAGCAGTTCCAGAATAACCTTTCTTTTCACCAAAATGATAATATTGAAAAGGAAATTCTGAGCAAATATTATTATATTCTGATTTTACTTTTTCAGCAGAAGATCTAGTTTCTTGAATACAAAAAATATCTAAATTTTGTTTTTTTAGAAAATCAAAGACTCCTTCAGTTTCTAACCATGATTTTAAACCATTTATATTCCAAGAAATTATTTTTAATTCAGACATAACTTATATTATATACTAAAAAAATTCAACGGGTCACCAATGACCCGTTGAATTTTTGTTTTCTAAAACTTAATTAACTCAAAATTAGATACGATTCGAGAAGTCGAGGAAAAAAGTAATTTCAGTAGTCCGACTACTTTAATTTATAAATTTAAAATCTTCAGGCAAATCCGCGCACTTGCAGATTCAGTAGTCGGACTACTAAAATTTTTATTTTTTAATTAATCTAAATTTAGATATGAAACGAGGAAATGAAGAAAAATAAATTGAGACGTATTTAACATACGTTGAAATTTATTTTTCTAAACCTGCCTGCCGGTAGGCAGGGCTGACGAAGTTACATGCTAAATTTAGGTTAATTATTCAGTAAACTTTTTTATTGCGATATATATCAATACGGCCAATGCTATTCCTAAAATAGTCAAATGTAACCAATCGCTAGCATACTCCCAATATCTAGTTGACGCTATAATAAAAGCTAAAACTCCACCTAAGGTAAAGGCAATTGATACCAATTCCTTACCTAAAGTTAAAAATCCTCCTACTACAGCCAAAACTCCAAAAATAACTACTGCGATAAATACATTTCTTTCATAATCTTCTCGGGCTGTATCATAATTTTCTCGACAAGTAAATTGTTGGTCACAATAACCTGATGGAGTATTTATAGCGACCATTTCTCCTTCATATACTTTGACTGGTTCAAATCTATCTACTTTTTCCGTCCATTGCCCTCCTTCAATCAAACATCCTTCTTGATTATCAATATTTTTAACTATTTGTTCTTTTTTACAAAAATCATCATATTGAGGTTCTGGATATGCTACTTTCACCGCATACAAAAAGAACATATTCAAAACGATTACGATTCCAATAATTAATGGCCATTTTAATATTTTTTTAGTTTCCATAATAATTTAGTTAGTTAGGTTGTTAGGTAGTTAGATGTTAGAAAAAAATTTGCTTTCCTCCTGAGCCTGTCCGCCTTAGGAGGAGCGGACAAGTGCAAATTTTTTCTACTTTCTACCCTCCACTCATTAGTTTTTAATAATTAACTTCTAATCACTTAATAATACCAAAGCTAAATGTTATTAACAACAAAAACTTTTTTCTCAACTACTCTAAACTTACGACCGTGAGTTTAGAGTAGTAAAACTTAATTCCTAGACATCTAATGTTTTAGAATTAAAAAAGGAATAAATCAATGATTCACTCCTTTGTTTTTTACTTAGCACCTTAGGTACTAAATTGTTAAATTAACAAAATCCAGGGTGAGAAGATCTTCCTCCAATTTTCCTCCATACAGGAAAATTAGAGCTTACTTCTTTTCCTGTCTCCTCTGAGTTTTTTACATCAACTTCACCTTCTTCTCCTGTTTTTTCTGCATCTACCTTTTGAATTTCTTCTGTTTTTCCTGCAACCAATGGATTTCTGTAATAAGCCGTTCCTGGATTGTTTGATTTCCCTAACATCGTTACCTCCTATTTTTTTGTTAATTATAAAAAGAACTATCCATAGATTATTTTTAATCTATTTTTAAAAAATTTTATCAAATTTCCTAAAAACAAATTAAAAAAACACCCTTTCGGGAGTTTGTTAAAATTTTTCTACTTTACTTTAACATTAAAATAACTCCCTACTCAGTTTAGGTGTAAAAAATCCAAAAAATTGGAAAAAGTTATTTAATATTGTGTTCAAAATATTATTCATATATTTATACTTATAATTTTATATCATTTAAAATAGTTGTCAACCTGTCTGCCGGCAAATTAAATTTTTAAAGGTAATTATTCCAGTTAACTGGAATAATTACCTTTAAAAATTTATCTCTATGTTCTGTTATAGAGAATATTTACTACAAAATACTAAACCCAAAAAAATGAGAAGAAAATTGAGGAGTCCAACTCCTCAATTTTTTAAATCTTAAATTCGATAACATCTCCATCTTGTACTATATATTCTTTTCCTTCTAATCTAATCAATCCTTGATCTCGAGCTTCAGCTTTAGAACCAACATTTAACAAATCTTGCCAATTAATAACATCAGCTTTAATAAATTTATCTTTAAAATCTGTATGAATAGCTGAACCCGCTTCTGGAGAGGTCGAACCTCTCCGAATTGTCCAAGCTCGTGATTCTTCTTCTCCTGTTGTTAAAAAAGTAATTAAATCCAACAACTCATAACCTTTTCTAATTAAAACATCTATGTCATCACAAGACCCACCCAATGTTTGTTTATACTCTTCCTTTTCATCTTCCGTCAAATCTTTCAATTCATGTTCTGCTTGTGTGTCAATTTTAATCCATTTTGAACCAGATCCATCCAAAAATTTTTCCACCTCTTCCCAACAAGAATCATACATTTCATCTAAATTTTTCCCTCCCATTTTCTTATTGAAAGCATATAAAATTGGTTTTACAGTCAAAAGATTTAACATCTTAAGCATTTTTGTTTCTTCTTCGTTTGTTTCTATTGAAGAAGCAAACTTACCATCGTCCAAAGCCTTCTCAATCTTTTTTAAAATTTCCTGTTCAGCGATAGCATTTTTTTCTCCTTTTTTTACATCTTTTTCTAAATTAGCGATTCTTTTTGAAACAGTTTGAAAATCGGACATTATTAATTCTAAATTAATTACTTCAATATCATTCATTGGATCTATTTTTCCATTTACGTGAATAACATTTTCATCTTCAAAGATTCGCACTATTTGAATTATCGCATCTGTTTCTCTAATATTAGCTAAAAATTTATTTCCTAATCCTTCTCCTTCATGAGCTCCCGCTACTAATCCAGCAATATCTACAAATTCAATAGCGGTGTGAACTGTTTTTTGAGAATTAGAAAATTTACTCAACTTATCTAATCGTGCATCAGGTACAGAAACCACCCCCACAGATGGATCAATGGTGCAAAAAGGATAATTCTCTGCTGAAACAGATTTTTCAGTTAAAGCATTAAATAATGTAGATTTTCCAACGTTGGGTAAACCAACTATTCCTATTGAAAGCATTTTGATTTTGACTTAAATAATAAAAACCTATTATGACATATTTTAAGGGTAATTTCTAGAGATTTTGTATACAAAAAACCTATTAATAATATCTTATTCTCTCATTTTTTAGTATAATCAGAAATATGAAAAATAAACCAAAATCTCAAATAGAAACAGATAAATATATTTTAAATTTTTTAGGAGATATGAAAGTTGAAACTCCTGAAGATTTAGTAAATCTAAGAGATTATGTTTTAGATACCTTGGAATTTAAACCTTATAATGAAAAAACCAAAGAGCATGCTGATAGTATTCAATGGAAACGAACAGCTTCTCAAATTATTCAAGATGGTTATGTTTATGAAGGAAAAGCTTGTTCCGATATTGTTTTAGTTTTTCTCGCTTTATGTAAAGCTTTAGGAATTGAAGGTAATTTATTAAAACTAGTTTCAACCAAAAGAACAATGACTCATTCTATTGTTGAAGCTAAATTAAACGATACTTGGTATAGACTAGACCCATCATTCAAAAACTCTATTCCTTACCCAAAGCAAATGACCGAAAATGATACCTTCAGAGGAGAATACAAATTATGGAAAAGAGGTAAGGATAATTGGGATTTGGGGTTAGATAGTTTTGAATCTATGAATAAAATTTTTAAAAAATAGATAATTAAAAAACTCGATTAAGCAACATGCTTAATCGAGTTTATTTTTAACTCTTAAGAACTCCTTTTAAACAGTAATCAAAGACAATCCTTGATCTTCTGCTAATGATCTAAATTCTGGTGAAATTTTAGCCAATTCTTCAAAGGACCTAGCTTCTGCAATTATTTTACCTCCTTCTCCATTTCCATCTAAAACTATAAATCGATCACACACTCGCCGAATAGTATTCAAACGATGTGTAATAATCATAGCTCCTCTATCTTTTAAAACTTCTTCTAATCCTTGTTGCACCCACTTTTCAGTAGTTGCATCAAGAGAAGATGTAGCTTCATCGATAATCATGAAGCTTGGATTTTTTAAAACCGCTGCTCCAATCATCAACCGCTGAGCTTGACCACCAGACAATTTAATTCCATTTCGTCCGACCAAGGTATTTAAGCCATCAGTTAAACGATCTCCAAAATCAATTTGCAATTTTCGCATCATCTTCCAAAGCTTTCGATCAGAAAACTCTTCGGCTTCTTTTTCAGACAAACCGTAAAGAAGATTTTCCCGAATAGTCCCATCAAAAATCTCCGCTGATTGAGGGATATAACCCACAAGAGAAAGCCAAGATTTATGATCGATTTCCCTTAAGTCGAACCCGTTGATTTTAATCAAACCATTGGTTGGATCAAAATTCCGCAACAAAAGAGAAGCCATCGTTGATTTTCCGGCTCCGCTAATCCCAATCACCCCAACTTTTTCTCCAGGAGCAATATTCAAAGAAACCTCTTTCAGTACAGGCTTTAAGCCATTTTCAGAATAGGTATAACCAACCTTATCAAAATCAACCTGAAAAAGTTTTCCTACACGCAAAACAACAGCATTTTTGAGATGAACCAAAGAATCAGGCATTTCAAGAGCCTTCTTCAACGAAAGAATTGAAGGTGTATTGAAATGCAAATTCCTTTCTACCTCTCCAATTCTCCAAAGGTTATCAATTACAGTGTTTCCCCATACCATAATAGGATACAAGGTACCTAGACTTAATTCACCTTGCCAAACCCTGAACACCCCCCAAATTAAAATCGCGACAAGACCGACATAATCGAAAGCTCCCCGAATAACTGTTGTTTTAATAAACCACAACCAGAGCTTTCTGTCAGGAACAATAAACTCATCAAATTTTTCTCTTAGTTTTTTTAAAGAAAAATTCTCTTTTCTGTTTACCTTTACCCGAAAAACAAGATCGAGCAATTCCACCCTAAAACGATTCATCGAACGCCATTTACTATCAATCTTTACACCTTCATCTACCATTTTCCGGTTTATGAAGAGCCCCCAAGAAAAATGAGAAATAAGCATAGCAACGACAACCAAACCTGACTTAAAGTCTAAGATCAAAAGCCCAGCACAGGAAATGAACAAACCTAAAATTGAGTTAATACCCTCAAATTGAATCAGGTAACATATCTCATTCATTCGATGATAACCCCTTTCAAGATTCGACTTACTCAGTATAGAATTTTCATTTAAGTGCAACCCCAAAGACTTACCCAAAAACAATTTAGTTGTTTTTTGGTCTAATACCTTAGCATTTTCTCCAAACATAAATTCTTGAGCTACCCTCCTTTTGTACGAGCAAAGAAGTCTCCCTATAACAAAAAGAATATACAATGATATTCCCATAATCATTACGGAAGATACGCCCGAATCCAACCCATCAAAAACCAAACCCAACAAGTATGGACGAGCAATGTCCAAAACATACATAATCGTAGCAAAAACAAAAGCTTTTTTTGCCAAAGTTTTACCTTTCTCATTGACGAACTCTCTCCAAACCCAAGACAGCATGTCTGCAATTGTCTTAAAATGTTCCAAATAATCTCTCCAAGACTCTGACCTTTTCGGATCTTTCTGAAATTTTTCCACCTTCTTCTCCTCTCCTTTTTGATTTTAAATTTTTCTTAATTTCACCTTTTATTTAATTGTCAAAATACTTACTAGATTAAAAATACCTTGCTCTGAGCAAGGTATTTCAATAACTAATTTTAAAAATGTTTAAATAGATTTCATTAAGTTACTCATATACATTGCCCAAATACCATCTGGAGACAGTGGTGTTACATGAAAAGCCCCAATATTCATTGGTCTTTTGCCATATATATTTTTTTCGTAACTTTTTACCATGTTTATTTTATATCATATTAGCCTATTATTGTCAAACATTTTTTTGGAGCAGGTAGTTTATAGTAAATTCAAGAGGAATTTTTGTAGTATTTAAATTATGTCGTTTAGTGTTCTGACTGTGCCTATCGAAAGCATTTTGATTTTGACTTAAATAATAAAAACCTATTATGACATATTTTAAGGGTAATTTCTAGAGATTTTGTAAATAAAAAACCTCCTTATTAGGAGATTTTATTCTCTTCTCTTACTTTTATTTATCAAATAAAGAATAGAAAAGCCGCACAAAAGAAAAATTATGGATCTTCCTATGTGCGGCTATTTTATTAAAAATTCTTAAGTATCTGTTCAACAACTTCATCTATTGGCTTTTCAGCATTGATTATAGTCGCTCCTCTCTTTGACATTTTATCTTCATACTCTTTATACCAACCAAGAAGACGTTTTTGAACCTTTTTCTCTTTGCCAAAATCGTTATCAATTCTGTTGTTTATTCTTTCAAGAAAAACTTCAGGTCTAGCTGTTAAACAAAGAATTTTGTCAAAATTATCCAAGTACTGTTCTTGATTGCCTGTAATCCCCAATACAAAAACTATATCTTCTTTTTTTCTATCAATAAGTTCTTGCAAGAATTTTATATCACATAACCAATCATGTGAACTAACAAATTCTTCAGTGAGAGCAGTTTCTTCTTTTACAGCTTTTCCGCTTTTTTGGTTAACCCAATGACAAAGATTCAGGGTTTCATCAGTACCAATAGTACAAAAACCTTTTTCTTTAAGCTTTTTTAATACTGTTGATTTACCAGTACCAGCTATACCAGTAACATATACTTTTTTCATATTAATCTCCTTGATATAAAACTATTTAATAAGTAACTTTTCCGCAAATATAATAACATCATATCATAATAGTGTCAATACTTCGTGCTGAATCAATTCCCAAAAAGTTTCTTGGGAGCAGGGAGTTTTATAATAAATTCAAGAGGAATTTTTGTAGTATTTAAATTATGTCGTTTAGTGTTCTGACTGTGCCTATTGAAAGCATAATTTTAATTTAAAATTTAATTCATTTGATAATAGCACAAATAGAATTCTATTGCATTAAAAAAGGCTGTTTTTATTTGGTTAAAATAAAAACAGCCTTTTTGTTGTGGTTCAATTTGAGACTTAAGCATATGCTGATCTCCCTTTTTTATGAGAAGAATGGTAAGCACCTCCAAACCGACGGTTATTTTTAAATTTTTGGTGCAATTTAAAGTTCTCTGCCTGATTAACAGCATCCGGAAATCTTCCTTTGAAAGCATCTTTGGAAATTAGACAAATGACTTTTACAATTGAAGTCTTGTCCCCAACGGTAACTTTCATCCAATCGGCATGAACATCATTCCATACCTTTTTAAATTCCTTTTTCAAAGGGATAACAAGATTTGAAACTTCAAATTGAACAAAAGTTCCATTTGTTCGATTATATTTGTTTACCACCATAACCTCAGCCTGAGCCAATACTCTTTCAAAACGAATAGCCATTTTTACCTCCTCTTTAAAATAATTGATATTAGGTTCTACTGTTTAATATAGTACATCAGGGTTTACTATATGTCAATAGTGATGTACTATATTTGTTATATTTAAAATTTCTATTTCATTATATCCTTCAATTCATTTTGGTAATTACTCATTACTTCCATAGTAGCTGACATTTGATCTTTTCCTTCTTTCATTTTAGCTTGAACTTCTGTTCCAATTTTTTGAAACAATTCTGGATTTTCTGTTACAATTTTTAAAATTTTC
>CAZAKQ010000009.1:0-24349 GCA_964486155.1 uncultured Candidatus Saccharibacteria bacterium | reverse complement strand
TAGTGTAGGGGTGAAATCCGTTGATATTATGGGGAACACCAAAAGCGAAGGCAATTCACTGGCACATTTCTGACGCTGAGACACGAAAGCGTAGGTAGCGAAAGGGATTAGATACCCCTGTAGTCTACGCCCTAAACGATGTTCACTAGCTTTTCGGAGTATCGACCCTCTGAGAGGCACAGCTAACGCGTTAAGTGAACCGCCTGGGTAGTACGAGCGCAAGCTTAAAACTCAAAGGAATAGACGGGGACTCGCACAAGCGGTGGATCACGTGGCTTAATTCGACAATCCACGAAGAACCTCACCAAGGCTAGACATCAATCCGTATGTTCTTTCAGAAACGAAAGAACCTTCAGGTTTGACAGGTGTTGCATGGCCGTCGTCAGTTCGTGTTTTGAAATGTTCTCTTAAGTGAGGAAACGAACGCAACCCTTATCGTCTGTTATACGTGTCAGACGAGACCGCCCCTCACCCAGAAAATCATCGTAAGCTAAAGGCTTACAGTGATGATTTGTTTGGAAATCTTATGGTTATGAAAAGAAAGCAATATTTTTGTTTTTACTAAGTAATTGTAATGGTTTTCTGGGTGAGGGGAGGAAGGTGGGGATGACGCCAGGTCAGCATGACCCTTGATGCCTTGGGCTGCTCACATGATACAATGGGTGTGACAACGGGTTGCGACGAAGTAATTCTGAGCCAATCCTTCAAACACATCCTCAGTTCGGATTGAGGGCTGAAACTCGCCCTCATGAAGTTGGAATCGCTAGTAATCGCAGGTCAGCTATACTGCGGTGAATACGTTCTCGAGTCTTGTACTCACCGCCCGTCAACACAAGGGAGCCGGAGGTGCCCGACAGTCGTCTTTATGGCGAACTAAGGTAAAATCGGTAACAAGGTGTAAGTCGTAAATTTGTTGCGACCGCAAGAGAGTAATTTCTTGTGAAAAACTCGGCTGTATGCTGGAAACTCTGAGAATCCTGAACTACTTTATATGATATAATTATCATATGAGTAAAAATGTTACAGGTGCAGACAATCAGCAGGGAAGTCCGCTGGTTTGTGAATTGATAACAAACTATGACCCCTCAGAGACTACACGCCAAGCTCCTTTCTCTAAGGTTTCTAAAAGAGAAATTAAAACTTATCTTTTAGGGGCTTTACATGATGCTTCTTTAAATAAAGGTAAAAGATTTCGTTTTACCCAGAAATATAAGAAGTGGTTGGATACAATTCAGGTTTTGTTAGAGAAATTAGGTTATAAATCTTGGATTTATAAAGAAGGAAGAGATAGGGAAATGTATGCATTAGAAACTTTAGCTAAATTTTTAGATTTTAATTTTAATCCTAGTGATTGTAAATTAAAATCAGAAAAAATTGGTTATATTAGAGGTTTCTTTGATGCTGAAGGAGGTATACCACATAAAGAAGATAATAGATTTTATATTCAATTTGTTCAAAAAGACTATTTGAAATTAAGAAAAATCAAAAAAATCTTATTAGAACTAGGTATATTTTCAGGAATAATACATAACCCAAGCAAAAGAGTTGATTCAAATTATTGGAGATTCTTTATCTCAACCAAATCTCATGCAAAATTTGCTAAGACTATAGGGTCTTGGCATCCGATTAAATGTAAAATTTTTAAAGAAAGGATGGAGATATAGTCCGAACTTTATGGCGACATAAAGAATATAACAGAAATGTTATATCGTCTGCTTTAAGCAGATAGTAACAAAATGAACAAGGTACGGCTACCGGAAGGTGGTCGTGGATTATTTCAAAATGAACTTGCTAACATCGTCTTAGGACGATGTCTAGTGGAAAGTTTGCAAAGTCCATAAAGTCCATAAAGTTAAAAAATTTGCTTGCAAATTTTTTACTTTCGACTTTCGACTTTTTACTTTCGACTAGTCTTTTTCTTTCAAGAAAAAGACGGCTTAAACGGTTGATTCTTATGCTATAACCATAAGAAGGTGTTGGTCTCGGAACCTTAAATTGAGACCACTAAATTTATTTAGTCCGCCATTCGCCAACTGGCGGAGGCGGAAAAAAAGAAATGAAACAGAAGAAAGGGATTATCTAGCAGGTTAGGTTTTTAGGTAAACTTAGCTTTTAGAAAAGGACGATGGGCTAAAGCCCATCGTCCTTTTATTTTGAATGAAAAATGATAAATTAAAAATTAAAAGTAACGGGCGAGGCGAAGCCTCACCCGTAAAAGAAGTCCGACCTTTGGAGGTCGGACTTCTTTTCCTGCCTGCCGGCAGGCAGGTTGAAAAATTTAGATTATTTTTGTTAATTTTCAATTCTCAATTCACAATTTTCAAACAATCTGCCTACCAGCAGGCAAGCTTTACAATCCTCTCACATTCCTATAAATGATAAAGAAACAAACGAGGTCGTTGCTCTTAACGTGTATACCAGCAACCTTTAGTAATTCGTTTTATTAAACCATTGCCGAGCTGCGACCTCTAAATAATTAATCCAAAATCTAAAATTTTTAATCCCAACAAATCCTAGTAAAGATTTGTCGGGATTCTCCCTCCTAAGGCGGACAGGCTTTACAAAACCTCCTGAATCAAGTATATTCAGAACAGAAAAAGTAGTATTTTTAAACATAAATTTTAAAGAAAAGGAGAAAAAAATGGAACAAAAACCGTATCATATAAACATTTTAGAAAAAATGAAGGAACATCTTGTTCAAATAGCAGAAGGTTTTATTTCTTCTAAGATTGTGTTTTGGGAATTAGGAAATCTGTTGGAAGAATCCAAACTTCCTAAAAAAAACGAAGATGTTTGTTTCATTGTTGAAAGTTTGGAAAAAATGATTGAGTCAACTATTCGTGTTGAAACTCTGGAGAACACTCAAAAATATTTGATTGATCTCGTTGAAAAAATCAGGATGTTTTTTTTCAAAAATCTCCTGAATGCATTTCAGGATTTCAAAGAACCCATCAAAATCATTTTAAACAATGGGGGAGAAAAAATCATTATCGAAAACACTTTGAAAGTTGAAGACCATTTTATTGAAGGAATTAACCCTGAAGGTAAAGAAACTCGTGTTTATTATGAACACATTAAACTCAAAGGAGGAATTATTCCTTTTTCAACAAAAAAAGAGGATGAAAAAGACATTTGAGAATGTTTTTAAATATCCTTTAGCCACACAATAGAAAAAGCCCCCAGCTTCTTCTATTGTGTGGCTTTTTTTATCCCTTTTATTTCTAATTTGTCGGCCATTTGATGGCCAACAAATCACTTGGGGGTAGCACCCCCAAGTACTAAAAATCCAACTCAATACACTCAAATCTAACTAAATATAAATCTATTATAATATTGTCATAATCTTATATATAATTTAAACACCTATTACCACCAGTTAACTGGTGGTAATAGGTGTTTAAATTTTTTAAATAAATAAATTTGTAAACGAAGTCCGACCTCTTGGTTAAGATACTTATCACCTTTAGTAGTTCGTTTTGTTAAACCATTTCTGAGCCTGCCCGCCTTAGGAGGGGTGGTACCTCTAAATCAACAAAACTCCAATCGTGGGCTCAACAGAGCCTACGATTAACCATTTTATAAATTCCGTAGTCCAACTACGGAAAAGGATCTAGAATTTAATCAATTCATGTTATAATTAACCCAATGAAAACTAAAGCAATTTTATCAGCAATTACAGCTCTTCTAGCTGCCAGCGGTTTGACTGGCTATACCATTGTCAAAAAAACTGATATCCAAAAACCAGAGTTTGAAACAAGAGAACACAAAATCACTAAAATCATTGACGGCGATACTCTAAAAATCAAAACGGGTACTCTCAAGACTAGAAAAATCAGACTTATCGGAATAAATGCTCCTGGAAAAGGCGAGTGCTATTTTAATGAATCTAAAGAATCCTTAACCCAAATTACCAAAGACAAAAACATTAATATTGAAAAAGATATTTCCGGCTTAGACCAATACAACCGATTACTTCGTTACATAATTGTCATCAACGAAGATCCCGAACAAGACAATATCCCAGTCAATTATTATATGATACGAAATGGTTTTGCTTTTTATCAATCCAGCCCACCCGACAATCGTTACCGAGACTTATTCATTACCGCTCAAAGACAAGCCCAAGCCGATAATCTCGGATTATGGAAAGACTGTGATTATCAAGAACAAGTCAGTGAAGAAGCTGCTGCTTTAAGAGAACAAAGCACCGAACCCACAGATCCAGAATGTATTATTAAAGGTAATATCTCCGATGCCGGATATGGAAAAACATATCTAGTCCCTGGATGTGATAATTACAAAAGGACTATTATAGACATACGAAAAGGAGAGTCTTATTTTTGCACTGAACAAGAAGCTACTAAGGCAGGTTTCCGTAAAGCCACCAACTGCCCGTAACTCACTTGGGGGTAGCACCCCCAAGTATCAAAAAACTAACCAAAATACCAATCGTAGGCTCATCCACCTCCGCCAGTTGGCGGATGACGGAGAGCCTACGATTAACCATTTTATAAATTCCGTAGTCCAACTACGAAAAAGGAAAATCCCAACAAATTTTAGCAAAGATTTGTTGGAACCCCCTGTCTACCCACGCCTGCTGGCGGGTTAGCTAGTTAGGGAAAGGACGACCGTTTCGCGGTCGCTTGTCTTTGCGAGAAATTAAATTTTTGACGTGGCGATCCAGAATAACCCGTCTTCGTTCATCGTCTCTGCGAGAAGGACAGGGTTTTTGATTTTTTAACAAAAAATCTATTCCAGAGTTCTCAAGAACACCAGAATAGATTTAAATAAAAATTCCTCACAACAAGCTAACAAGGTATTATAGAAACTCGTTTTGATATAGTAATTCTCAAGTGATTATTTCTTCAGTTATTAGTTATTTATTTTACAAAATAAAAAGCCCTGTATTGGTAAACACAAGGCAATGAGATGAGTGGGAATTTTAATTCTAGTCATTAGCTTCTTCTTTCTTCGTATTTTTTTTGTACAAAACTAATCTAAAGTATATAGAAAATCATTTTTTTTTTGCAAGCATTATAAGCAAATCATTTTATTTAATAACCAAATTGCTGAATAATTTTTTTGTTCAAATTAAACAAAAACAAAACCGCCTAGAGATAAGGAATTACTTATATAGACGGTAGAGAGTTTGGTGAGATGGGTGGCCTCTTGAGTACTACGCATAGGATTTCATCAATATTGGTGGATGCAAGCCATAATCCAATAAAGTCCTATGTCAGGAAGCATTCCTGATCTCCTTCTGACTAACGTGTCGAGTCGTGCGCACCTACCAAAAAGCATATTTTTTACGGTTTCATCTCTGAGAGAATTCCCTCGCAATTGTTGTTTGCCTCTGGATTATTCATCTTTACCAAACTCTAAATAAACTTATACACTTTTTTGTTTTTAAAAGCAAGTAGTTAGAAATTTATGATATAATTTCTGTATGAAAATTTATTCTTGGAACATCAATGGAATACGAGCGTGGCTTAAAAAACCAGAAGCTCAGGCTTTTTTAAAATCAGGTGAAGCTGATGTTTTGTGTTTGCAAGAAATTAAGATTGCAGATGAAGCTCGAAAAAAAGAATTTTCAGTTAATTTGGCAGGAGAAAGTTTTTTTAATGAATTAGGTTATACAGAATATTGGAATTCTGCTGAAAGGCCTGGATACAGCGGAACCTTAACCTTAGTTAAAAATGACTTGGCAATCGGATTGCCAAGTATAAAAAATGGGTTGGGGGTTAATAAATTTGACACCGAAGGGCGAACTCAAACTTTAGAATTTAAAGATTTTTATCTAATCAATAATTATTTTCCTAATTCTAATCATGAACTTTCTAGATTAGATTATAAGATTGAATATAACAAAAAATTACACAAATTAGTAAAAAAATTAGACCTGCCTGCCGGTAGGTATGGAAAGAAAAAACCAGTTATCATAACAGGAGATTTCAATGTAGCCCACAACGAAATAGACTTAGCTCGACCTAAAGATAATCATGGCAATCCAGGATTTACGAAAGAGGAACGAGAATGGATGACTGTATTTTTGAATGATGGAATGATAGACACTTTTAGAAATTTCCATCCAGAAACTATACGATATTCTTGGTGGTCTTATAGAGCTATGGCAAGAGAAAGAAATATTGGTTGGCGTATAGATTATTTCGTAGTTTCAAAAAAATTTATAAAGAAAATTAAAAAAGCTGAAATTCACGATGATATTTGGGGGTCAGATCATTGCCCTATTTCTATCGAAATAGGAAAATAGAAAGTAGAAGGCGGAATGTTGATAAGGGCGACAGCTTCGCTGTCGCCCTTCATTGCGAGGTAAAGTCTGCCTGCCTTAGGATGGAAGCAACTCATAAAAAGTTACACTATTCCAGTTAACTGGAATAGTTAAATTTAAATCAATTAATTTAAAAATATATTTTTATGTTAAAATTAAAGTATGAAAATTAAAATTGTAAAAGCTAAAAAAGAAGATTATAAAGTTTTTGCTCAAAAAATGAGAAAAGTAATTAAATAAATCTACATAATGACGAAAACAGAAAAACAAATTTTAAAATTAAACGGAAAAACAGCTGTTTTTATAGATTGGGCTAATGTCTATAATTGGAAAAAGTCTTTAAAAAAAGAAATTAACCCCCAAGAACTTTTTAATTTTTTGAAACAATATAAAAGTATAAAAACAAATAATCTTTACTTTGGGAGAGATAAGCATATTAAGTCTGTTAATTTTTTAAAGAAAATAGAAAAAATTGGATATAAACTGTATACAAAAGATGTAAAATATATAAAAATAGAAGGAACAAGTATTAAACAGAGAAAATGTGATTTTGATATTGAAATTTGTATGTCAGTTTATGATTGTTTAAATAAAGGTTTTGACGGCTTTGTGTTTTTAAGTGGAGATGGAGATTTTGCTCCAATATATGAATATTTAATTGAAAAAAGAAAACAGGTAATAGTAATTTACACGAGAGGTCATTTGGGAAAAGAAGTTTTAAATATAGAGAAAGGAATTTATAGAACGGAAATAAATAAATTACTAGATATATAAAAATGTCCCCCCCGTATGCGAACATACGGGGGGGCGTGATTAGTTTAATTTTAACAAAGTAAAATATTATGTCAAGCAAAAATAAGAAACAATTAAAATCAACTAGAGACGGGTTTGGAGAAGCTCTTCTAGAATTAGGAGCAGAAAATGAAAAAGTTGTTGTGCTTTCAGCTGATTTAACAGAATCTACTCGTGCTAAAAAATTTGCTGAAAAATATCCAGAAAGATTTGTGCAATGTGGAGTAGCTGAGCAAAATATGGCTTCAGTAGCTTCAGGAATGTCAGCAATGGGAAAAATTCCTTTTGCAACTTCTTTTTCAATTTTTTCTCCTGGGCGAAATTGGGAGCAAATTAGAACTACCATTGCTTATAATAATTCAAATGTGAAAATTATTGGTTCCCATGCCGGAGTAGTTACAGGTTCAGATGGAGGAAGTCATCAAGCTTTGGAAGATATTGCTTTAATGAGAGCTATTCCTAGATTAACTATTTTTTCTCCTGCAGATTTTGAAGAAGCTAAAAAACTTACTAAAAAAGCTGCTCAGATAGAAGGTCCGGTTTATATCAGACTTTCAAGAATAGCAACAGAAGAAATAGATTTTGAAAACTTAGAATCCTTGGGGGTAGCACCCCCAAGTAAATCACTTAGGGGTAGCACCCCTAAGGATAGTGGTTTTCCAATCGTAATAATGGCGACAGGTCATTTGGTTCCCCAAGCAATCCAAGCTTCTCAAGAATTAAAAAAAGAGGGGATTAGTACTAGGGTGATTAATATTTCTCAGATAAAACCACTTGAAGAAGAAAGAATTTTGGCTATTGCTAAAAAAACAAAAGCTATTGTTACTGTAGAAGATCACCAATTAGCAGGAGGAATGGGTTCAACTATTGCCGAATTTTTAGCACAAAAACACCCAACTAAAATAGAATTTATAGCAGTTAAAGATCAGTTTGGACAATCAGGCAAACCTGAAGAATTATTAAAACATTATAGATTAGATAAGGAAGCTATTAAAAAAGCAGTTTTTGCTGTTGCTTTTTAGTTGTTTTTGAACTATTCTGATAAATAGAAGTTAACTAAAATCATGATATTTATCAACAGAAAGGAGGTATCATGTTAGAAAATTTCAATGTCAATAAAGGAAAAACTTTCTTTTTTGGAAATACTCGAATTTTCTTTTGTGGTTTCACAAAAACTTTTTGTAATAAACCTGCTTTTGTTGTTCATTTGACAGAAGATGAGTTGGATCAATTGCCTGAAAATTTATCAGAAGAGGAAAAAAGAGGTTTTATTGTAAAAAAAGATTTGGGTATGGCTTTGTGTAAACGCCATATAACAACAATAATCAGGAGACAATTTGGGGATATAGAATAGATAATTCTCCTCAAGATTTAAAATTCTGCAGGTTAATAATATATAACCTGCAGTTTTTATTATCGACGTAGTGCGAGAGTAATAGAAAAATGTAGCGAAATGTTTCTATTGAGCTCTGTGTTTACCAATACAAGGCTTTTTCACTTGGGAACGAAACACCCAAGTAAAACACCCAAGTAAAAGGTTTGGTAATTTTTCTATTGCCGAGCCGAGGAGTTAATACAGATGAATATCTTGAAGCTTACTTCGAGATAGCACAAGCAAAACGAATTCCTACAATATCTTGTTAGCTTGCTGTGAGGAATCTTTATTAATTATTTCAAATTTTTTATCCAATAATCGATACTTTATAATCCTCAGGAGCATTTTTTAGATATTCTTCTAATTGAGGACGAGACAATAATCCTTTTTGAGCTCCCACATGTTGAACAACATTCATGGAATTAATTGGTCCCCATAGCATAGCTTCTTCTAAAGTTTTCCTACTAGCTAAAGCGCTTGTCAAAGTAGAAGCAAAAGCATCTCCCGCTCCTGTTCTATCAATTGGTTCTTTTTTATCAGGATACATTGGTACAAATAAAGTTTTTTCTCCATCGTAGGCATAAGCTCCATCAGGACCGTCTGTAATAACTGCAATTTTTGGACCTAGTTTTCTCATTTCGGTTAAAAGATGAATAATTATTTCTTGTTTTTCTTTTCCAATAATTTGACTAACAATATCAGGATTTACAGCATTTAAAATTCTTTTAGCTTCTTGTACATTACAAAAGAACAATTCTGAATGTTTATAAATCTTTTTTAATTTTTCATATCCTAATTCCATTTGAAAAGTTCCGGGCTGAAAAGCCATTTTAACTTCAGGGTTTTTGTCTAAATATTTTGCAATTTCTAAGTGATAGGGAAGAGAATTTTCAGCTAATGAACTTAAGTAAATCCATTTAGGGTTTTCTAATTCGGGAAATTTATAATCAAATTTTGTATGTTTAACTAAAATAGTTCTATCAGCTTTATATATTAAAACAAAATGATAATTTGTTTTTTTACCGGAATGAATTTTTAAAAATTCTAAATCAACAGAATCTTCTTCTAAAGATCTTTGGCACTGTCTTCCGAAATCATCATTCCCTATATTAGTAATTAGAGCTGAGTTGAGCCCTAAACGACTAGCTGAAACACTTGCGTTAGGACTATTTCCCACAGCAGGAATTACTTCTAACCATTCATAAGGAATTTTATCAGCAAAGGAAAAACATAATTCAGGCTTACCATTTTCTTCTTTTATTTTAGCAGCTTTCATATTAATGAAAGCATCGACTACTACATCTCCTATTGCTACAAAATCAAATTTTTTATTCATCCCGTTAAAGATACTTTACTAAAAGTATCTTTAACGGGACAAGTCCCTAAACTTTTAGTAAACAATCTTAATTTAATTATTAATCTCCATTCCCGTCAAATCTCTAACGGGATTCATTACATATATAATAACATTTTAGTTATTGGAAGCAAAAATAATTGGGGAAAATAAAAGTATTTTCTTTTTATTTATAATTGTTATAATAAACTAGGGTCGAAAGTTGAAAGTCAAAAGTCTGTAAAGTAAAAATCATAAAATGATTTTTTTAAGACTTTTGACTTTATGAACTTTACAGACTTTAAACTAATTTATTATGCTTACATTAAAAACAGAAATTAAAAAAGCAATTACCAATAATTATGCTATTGGTCATTTCAATGTGTCTAATTTAGAAATGTTTAAAGGTGTTTTAAAAGCAGCCAAAGAATTATCTACTGAAAATAATTTAATACCAATTATTTTAGGTGTTTCTGAAAGTGAAAGAAAATATATAGGTACAGAACAATTAGTTGCTTTTGTTAAAACTTTTCGAGAAGAAAATAATTATCCTATTTTTATAAATGCTGATCATTGTAAAACTTATGAGAGTGCTGAAGAGGCTGTAAGAGCAGGTTTTGACTCAATTGTTATTGATAATTCTAAAATGTCTTTAGAAGATAATATTAAAGCGACCAAAAGAACAGCTTCTATTTTGAAAGGAATAGATCCAAATATAATTATTGAAGGAGAAATGGGTTTTATTGGTAATTCTTCAAAACTTTTAGATGATATCCCAGAAGGGGCAGAAGTAACTGAAGACCTTATCACTAAGCCTGACGATGCATTAAAATTTGTTCAAGAAACCAAAGTAGATTTATTATCTCCTTCTGTTGGTAATTTGCATGGAGTTTTAAAAAATTTTTCTAATCCTAGTTTAAATATAAAAAGAATAAAGGAAATAGTAAATATTGTTAAAATTCCTTTGGTGTTGCATGGAGGTTCAGGAGTGGCTAAGGAAGATATAAAAGATTCTGTTCAAGCAGGAATTTCTATGATTCATTTTAGTACTGATTTGAGATTGGCTTATAAGGAAGGATTAAAAGAATTAGTGGAAGAATATTTTCCTGATAATCCTAATGAATTAGCTCCTTATAGATATTTACAAACAGTAATTAAATCAGTTCAAGGGGTTGTTGCGGAAAAAATAAATCTCTTAAAATAATTTATCTAAAGGGATCGTTCAATCGAAATCCGACTTCTTAGTTAAGATAATCGTAATCTTTAGTTGATAAATATTGTTTAGTCATTATTGAAGTCGGATTTCTTATAGAGTCATTGAAGTCAGACCTCTTTTTTAAACTCAAAATATTTTTCTTGGTTTTCTTGAATTATACTCGATTTTAACTTTGTTTATTTAAATTTATTTAAAAAGCATTTAAATTAATTATTTTCTGTTTTATATTGATATTGAGTTTGATTAATTTTAATATGAACGGATTTTGGCTAAAGCCAAAATCCGTTCATATTTGTTTTTATGTTCTCATACCTGTTCGCTTTGGGAGGGTTCTTGTATTTTAATGTTTTTTCCTTTATACTCTACCTGTTGATAAAAAGAAAAGAGAAAATTTACAAAGTAAATTTTTTTCTAATTATCTAAAAACCTTCCGCCAGCTGGCGGATATCTAATAACCTAAACATATGTCATTAATTTTAAATATAGAAAAAAGGGATTTAAGTAAAAAATTTCCTGAACCTAATAAAGTAGAAAGCCTTACAGAAAATATTAAAGGTGTTTTTTATGGTCCTAAAGAAGAAAATACTCCAATTACGATACCTTATGCAGATTTCAAAAAAACTTGGAGAGAAGCAGGAGGATCGTCCTTGATTACTTTGAAAGGAGTGGGAGAGGATAAAGAAGCAGTTATACAAGCAATTGATTTTGATCCAATCACAGATAATCCAAGACACGTTGATTTTTATATTATTGAAAGAGGTAAGAAAATGGAAGTAGTTATACCTTTAGAATTTGTAGGAGAATCTCAAGCAGTTAAGGAATTAGGAGCTATATTGATGAAAACTTTATATGAATTAAAGATAGAAGTTTTGCCTAAGGATTTACCTAAATCAATTGAGGTAGATATTTCTGCATTAGTAGATTTTGATAGTCAAATTTTAGCTAAAGATTTGAAATTACCAGAATCAGCAACTATAGTAGGGGATGAAGAAGAAGTGATTGCTATAGTTACTGAATCAAAGGAAGAAGAGGAAGAGATATCAGTAACAGAAGATATTTCAGAAGTTGAAGTGGAACAAAAAGGTAAGGATGAGGAAAAGACAGAAGAGATTAAAGAACAAGATTCTGAAAGTAAATAAAGAAAAAAGTCGCCTCATCGGCGACTCGCCGATGAGGCGGGAACAAAAAGGTAAAGGAGAAGAAGTTCCTGCTGAAGAAACAAAATCCGAATTAGAAAAATAAAAGCATTAATTATTAAAAAGGTGGTCGCTAAAGCGACCACCTTTTTAATAATATATATCCGTGGGGGTAGCACCCCCACGGATTCAAAAATAGAAAAAAGTACATCAAAATAAATTACTTGGGAGTCTGGCTTCCAAGTAATTTGTTTTGTTTTAATGCTTGCCTGTCCGGTAGGCAGGTTTTAATATTTTAATGTTCTTGCTATAATATTTACAACTTGTCCCGTTAGAGATTTCGGGTTTAGTTTGTAAAACTATTAAAATTTAATCAAAAAGATTGTAGCTACTTTAAGTATATATAATCTTTAACGGAATGAACAAAAAAATAAAACTAATTTTATTTATCTTTTTATTACCAATATCCTCATTGGCTTTTGAATGTAGTATTACTGATATTGAAGGAAAATCTGATTCAGAATTAGAAGCGATTGCAATTCAATGCGAAAAAGAAGCTCAAGAGCAAAAGATTTTGTTAGATAAAAAACAAAGAGAATCTGTAACTATAGAAAGAGATATTTCTATTTTGGATAATAAAATAAATAAATCTAATTTAGATATCCGAGCTACGAAAGTTAGAATTTACCAGATAGGACAAGAGATAGATCAAAAGGAAATTGATATAAAAAATCTTACTCAAAAATCAAAAGAAACTCTTGAACACCTGTCTGTTTTAATTAAAAGATCAAACGAATTAGATTCTTTTTCTTATTTAGAAGCTCTACTTTCTGAAGAAAGTATTTCAAGTTTTTTTATAGACTCTAATGATTTTGATGTTATTAAAAAAGGATTAAGAGATAAATTAGATGAACTTCAAGATATAAAAGTAAAAACTGAAATTTCTAAAACTCAATTAGAGAGTGCTGAAATGAACGAACGAGGATTAAAAGTAAAAAAAGAAAAAGAAAAACAATTAACAATAAATTATAAAAGTCAAAAAAATGAATTACTTAGTTTAAACAGAAATCAAGAAGCAGAATACAAAGCTACCATTGCTGAAAAAGAAAGAGTGAAAACCGCTATAAAAAACAGATTATTTAGAACTGTAGGAGGAGTAGAATTAACTTTTGGCGAAGCTTTGAAATTAATACAACCCTATGAACAAAAAATAGGAGTAGAAGCTGCTTTAACTCTTTCTATTTTGTCCCAAGAATCAGGCATTGATGGATTAATAGGGAAGAATCAAGGACAATGTAAATATAATCAATCAGCTAAAAATAAATCAGGAACGGTGATGAGTAATACTCAGAAACCTGCTTTCTTGGCGATTACTTCTGAATTAGGTATGGATCCAAATACTACCCCTGTTTCTTGTCCAATTTATACAGACGGAGCTTATGGGGGAGCTATGGGGCCTTCACAATTTATGCCTAATACTTGGTGGGATGAAAAAAATGGAACTGGTTACAAAAAACGAGTAGCAAAGGTTTTAAATAAGGCAATTCCTTCTCCTTTTGAAAATATTGATGCTTTCACTGGAACAGCTTTGTATTTGAGCGATGCTATGTATCGTTGTAAAACTGCTTTTTCTAGTCAATTTGATTTATGGAGTTGTTCAGCTGCTAAATATTATTCAGGTCTTTATAATACTACCAGCCGTTCTTTGTTAAAACATATGCGCCCAACTTATTCTTATGGATATAAGGTAGCTAAAAGAGCTCAAGCATTTCAAAAAGATATAGATTTACTCAACAACTAACCCCCCAAACCCCCGTCCTCCAAGCACAGCACGAAGCACAACACGACAGTATCTCATGCCGTGCTTGGAGGACGGCATATTACTAAATTTTTTGTTGCGATTTGTTAAAAAAACTGTATAATATTACCCATGAAAAAAGACATACATCCAGAATATTTTTCAAATGTTAAAGCTAATTGCGCCTGCGGTGCTAAATTTAAGGTTGGTTCTACTATGAAAAAAATTAGTGTTGAAATTTGTAGTGCTTGTCATCCATTTTATACTGGTAATGAAAAAATAATTGACACAGCTGGAAGAGTTGAGAAATTCAAAGCTAGAATGAAGGCGAAAAGATCTTAATACAAGATCTTGAAGTCCTTCACTTTTGTTAATAAATATTTTAAAAAAGTAATAACGGATAAAATTGCCATTGTTTTTATTTAAGGTTATGTATTAAAAATTAACAATAGTGACGGGACGGCCAAGAAATAATTTTGGATTAAAATTATTTCAAATTAAAAATGCAAAATTAAAAATTGAAAATTATGACGAGCGAGGCTTTCAGCTTCGCTCTTTTCTTTTTAAACATTTTAAGTTATTCTTTAAATGCGACAACAGAAAGAAGTCCGACCTCTTAATCAAGGCATCTGTGACCTTTAGTAATATAATTTTGCTTAAAGAAATATGAGGTCGGACTTCTTAAAGCTTCTTAAAGAATATTATGTCTATAAATTAATATATGAATAATAATCCTAAAAAAGAAAATGTAAAACAAAACTCTCAAATTAACGAGGAAGATTTCAGCTTGGAAGAATATAAAAAAAATCCTAAAACCTCATATCTTGCTCAAGAATATGAAGGTATTTTACATCAAGAAAACCAAACTAAAGAAATGGCAGAAAAAGATTCAACAATGCAAGAATTAGCTCAAGAAGAATTAGCTGAATTTGCTACAAGAAAAATAGCTATTCAAAAACAAATTTTAGATATTATAGAGCAAACCAAAGAAGAAGAAAAATTTCCCAATGAAATAATTTTAGAAGTAAGAGCAGGAGCAGGAGGAGATGAAGCTTCTCTTTTTGCTCAAAATTTAGCTGAAATGTATGAAAAATTTGCTGAAAAACAAGGTTGGAGATTTAAGTTATTAGGATCTTCAATCAGTCCTTCGGGGGGATATAAAGAAGCTAGTTTTGAAATAAAAGGAAAAGATGTTTATAAAAAACTTCGTTTTGAAACAGGGGTTCATCGGGTTCAAAGAGTTCCTGTGACTGAAAAAATGGGACGAGTGCATACTTCTACAGCGTCTGTTGCTATTTTACCCATTAGAAAACATACCGAAATTACATTAAGTCCTGATGAGTATGAAATGGAATTTTCTCGCTCTAGTGGGGCAGGGGGACAAAATGTAAATAAAGTAGAAACAGCTGTGCGTTTGGTTCATAAAGAAACAGGAATTGATGTTCGTTGTACTGCAGAAAGAAGCCAAGCAAAAAATCGAGAAAAAGCAATGTCAATGTTGATTGCCAAATTACAACAAAAGAAAGATGAAGAAACAGCAGAGAAATATGCATTCAATAGACAGTCTCAAATCGGAACAGCTGATCGCTCAGAAAAAATACGAACCTATAATTACCTTCAAGATAGAATAACAGATCATCGTATTAAAAAATCTTGGCATAATATGGAAAAGATTATGGCAGGAAATATAGAACCCATAATTGATACATTAGCAGAAGAAGTTCAATCTCTTGGTTGAGATATCAGCCCGTCAAAGTCCGACTCCGCCAGCTGGCGGATTAATCAAACTAACCATGACCTTTAGTTATTAAATGTTATTTAACTAATACCGAAGTCGGACTTCTAAAAACTATTTCCACATCTCCTCTACCATTCAAAATATTTTTTTGATATAATAACTCAGTAGTTAGTGAATTAGAAAATTAGAAATTAGCAAAATCAGGAAGTGATTTTTTCTAACTACCTAACAACCTAACTACCTAACAACCTAATAAATGATTTATTTTGATAAAGTTACAAAAATATATAAAGATGAAACAAAGGTGGTTGATGATGTAAGTTTAACCATAGAGCCAGAAGAATTTGTTTCCATTGTTGGATATTCAGGTGCTGGAAAAACAACATTATTAAAAATGTTTTTAGCAGAAGAAATTCCGACCAATGGTTATATTTTTTTTGAATCAAATGATATTAATAAAATTAAAAATAGTCAGATAGGCAAATACCGCCAAAGAGTAGGTGTGGTTTTTCAGGATTTTCGATTATTACCAAATAGAACCGCTTATGAAAACGTAGCTTTCGCTATGGAGGCAGCTGGAAAAACAGAGGAAGAAATAGCCTCGGATGTTCCCCATGTTTTGAATTTAGTTGATTTGGGAGATAAAATGTGGAATTTTCCAAGAGAATTATCAGGAGGAGAACAACAAAGAATTGCTATTGCGAGAGCTATCGTAAATCAGCCAGATGTTTTAGTAGCTGATGAACCGACTGGAAACTTAGATCCTTATAATGCTAAAGATATTATTAATATTTTACAAAAAATTAATGAGTTGGGAACCACAGTTATTTTAACTACTCATAATAAAGATATTATTGATTATTTGGGTAATAAAAGAGTGATTACTATGGAAAATGGTAAAATTATACGAGACGAAAAAGGCGGATATCACCTTTAGTTTTTGATAAAAACTAAAGAATTAAAAATTAGAAATTGAAAATTTTAAATTGATGTTTCTAAATTATAAAAAATTTATAATTTACAATCTAAAATTTATAATTCTTTTAATTTCGTAAAATTAAAAGTAAATGTTTATAACCAATTTAAAAAGAATAATAAAAACTGGTTTTGTTAATTTTTGTAGAAATGGATTAGTTTCGTTTTCTGCTGTTTTAGTGATGACTGTTACCCTTATTTCTATCCTTTCTTTATTTTTGAGTAGTGTTTTGTTGGCTTCTGCTTTAGAACAAATTAAAAATAAAATAGATATTAATGTTTATATGGTTGTTAATGCTATTCCTGATGATATTTTTGAGTTAAAAGAAACTCTTGAAGCTTTGCCTGAAATAGACAAAGTTGAGTATGTATCTCGAGAACAAGCTTTGGTAAATTTTAAAGAAAGACATAGAGATGATAGCTTAACTTTACAGGCATTGGAAGAATTAGATGAAAATCCTCTAGGTGCCATTTTAAATATTAAAGCTAAAGAAATAAGTAGTTATAAAGGAATTGCTACTTTCTTGGAATCTGAAACTACTCTATCTACTGATGATAATAAAATAATTGAAAAAGTTAATTATTATAACAACAAATTAGCCATTGATAAGCTAAATAAAATCATTTCAGCGGTTGAAAGTTTTGGTTTTGCGGCTGCTATTATTTTAATAATAGTTTCTATTATGATTACTTTGAATACTATTCGTCTGACTATTTATATTTCAAGAAAAGAAATAAAAGTAATGAGATTAGTCGGAGCAAATAATAATTTTATTCAAGGGCCTTTTTTGATAGAAGGAATTATGTATGGTTTATTTTCTTCTATCTTAACAATTATTATTTTTTATCCTTTGCTATTATGGACAAATCCTTTCATTGAAAATATGTTTTTCTTAGACCTTCTTTCTTATTTTATTTCTCATATTTTTTATATTTTTATTACTTTGGCAGGAGTGGGAGTTTTGTTGGGAATAATTTCTAGTATTCTTGCCGTAAGAACTTACTTAAAAGTTTAAGCTCTTAAGTGTCTATTAAATCATTCTAAACCCCCAATCCTTGGCTCAATTGAGCCAAGGATTGGAGGTTTATGTTTAAATAATAAAAAAAGGGTCTCTGAGGCCCCTTTTTAAAAACTCGCTCAATGAAGCAGTCCATAAAAACCCACTTGGGGGTGCTACCCCCAAATCACTTGGGGGTAGCACCCCCAAACATTAGCAAAATCATAATCTTTAGTAATTTCCGAAGTCCGACTTCTTGATTAAGATATTCGTAATCTTTAGACAATTAATTTTGCTTTAAGAAAACTGAAGTCGGACTTCTTATAGTATCATTGAGGTCCGACCTTCTGTTGTTAACAATGTAATCTAATCAATTAGTTATTAAAAAATTTGACGACCTTTATTTTTAATTTTCCAATAATAAAAAAAATAGTATTTTTAATTTTTATAAGTTAAAATAGTTAGGATTTAATATCTAGATAAAATAGACGAAGTCCGACCTCTTAAATAAGATAATAATGATCTTTAGTAATCAGGTTTTGTTCTATTTTTTCTGAGGTCGGACTTCTAAACAATTAAAATAATATTTTTTAATAAAAAATTTAAAAAAATGAAAAATCATAAATATATTTTTGTAATAGGAGGAGTAATGTCAGGTATCGGAAAGGGAATCACTGCCTCTTCTATTGGAAAAATTTTACAGGCTAGAGGATTATCAGTTACCGCTATTAAAGTTGACCCTTATGTAAATGTAGATGCTGGAACTATGAACCCAACAGAACATGGTGAAGTTGCTGTTTTAGATGACGGTTATGAAACTGATCAAGATATGCTCAATTATGAGCGTTTTTTAAATGTAACTTTGCCCAATGTTAATTATATGACCACAGGAAGGGTTTATAGATCAGTTATTGAGAGAGAAAGAAATCTTGGCTATAAAGGAAAATGTGTGCAGGTAGTTCCTCATGTTCCTTTAGAAATTATAGGGAGAATTGAAAAGGCTGCTAAATTAGCTAACGCTGATGTAACCGTTGTTGAGATAGGAGGTACGGTTGGAGAATATGAAAATATTTTATTTTTGGAGGCTGCTCGAATGTTAAAAAATAAATACCCTAGAGATGTAATGTATGTAATGCTTTCTTATGTTCCTATTCCAAATAAAATAGGAGAAATGAAAACAAAGCCTACTCAGCATGCTGTTCGTAATTTAAATGCTACGGGAATTAAACCTGATATTTTAATTGCAAGAGCAGATGTTCCTTTAGATAAAAAAAGAAAAGAAAAGATTGCCTTATTTTGTAATATAAAAGTAGAAAATGTTATATCCGCTCCTGATGTTGATTCCATTTATGATGTGCCTTTAAATTTTGAAAAAGACAAGATTAGTGATTCTATTATAAAAAAATTGAGGTTAGAGAGGAGGGCTAAAAAATCAAATCTAATATCTTGGAAAAAATTTGTTAAAAAAGTCCATAACGGAGGTCAAGAATTAAATATTGCTATTGTAGGAAAATATTTTGATTCAGGAGATTTTGTGTTATCAGATGCTTATATTTCAGTTATTGAAGCTATTAAATTCTCTTGTTATAAAATTAATTGTAAACCCAAAATTCATTGGTTAAATTCGAAAGATTTTGAACCTGCCCGTCGAGGAGGAGGATCTAGTAAACTCAAATTAGCTTCATTGAAGAAATATGATGGAGTAATTGTTCCGGGTGGATTTGGTTCTACAGGAATAGATGGGAAATTGAAAGTAATTCAGTATGTCAGAAAAAATAAAATTCCATTTTTAGGATTATGTTATGGTATGCAATTAGCTGTTATAGAATATGCTAGAAATGTTTTAAAAATGAAAGGAGCTCACACTGTTGAAATTAATCCTAAGACAAAATATCCTGTGATTGATATAATGCCTGAACAAAAAGAATTGATGAAAAATAAAAATTATGGAGGAACTATGCGATTAGGAGCTTGTCCAGCAATTTTGAAAAAAGGAACTATTGCAAGAAAAGCTTATGGTAAAGAAACTATTTCAGAAAGGCATCGTCATCGTTTTGAAGTAAATCCTGAATTTATAGAAAAACTAACATCTCTTTCTACAGAGTCGTCTTTACGAGGAGGTACGATGAAGCAGTCCAGAAAAAATCAAGAAAATCTTATATTTTCAGGAACTTCACCTGACGGAAAATTAATGGAAATTTTAGAACTTGGAGGTGCTACCCCCAAGTTAGAGAAAGGGCACCCATTTTTTGTAGCTACTCAATTTCATCCAGAGTATCAAGCACGACCTCTTGATCCTCATCCTATTTTCACAGCTTTCCTAAAAGCCTGTAAAAAATAATTAAATAAAAACTATCTTAAAATACAAAATAAACCCACTTGGGGGTGCTACCCCCAAGTGGGTTTTGTTAGTTATCCACATGATTTCTTGTTGTTTCAAAAATTAAAATCAACTATAATATATCCACTTGGACGTTAAACGTCCAAATACATCCAAGTAGAATTTAAGTTAGTTATAAAATATGAAAAAAGCAAGAAGTTTTTTTAAAAATGAATATTATCATATCTACAATAGAGGAGTAGATAAAAGAATGATTTTTATGGATAAACAGGATTTAGATAGATTTTATCAATCTATGCAAGAGTTTAATTCAGTAGAACCAATAGGGAGTATTTATGAAAATCGTTTTAATATAAAGAAAAAAGACTCACTTGGACGTGAAACATCCAAGTCAGGAAAATTAGTAGAAATTATAGCTTATGCTTTGAATCCTAATCATTATCATTTTATTTTAACTCCGTTAGTTGATGGAGGAATTAGTGAATTTATGAAAAGACTAAATGGAGGTTATACAAAGTATTTTAATCAAAAATATAAAAGAACAGGTTCACTGTTTGGAGGAACTTTCAAATCGATTTATATAGATTCAGATTCATATTTAAGGTTCTTAAGTGTTTATATAAACTTAAACTTTGAAGTGCATCAAAAATTTCAAAAAACAAAAAATAAAAAATTATTTCATAAATCAAGTTGGAATGAATATTTAAAAGCAAAAATAATAAAAGGAAAATTAGGAGAAGGGAATATTATAATAAATAATCAAAATGATATTTGTGACAAATCGATGATTCTTTCTCATTTTGATTCTACAAAAGAATACGAAAATTTTGCCAAAGAATCTTTAAAAGATATTAAAAGAAAAAGATATGAAGATGAAGAAATTATTAAAAAAACTTTCACAGTAGGGAAAAATTTTTGATTACTGAGGAATGCTATTTCTCAGTAATTTATCAATCCCTCTTCAAATTTAAAAAACTATTCACTTGGGAGTACAACACCCAAGTAGTAATGTGAAAAAATAGACTCTATGAACTTGCTAAGTTTATAGAGTTTTTTAGGAATTTAATTTGTCTTTTATCAATTCCTTTTCAAAAAACTATTCACTTAAACACTCCTTGGACGTTTCACGTCCAAGGAGTGTTTAAGGAGTGTTCAAGTGGTATTTTATAGGATCTGTTGGACTAAAAATTAACTGCTTTTTTATCCACAGTTTTTTAAAAAAAATAGGTTAAAATAAGGTATAATATAAATCAAGTAATCCATCTGTAATCTGTCTATAAAAAGAGAGAGATATTTCTGTTATGAAACCCTTTTAAATCCTTAAATAGCAATGTCTAATCAACATTTAGAAAACAAAAAAATAGAAGACAAAACAACAACAAAATTGTTTAAAATTTGTTTAAATAATTTTGTTGTTGTTTTAGTTTTAATTTCCATATTTTTCAGTCCACTAGAATTGGTAAAAGCTGATGAAAATACTATTTCTAAAACTGGAATTTTTTCTATTTTTACTCTTAATAAAACAGCTGGATTAGTTTATGAAACTATAAATTCATTATTTAATAAAAAAGATGAATTACTAGAACAAGATGAAAAATTAAATTTATCAGAAAAAGATAAGCAAGACGAGCTTACTTCGTTAGAAATTTCTAACAAGAATGATTATAAGGTAGTAGATTCTGTTAACGAAGCACAACAACCAGTTAGTGATAAAAAAACATTAGCTATTAATACTCAACCAATTACTATCAACTCTTCAGGAATTTCAGAAAAAGATTTAGAAACCAGATTAAATATTTTAGAAAACTCTTTAAAATCTGAAATCTACAGAATGTCATCGGAATTAGTTTCTCCTTCAAACATAACTCCTCAAAGCAATTTTGATGCAATTGCTTTGACTCAAAAAATTGATAATTTAAGTAATGTAACTATTTCAGGGGCTACAGTTTCAGGATCTAATTTTACCAACTCCTCTTTCCCGTCTCTTAACATAGGTTCAATTCCTTTCATAGGAACTAATAGAAAATTAATTCAGGATAATTCTAATCTTTTCTGGGATGATTCTAATAATCGATTAGGATTAAACACTAATTCTCCTTTATATACGCTAGATGTAAACGGCGACATCAGAACAACCGGTACGCTCCACGCCTCCTCAACCTCCATTACAGATACAACAATGACAAATGCTTCCTCTACTCAATTATCTGTCGCGGATTACTTGTGGATAGGAGACGACGATACTGACAACCTAGACATTAGAGCAGGAATATGGAATTTAACTTCAACAGCTACAACGACAGTAGCAATGACAAATGGAATTAATTTTGATTCTAATACTTTTTCAATAGATCCTAATTCCAACAGAGTTGGAGTTCTTACAAATACTCCTGCTTATGGATTGGATGTAAACGGAACTTTTAGAGCCACTAACAATTCTTTTTTTAATGCTAACCTTACTATTGGCGATAGTGATACAGATACAGTTACCATTAATTCTGATGAATGGACTTATGCTAATGACACCAATTTTGTTTTGTCAGGAGGGTTGAATGGATTAAGTTTTGATACTGATACTTTAAGTATAGATGCTGAAAATGACAGGATTGGAATTGGTTCTACAACCCCTGCTCAAAAACTTTCAGTTTCAGGAAGTACTTATATTACAGGTGGTTTAGGAGTAGGAGTAGCTACCACAACCGCTGGAGTAATTCAAACCAGTGGAGATTTAAAAGTTGGAGGTAATTTATTAGTAGCTGGAAATTCTACCACTATTGGAGATACTGTATCCGACACACTTTCAATACAATCGTCTATAAATTCAAATTTAATTCCTGATCAAAATGTAGCTAGAGATATCGGTTCGCCTGCTTATTATTGGGATGATGTTTATGCAGATTCACTTTTTGTAAATAATATCTCGGCTGCTTCTTCAACTATTTCAGGAACTCAATCTTCTATTTTTACAATCAATTCTGATAATTCCTCAGCTGATACAGAAGACATGGACTTGGTCTTTTTCAGAGGAACAGTTGTACCTAATGCTTTAATTTCTTGGGATTCTACTTTAGATAAATTTGATTTTAATCAACCTTTATTTTTCCAAAATGATTCTGCGACTACTACTATTCCTTCTTTAGAGATTAGAGCTAAAAGCGGACAGACTGCTGATGTATTTAAATTGACAGATAGTGCGGGAACTACAGATTATTTGAGAGTAGATTCTAGTGGTAATGTAGGTATTGGAACTACTACAGCACTTGGTTATGATTTAGCTGTAGGAGGATCTATATATGCAGATGAAATTTATACTTCAGGTTCTACTTTTTATATGGATGGAGAACCTTTGTTGGCTAAGTCTTCTGATACAATTGATTTTGGAGTAGAATCTAGTGAAAACTTTAATTTTACTATAGATGATTCTTCTGTTCTTTACATTAATTCTTCTGGAGAAGTTGGAATTAATGATGCTTCTCCTAGCTATACGCTAGATGTAAACGGCGACATCAGAACAACCGGTACGCTCCACGCCTCCTCAACCTCTGTTACTAATACAACTATAACCAATGCTTCAACTACACAATTAACTGTTTCCGATAAATCTTGGTTAGGAACTGTTCTTTCAGGAATTTGGCAAGGAACAGATGTGGAAGTAGAACATGGAGGAACAGGTCTTTCAACATTAACAGACCACGGAGTTTTAGTTGGTTCAGGTACAGGAGCTATCACACCTCTAGCAGTTGGAACAAACGGACAAATTTTAGTTGGGTCAACAGGAGCTGATCCAGTGTTCGCAACACTAAACGCTGGAACAAATATTACTTCAACAATAGGTGCTGGAACTCTTCAGATAGATGTTGATGATGCTTTTTTAATTAATGATGGAGATGATGTGACCACAGGACAATTAACAGCTACTAATTTTATAGCTTCTTCTGCTTCTGCAACATCAACTTTTGCTGGAGGTTTGGCTATAGAAACAAACGGACTAGTTTATGACTACTCTACTAATAATGTCGGTATTGGGACGGCTAGTCCGACAAAGAAGTTAGAGATTTATGGAAACAATGCTCCTGGAATAAAAATAGAAAACAGTGCTACACCAACAGGGTCATCTCATGAGTCAACCACTCTTGAATGGGGAGATGGAGGAGACACTTTAAGAACTTGGATGGGTCATTATGATTTTAATTATTTGCCAGATAGTGTTGGTACATTCTTTTTGAATACAGAAGATAGTATTAGTTTTGGGACAGGAGGGACTAGCGTAGTAAGTAATTCTGATATGTTTATTGACTCCTCGGGCAACGTCGGTATTGGGACGACGACGCCAGATGGAATTTTAGATGTTTATAAAA
>CAZAKQ010000008.1:0-25310 GCA_964486155.1 uncultured Candidatus Saccharibacteria bacterium | reverse complement strand
TTGTTGAAAACTCTTGTATTTAATATATAATTAATATTATGACAAAAATAAAAAAAGGGCATTTGCATTTAATTACTCAGACTATTCGCAGAATTTCTAATATTTTTTCTGAAATGGGGTTTGAGATAGCTAGCGGACCAGAAATTGAAGATGAATATCATAATTTTGATGCTTTAAATATTCCTGCTGATCATCCCTCAAGAGATATGCAGGATACTTTTTGGTTAAAGCCTGAAAATTTAAAAAAATTATTAAGAACTCAAACCTCTGATGTACAAATTCGTTATATGGAAAAAAATCAACCCCCTTTTGCAATTGTAGTTCCGGGAAAAGTTTTTAGAAATGAAGCTACTGATGTAACTCATGATGCTCAATTTCACCAATGTGAAGGATTGATAGTAGGAAAAAATATTAGTCTTGCTAATTTGAAAGGAACTCTTGAAACTTTTTTGAAAAAATTATTTGGTGAAGATGTAAAAATCAGACTTCGTCCGGGTTATTTTCCTTTTGTAGAACCAGGAGTTGAGGTAGATATGGTTTGTTTTAGATGTCAAGGAAAAGGTTGTCCTTCTTGTTCGCATAATGGTTGGATTGAGATTTTAGGAGCAGGGATGGTACACCCTAAAGTTTTAAATACAGTAGGAATTGATTCTAAAAAATATCAAGGTTTTGCCTTTGGAGTTGGTATAGATAGATTAACAATGTTGAGACATGGATTAGATAATATTAGAACACTTTATACAGGAGATTTGAGACTTGTAAATCAATTCTAATATAAGAAATGAAATTATAGATAAGGGGAATAGAATTTTTTTAGAAGTTAGACAAAAAGAAAAGGCCCCTAAATGGAAACTAACTACCACCGGGCCCTTTTCATGGTTATGTTATTATTATAAATAATAAATTTAAAAAAGCAATAGTTATGCAATTTTCATATAAATGGATAAAAGAATATTTCGAAGAAGACTTACCAGAAATTAAAGAATTGGCAGAACTTTTAACATTTCATGCTTTTGAAATTGAAGGAGTAGAAGAGGATTTAATTGATATTGATGTTTTGCCTAATCGAACTAGTGATTGTCTTTGTTATCAAGGAATTGCTAAAGAAATTTCAGTTTTGACTGGACTGAATTTAAAAGAGTGGAATGATGAACCTGCGGTAGAAAAAGGATTAAAATCTTCTGATTTTATTTCACTTAAAGTAGAAAATACTAATTTAGTTCCTAGAGCGACAAAAAGATTAGTTCAAAATGTAAAAGTTGAAGCTTCTCCAAAATGGTTAAAAGAAAAATTAGAATCAATAGGACAGAAATCTATCAATAATATTGTTGATATTACGAATTATATAATGTGGGAAACAGGACAACCCGTGCATGCTTTTGATTTTGATAAAATTGCTGGAAACGGAATTAAGGATTTTATAATTAGAAATGCAGAAAATGGTGAAAAAATAACTACTTTGGATAGTCAAGAGTTTGAGTTAAATGAAAATGTAATAGTAATCGCTGATAAAGAAAAAGCTTTGGATATTGCAGGAACTAAAGGAGGTATTGTTTCAGGAATAGATGAAAATACTAAAAATGTAGTTTTGTCTGTGTGTAATTTTAATCAGACCAATATTAGAAAAACATCTAGAAAATTAGGATTAAGAACAGATGCTTCTGTTCGTTTTGAAAATGAAATTTCTCCTGATAAAGTAGAGGAAGCAATGGAAAGATTAACTCAATTAGTAGTCGAAATCACAGGAGGAAAAGCTTCTGGAGATGTTTTGGATGAATATCCAAAAAAAGCTAATTTGTATAAAGTAGGGATTTCTACTCAAGAAGTTAATCGTTTATTGGGACTAAATTTTTCAGATGATGATATTATGAAAATTTTTAATCGTTTTGGTTTTGAGTTCGAGAAAGTTAAACCAATTGATAAAGTTTTAGAGTTAGCTCCAACTTTTGAAGGAAAACCATATAAATATGGAGCCAGTGTTTCTTATGATGCTCCTAATAAATTTGATTGTTCTTCTTTTACAGCTTATCTCTTTGCTCAAGCTGGAATTGGAATTCCAAGAGTTTCAGTTGATCAATATTTCTGGGGTAAGGAAATCTCAGAATCAGATTTGAAAGCAGGAGATTTGGTTTTTGCTAAAAACGGAGAATTTTCTGAAGAAAAAAGTTATATAAGAATCTCGGATGGTAAAGAAATAACTCAAAAAGTTTTACACACTAAATCTCAAAGTGGTTTAGTAATGGAAGGAGGGGTTGATCATGTAGGACTTTATTTAGGTGAAGGGAAGGTAATTTTTGCTTCAGGTGAAGATTATGAAGGAAAAGTAGTTACTCAAAATTTGAAAGAATCAAAATATTTTAAAAATTTAGTTGGTTATAGGCGAATTTCAGATAATTCAGAAAGATTTGTTGTAACTATTCCGCATGAAAGATTAGATTTGCGAATCAAAGAAGATTTAATTGAAGAATTAGGAAGAGTTTATGGTTATAAGAATATTGAATCAAAAGAGGTTTCTATTTCTAAAGATTTTAAATCTAAGATTAACAAAACTTTTTATTATATAAATAAGATCAGAAATATTTTAGTGAAAGTAGGTTTTGATGAAGTTTATACTTATACTTTTGGAGATAAAGGAAAAGTAGAAGTAGCCAAACCTTTAGCGTCTAATTTAGGTTTTTTAAGAACTAATTTGAGTGATGGGATCCAAAAATCATTGGAATTAAATACTAAAAATGCTCCTGTGCTCGGCTTAGATGAAATAAAAATTTTTGAAATAGGAAAAGTGTTTAATTCTTTGGATGATGAAAATCTTTCTTTGGCGATAGGTGTAAAATCAATACAAGAAGTTTTGGAAATTTTGAATTCAGAGTTAGGAATTAAATTAGAAGGAGAATATCAAAATGGAGTTTGGGAAATAAATCTTGATGAGGTTATAGAAAAATTACCTGAACCAGAATCTTATGAAGATGTTTTGAAATTAGAATCAGATGAAACAATAATTTTCAAAAAAATATCTCAGTATCCTTTTATATTACGAGATATAGCAGTGTGGGTTTCTAATGAAAATACATCAGATGATTTATTGGAAATAATTAAAAAGAATGCTGGAGAATTATTGGTACAATCAAAGTTATTTGATACTTATACTCCAGCAGGAGAGAATAAAACTTCTTATGCTTTTAATTTAGTTTTTCAATCACAAGATAAAACTTTAACTGATGAAGAAATTAACGAAATAATGAATAAAATTGCTATTCAAATTGAATCAAAAGGTTGGGAGGTTAGATAAAAACCATTATGTTATATATGTTGTAATTATTATGAAAGCTAAAACTATTTGTCCTGTTTGTAAAAAAGAAATTATTTCTTGTTGTTCTGCTTGTATAGAAAGAGGTACTTTAGTGTGCAATCATGACGAAAAATTGGGAGATATTGTTATAGATAATATTATTTGGGAAATAGTGGAAGAAGATCCTGACATTAATCGTAAGATTTTAAATATTCCTTATATTTCTCAACATAGAGATATAAAAGATGAATATTGGCAAAAACGAGCTTGTGGTTTAGTGTGTTTAAAGATGGTTTTAGATTTTCATAAAGTGAAAACTCCAGAAATAAATCAATTTTTAAAAATAGCTATCGATAAAAAAGCCTTTGGAGAGTTCGGATGGATACATGATAAATTACTTGAAATTGCTAAAAGTTATGGAATTGAAGCTTTTAGAAAAGAAAAAATGAAAGATGTCCAAGAACTGAAAGATTTTTTAAATAAAAATAATCCTGTAATTGTATCTGTTCGAGCTAAAAGATTTTTAGAGGAATTTGATGGAAAATTTCATCAAATTATTTTAACAGGTTATGATGATAAGGGTTTTTATTATAACGATTCTGATTATGAAAATGAAGAAGGGAAAAATCTTTTTGTAGATATAAATATATTTGAAAAATATTGGAGGAGAATGGGAATTTTTGTTAGTTAAAGATTATACTAAATAAATTTGATTTTTTTGAAATAGTTTTGTACAATATTAAAATAATTAAAATGTACAAAATATGAATATTTTATCTACTACAAATTTTAGGAAAAATTTACCTTCTTTTTTAAATGAGGTTCTTTCTAATAAATTTCTAATTATTGGGAGAAGAAATAAACCAGAGGTTCTTATAATAAAATATCCTGAAAATTTAAATAAAAAAGTTTCAAATGTTACTAATTTAAATGCTAATTCTTCATCTTTTGATTTTTTGAAAAATGAACCAGATATTTATTCTGTTAATGATTTAAAAGTAAAATATGTATAAAAAATATAAGATCGTATTAGTTCCGTTTCCCTTTACTGATTTATCAACATCAAAAATTCGTCCGGCTGTTATTATTTCTCATAATTTGTTAGGGGGTGATGTAGTTACTTCATTTATTTCTTCGGAGATAGAAAAAGTTTCAGTTTCGGATGTAAAAATTAAAAAGACAGAAGTAAATGGATTAAAGAAAAACTCTGTAATAAAGATTTCGAAAATAGCTACTTTGGATAAGAAAACAATCTTAGGTGAAATTGGAGAAGTAGATAATAATTTAAAGAAAAAAATAGATCATAATTTAAAAAAGGTGTTTGATTTATAGAAAACAAAAAACTTAAACGATCCACAGGTGAGTCGTTTATTAGGGCTTAGTTAAGGTCTAAAATACTTGAACGGCTCAACAGGTTGAGTCGTTCAAATAAGTATTTTGCACTTTATTGGGGATAAAAACAGTGGTAACTAACGTCTTAATTTGGTATAATTAACTTAGGTATTTAGATGTTAGATAATTAATAATTAGGAAGAAAATTGGCTTTGCCAATTTTGATTTTTCCTAAGAACTAAAGCTCTAAAATTCTAGTATACTAATTTAAAATATGCCAAAAAAAGACAAAGCAAATGGAGAATATAGTGCTAAAGATATTTCAGTTTTAGAAGGTTTAGAGCCTGTTAGAAAGCGACCCGGAATGTATATTGGAACTACTGGAACTGATGGTTTACATCATTTAATTTGGGAAATATTTGATAACTCACGGGATGAAGCCATGGGTGGTTTTGCTGATTCTGTTGAAGTTACTTTATTGCCAGAAAATAGAATTAGGGTAGTAGATAATGGAAGAGGAATCCCAGTTGACGTTCATAAAAAAACAAAAGTTTCTGCTTTAGAAACTATTATGACTACTTTGCATGCTGGGGGAAAATTTGGTGGAGAAGGTTATAAAATTTCAGGGGGGTTACATGGGGTAGGGGCTTCAGTAGTTAATGCTTTATCTATTTATACTCGTGTAGATGTCCATAAAGAGGGGGATGTTTATATGCAAGAATATTCTCAAGGTAAGAAAAAAGCTAAGGTTAAGAAAATAACTAAAACCAAAAATACAGGTTCTATTATAATGTTTGAGCCTGATGAAGAGATTTTTAAGGAAGTTAAGTTTAATTATGAAACAGTTTTAAAACATCTTCGACAACAAGCTTATTTAGTAAAAGGAATGAGAGTGACTGTTTTTGATGCTAGAAATTATGAAGGTAAAATAGACTTAGATAAAACTTTTTTTATTAAGGATTTAGGATTAGATCTTCCTTCAGATACTTTTTATTTTGAAGGAGGGCTTTTATCTTTGGTTAAATTCTACAATGCTCATCAAAAAGCCGTTCATAAAAATATTTTTTATGCTGAAAAAATTATCAATGATAATGGAGAAGCTGTGGAAGTGGCTTTGCAATATGTTGATGATATATCTTCAAGGATTACTACTTTTGCTAATAATATCCCCACAATAGAAGGAGGAATGCATTTAACTGGTTTTAAATCGACATTAACTCGTTCTCTAAATGGATATGCTAGAAAAAATGGAATACTCAAAGAAAAAGACGATAATTTTACAGGAGATGATGTTTTAGAGGGAATTACAGCAGTTATTTCTGTAAAGTTGTCAGATGTCCAATTTGAGGGTCAGACAAAGGCTAAATTAGGTTCAGTTGAAGCTCGAGGAATGGTAGAATCAGTATTTGGTGAAGAATTCTTTCATTTCTTAGAAGAAAATCCTAATGAAGCTAAAGCGATTATAAATAAAGTAACTTTGGCTTTGAGAGCTAGAAAAGCTGCTCGAGCAGCTAAAGATTCTGTTATTCGAAAAGGTGCATTGGAAGGAATGACCTTGCCAGGGAAATTAGCAGATTGTGCTGCGGGTACTACTCCGGCTGATTCAGAATTATTTATCGTGGAGGGAGATTCTGCTGGCGGTTCGGCTAAACAAGGACGAGACAGAAAGACTCAAGCTATTTTGCCTTTGCGAGGAAAGATTTTAAATGTAGAAAGAGCTCGGTTGGATAAAATGTTAGGATCTAAGGAAATCAAAAATTTAGTGATAGCTTTAGGAACTGCTATTGGAGATACTTTTAATTTAGAAAAATTAAGATATCATAAAATTATTATCGCAACTGATGCTGATGTTGACGGAGCTCATATTATGACTTTATTATTGACTCTGTTTTATAGATATTTTAATGAAGTAATTGAAGGAGGATATTTGTATGTAGCTAAACCACCTTTGTATAAAATAATTCATGGAAAACAAAGTGTTTATGTTTATTCTGATGAAGAAAAAGACGAGTATTTGAAAAAAAATAAATTAGGCGGAGTTTCTGAAAATGATGTTGATGGAAAAGAGGAAACTGAAGTAAAGAAAAGTCCGAAAGTTTCTATTCAAAGATATAAAGGTCTTGGAGAAATGAATCCAGATGAATTGTATGAAACTACAATGGATAAAGAAAAAAGATTATTAAAGAAGGTTTTTGTTGAAGATGTTCAAAAAGCAAATAGTACTTTTGATACTTTGATGGGATCTGAGGTCGCTCCTAGAAAATCTTTTATTCAATCTAATGCTAAGTATGCGGAAGTTGATTTTCAAGCTTAGAATATAAAATCTTAAGATTAACTTTAAAGAGGGTTTGGCTAAAGCCAAACCCTCTTTAAAGTTTTATAACTTTTACTATTCCAGTTAACTGGAATAGTGATAGTGCAGTTAATTGCACTATTTCGATTGATTTATCTGCTGATAGGTAGGTCTCAAATCATAAATCTTAAATATATTATCTCTGACAGAAAAATTAAAATAAAAAACTCAGTGGACATTTCACGTCCACGGAGTTTTTTATTTTAATTTTTTATTTAACCTCAGCAATGTCAATAAAACTTTTTACAATATTGTTATTTTTGTTAGACTCTTTCATTCCTCCTGAAGGATCAACATTAATGATGATAGGCATTTGTTCTCCTACTCTTAATTTATCAAATCCCATTGTGAATTCAATTTTTTCTTTAGGAGCTAAAGGTTTTTGTCCTTCTGAATGAAAAATATGAGCTGGAGATGTGGGTAATACAGCATTAAAGGTCCAACCGTCTGATTTTTTATCTCCAATATTTTTGACTGTAAATTTAACAGCTCCAATATCTTTTTGATTGAATGTACTTGTTGCTATAAAGTTATTATTTGAATCCAAAATTCCAACAGCATCAATTGTGGCTTCTAAATCTACAAATCCATATAAATTATCTAAAATAGGAGAAATAACGGGGTCGTTTCTATAAGTTCTATTTTCAGTTGTTCCTGCGCTAGGAGTAATTGAAGTATTGTTTGAATTATTAGTAGAGCTTTCTAAAGGAATCATTTTTACAAAATCAGCCTCTACTACAAATCTATCTTCTTTGGCTCCTAAAGTATCACATGTTGAGATTGTTAATTTTTGAGTTTTTGAATCAATTCTAATTGCTCCGTCAGTAGTGTTAGTCTCTTTTACTGATTTAACTTTATAAATATATTGGTTATTTAAAGATTCTACTATAATTTCATCTCCTTTTTTAAGGGTTTCTAGTCCGTTAAATGTTTTGTAATGAATATTATCTGTTTCTAAGCTAGTACTATGTCCAAATACAAAAACAGTTTTATTTTCTCCTAAAAGACCAGAACTAGGATATCTAACTGCTCCTGAATCTAAAGCTTTGTTTAAAATATCTAAGTTGGTACTAGTTGGATTACTAATAGAGGAATTTACTCCTATTTTAGCTATTTTAATTCGTAAAGGTTTCTCTAGAACAATTTCTTCTTTTCCTTCATCTATAATAATAGTATTTCCACTATCCCTAGAACCTATTTTTTTTAAGTAAATCATAGCAGCAGTTAAGTCATATTTATTAGTTATGCTACTAGAAAGTGTTTTAAAGAAATTAGGAACTATTTCTACTTTATTTATAGTAGCTACCGCATAATGACTAGTGTTAGGTAAAATAGAGCTAATATTATTTCTATAAGTATATGTATAACCCAGTCCAATTAATACCAATAATAGAATAAAAGAAGAAGATAGAGAAAGTTTCCACCCTTTAATTATAGGTGTATTTTGTATTTTTTTATTGAAGTCTAACCCTTTTGCTTCATTATATTGATGAAGTTTTTCAAGAATCCACCAATCTCCTTGGTAGCTAGTAGACATATTTTCTTCTGTTGGTAAATTTTCTGGGGGCATAATGAATTAGTTAAAAGTTTATAAAGTTGAAAGTCCAAAGTTTTGAAAAAATTTGTAGAACAAATTTTTTACTTTACAGACTTTAGGGACTTTTGACTCGTTATTATTAATTTATCTTTTAATATTACCACGATTAATATATACTGTCAATATTTTTAAATTATATAATTTTTCTCATATTCTTCTTTTATATTACTTATATACTTGGACAAGTCAATGAGTTTTTTAGTTTTGCTTGATATTTTAAATAATATGTTGTATTGTTTTTAACAGGAATGTATTTTTTGACAATAATAAATAATTTTTAATTAACTCAACTATTCGCCAGCTGGCGAAGAGTTAATTGAAGGAGGAAAAATGGTAAAAAAAGTAAATAATTATCAAGAAGCTTTCGATTATATGAGAAGGCCTTGTAAAACTTGTGTTTTTAGAGAAAGGCCTATGAATGGGGCTGAATGTAGAGAATGTAAAAATTTGCCACAGAGAAAAAGATCCATAACCGAAAAAGAAAAAAAATTTCAAAAATGGATAGAAAAAAGGATGAAAATATGAAAACAATGATTAAAACTAAACTTCAAATTATTTTTTTTATTGGTTTGGTATTGTTGGCTTTTAGTTATCCAGATCTTGTCTATCCTGCAAATGCAAGGGAAACGAAGATTTGGTTGATAGGAGATCAAACGAGAACAGATCTTTTAATTAAAAACATCTCAAATAAAACAGTAGAGAAAGAAGAGATTGTTGTTTTTTTAAAAAGAATTTCACAAAACGGAAGAAAGGGAGTTAGAGCTTATAATGTTCTTCCTAAAAAAGCAGGAGGTTCTTATGTTTTTATTGAAATGAGTGATCGGCTTTTGAAAGAAGAAGGTTCTCGTGGAAAAATATGTGAAGGTCAGAAGAAGACATGGTATGGTTTTTTAAAACAATTTAAAAATCCGGTAATAATTAAACGAATTACAAATAATATTTCTGCCCCTGAATTTCTTCCTTGTGATTGTGAATCTGAATATGTTCCGATTCCTCCTTATACTCTTAAAACATCTCAAGTGGATGAAGAAGGAGAAATTAAGGAAATTGTTTTGACTCATCCAGGAGACAAAGTTTTTGTTTTTTATTGGATTGAAGATGCTCGCGGGGTTAAAGTGTTGCCTTTAAAGAATGGTTTTAATTTTGTAGATCGTAGTGATAATGGAGAAAATCGTCGAACTCATTTGGATAAAGAATGGTTTAAAAAAAGAACCTGCCAAGGTCTTTATACAAAAACCTGGGATCGAGATTGGAATGGAGATGGTAATTATTGGTCTGCAGATTGTGTTGATGGACATAAAGGTAGTTTCATTTTTACAGCTTTAGCTCTATCAGGACAAAAGATTAAAATTCCTTGGAAAGTTGAATATAACTCGAAGAAAAAAAGAGCTCCTAAGAAAAGTTTTTTTTCTAATGAATTAGCCCCTGAAGTGGATGAAATTCGGTGGGAGAAAGCTTCCAATGGTTCGTTAGAAGGAAAAATTTTTTCTAATGGAAAAATTTTTCTGGAACATCGGGTTATGGAGTTGGAAACTTTGTCTGGTGATGTTGTTAGACAAGTTATTGCCAGCGATGGAGTTTTTGATTTTGGTTTGGTTTCATCAGGAGAGTATTGGATAAAAACTCTTTATGCTCGAATAGATGATTCTAGAGAGATTACTCCTGAATTGGAATTTGAGAAACAAATTAGAGTTAAATAAATTTTATAAATTAGCTTATAAAGCTGAAGAAAAAGTCGAAATGTACTTTTTCCTCGGCTTTTTCTTTTTGTTTATTATATTAGACCACTTGACTTTTTATTTGTAAAGATATATAAATTCTATATTATTATAGATTTCAGAAAAGACATTTATGCATAAAAACAAAATTTTAAAAACTTTAGCTTTAGTTACTATTTTCACCTTTGTTTTCACGGGTGTAAGTATTTTAATTGATTCTAATATAGTTTATGCTGATTCTACTGGAGGATTAGGAGGAAATGGCGGTTGTTGTGGTGGAGGTCCAGAAGGTCCAGCAGAACCAGATGGCCCAGATCCAATAATTCCTCCAATAGTACCACCAATAATCCCTCCTGTTTTAAATACACCAACTTGTGCGATGAGTGCAAATCCTGGAACTATAGATTCTGGAGATAATTCTACTTTAGCTTGGGTAACTACTAATGTTGTTTCAGCTTCTATCGATAATGGAATTGGAAATGTCGCTGTTAATGACTCTATTTTAGTTTCTCCTAATACAACTACTTTATATACAGGAACTTTTGTTGGAAATAATGGTTCAACAATATATTGTAATGCTCAAGTTACAGTAATAGAAACTCCTCCTATAGCTCCAACTTGTTCTTTAAATATTGATCCTAACTCAATTCAGTCGGGACAAAGTTCAGAATTATCTTGGACTTCTACCGGTGCCGATTCAGGTAATATTGATAATGGAATAGGGGATGTTGGTACTGATGGAACTACAACAATTTCTCCTACTGAAAATACTACTTATACTGGGACATTTACTGGTTCGGGTGGTTCGGTAACTTGTTCAGATACTATTACTGTGAATAATGGTGGAGGTGGATGTACTGTGAATTGTGGTGGAGGTGGAAATAATCCTCCTAATGTAAGTTTAAGAAGTAGTGGATTTGAAGTTAATCCAGAACCATCTTATGTTTATTTAAGCCAAGTGCCCTATACTGGTTTTTTGGATTTCTTGTTTGGAAAAGTTAAAGTAATTTTATTTGAGAGTAGGCAATTTATAATGGCTAATTAAAAAAACGAAAAAATAAAAAATGGAGAGGTCGGACCTCTCCATTTTTTATTTTTTATCGGTGATTTCTTTTTTAATTTTTTCAATAAAATCATCTAACGAAGAAGTTCCTTTATTACCTCTTTCTCTATTTTCTATAGTTACAGTTTTTTCTTCAAATTCTTTGTCTCCTAAGACCAGAATATATGGAATCTTTTCTACTTTAGCATTTCGAATTTTCTTTCCTAAAGATTCGTCGTCTATATCTAATTCAACTCTAAAATCTTCCTCTAATAGTTTATTGTAAATTTCTTGGGCGTATTCTTTATGTTTATCTGATATAGAAAGTACTTTTATTTGAACAGGGGCTAACCAAGTAGGGAATTTACCAGCATAATGTTCAATAAGAATAGCTACAAATCTTTCTAATGAACCAAGTAATGCTCGATGGATCATAATCGGCCGTTCTTGATTTTCTTTGCCTTTGTAAGTCATATCAAATTTTTCAGGTAGATTAAAGTCAAGTTGAATAGTGGTTAATTGCCATTCTCTTCCAATCGAATCTTTTATTTTTAAATCTATTGCTGGACCATAAAATTTAGCCCCCCCTTCTTCTACTTCGTTAGGAATATTAAATTCCTTAATTATCTCTGTGATTACTTTTTCAGATGAGTTCCAAATTTCATCAGTCCCTAAATATTTATCTAATTTTGGGTCTCTGGTAGCTATGTAGGCTTTTATATTTTCCTTTTTAAATCCAAAAATATCTAGGATATCTATTGTAAATTTCAAAACTTCTCTATATTCATCAATAAATTGATCTTGGCGACAGATAATATGAGCATCGTCTTGTGTAAATCCTCTTACTCTAAGCATTCCTGCTAATTCACCTGATTTTTCGTATCTATAGACCGAACCCAGTTCATTCCATCGAAAAGGAAATTCTCTCCAAGATCGTGGTTTTGATTTATATATTTCAACATGAAAAGGACAATTCATAGGTTTTATGTAATATTGTTCTTCATCAATATCCATTGGAGCATACATCATTTCTTTAAAATTTTTCAAATGCCCAGATGTTTTCCATAAATGAGCTTTTCCAATATGAGGAGTATAAATAGTATCATAACCTCGTTGTCTATGAAATTTTCTCCAAAAAGACTCTATTACTTCTCTTGTTTTAGATAATTTTGGATGCCATAAAATTAAACCGGCTCCAACTTTTTCACTAACACTGAATAAATCCATTTCTTTTCCGATTTTTCGGTGGTCTCTTTTTTTAGCTTCTTCTATCATTTCTAAATGTTCTTTCAACTCCTCTTCTGTTTCAAAAGCTACTCCGTAGATACGAGTTAACATTTTATTATTTTCATCTCCTTTCCAATATGCTCCTGCTACTTTAGTTAATTTAAAAGCTTTAGAATTTAGTTCTGATGTATCCGAAATATGAGGTCCTTCACATAAATCTACAAAATCTCCTGTTTTATAAATAACTGGATTTTCTAAATCTTCAAGTAATTCTAGTTTATAGGGTTGGTCTTTAAAGATTTTCACAGCTTCTTCTTTTGAAATTTCTTCTTTTTTGAATTCTAATTTTTGAGAAATTAATTTTTTGATGTCTTTCTCTAATTTTTTGAGATTTGATTCTTCAAATTTTTCAGAAAATTCAAAATCATAATAAAAACCATTTTCAATAGAAGGCCCAATAGCTATTTTAGTATCTGGATATTTATTTAGCACAGCTATTGCTAGTAGGTGAGCTAGTGAGTGTCTTTTTGTTTCCATAAGTTTATAACTTCTAAAATTGGTATATTTCTTCGTCAATTTCAGGAAAATTTTTTTCACCGTATGCTCGATACGGCTTAAAAACTTTTCCCTCATTTCCTCGAACTATATTCAATTTTAAAAGTTCTATTTGTTTAATTGATAAGTTAGATTTTTAAGTTAATAAAAAATTCGTCCTAATATTTCAAAAATACCTTTGAAATATTAGGACGAATTTCTCCGCGGTTCCACCTAATTTCCCACAACTCATTATCTATGAAGTGGACTCTTTGATTTTGTTTTCAGATTTAGTCCTTACGGAACCGTTTGGTTTGTAGTTGGTAGCTACAACAATCATCTTCTAACATATAAAGTTTATCTCTTATTGTTTTTATTGTCAATAAAAAATTTTTGGGTTTTCGCTAAAGCGAAAACCCATTCAAGAAATTATTTTTTTACCCAACTTTGATTTTTTCTAATAATAGATTGAGTTGGTGAAAAGAAAGGATTTATAAAGATTTTTCTAAAAAAATTCATAAATATAAAAGGTTTCCCTTCTAATTTTCTTCCTTTGTGACTTTTAGAACGATCTTTGGACATAAGAACTCCTTTCATTGTTTTATGTTTGTTAAATTTATTCTGTATTCTAGTTTATTTATATCAAACATTTTCAAAAATAACAAACTAGTGTTATATTGATTGTATGAGAAAAGATAAAATAGTTGTAGTTTTAGGACCGACAGCATCAGGTAAATCAGATTTAGCTGTTGATTTAGCTTTGAAATATAATGGAGAAATTATATCAACTGATTCTAGGCAAGTTTATAAAGGATTAGATATTGGTTCAGGAAAGATAACAAAAAAAGAAATGAAAGGAATTCCTCATTATCTTTTGGATGTAGTAAATCCTCAGACTATTTTTACTGTTTCTCAATTTAAGAAAAAAACAGATAAAATTATTAAAGATATTTTAAAAAGAGGGAAGTTGCCAATTTTAGCTGGAGGTACCGGTTTTTATATTCAAGCAGTAATAGATGGAATTGTTTTTCCAGAAGTTAAAGCTAATCCCACTCTTCGCAAATCCTTGGGGGTGGAACCCCCAAACGAGTTGTTTTTGATGTTAAAGAAGTTGGATTCAGAACGAGCTAAAACTATTGATGCTAAAAATCCTCAGCGTTTAATTCGGGCTATTGAAATTGCCACTACTCTCGGTAAAGTCCCAAAATTAAAATCACTTGGGGGTGCTACCCCCAAGTGGGAGGTATTGCAGGTTGGAATTAAAACAGAGAAAAAAATTCTAGATGCTAGAATTGAAAAAAGATTTTATAAAAGAGTTAAGGTTGGAATTGTAAAAGAAGCTCAGAGATTACATAAAAAAGGATTAACCTATAAAAGAATGAAAGAATTAGGTTTAGCTCATAAATATATTCCTTTATTGATAAAAGGTAAAATTTCCGAACAAGAATTTATAGATAAATCTATACGAGAAGAACAGCAATATGCTAAAAGACAGAGAACTTGGTTTAAAAGAGATAAAAGAATCAATTGGTTTGAACTTAATGATAAAAAAGGTATAAACAAAATAGTTTCTAATTTTTTAAAATAAAAACTAAAAATAGTAGACACCGAGTGACTACTATTTTTAGTATATTTGAATACCCCAACGGTTCGCCAGCTGGCGAAGGGGTGTTCGAATGGCTTAAAATCTGCCGATAGGCAGGTTTTAATGTTTTAATAATTTAATGGTATAATAACAATATGAAATATAAATTTTTTATTTTAAATATTTTATGTTTATTTTTCGCATTTAATATTGTTTGGGCGGAATCTTTGGAAATTTCTTTTGTAGATAAATTTAGATATTCACACGATTCTTTTTTTGCCGGAGAGGATGTGCGGGTTTACACTACCTTACAAAATAACTCAGGTTTTGATTTACAAGGAATTATTCAATTTTACGATAATGATAAATTTATAGGTGATTTTAATTTTTTTATAGCTAATGGAAGGAACATAGAAGTTTGGACAGATTGGCGTCCAAGTGAAGGAAAGCATAATTTATTAGTTAAAATTGATAATTTGAAAAAATTAGAAATTGCTAAAAATCCTAAAACTGTTGATTTAGATGAAGATATTTTTGTAACTAAAAACTTAGATATAGATATTGATACAGATAAAGATGGAATAGGGAATAAAGATGATTTAGATGATGATAATGATAATATTTCAGATGAAAAAGAATTAATCCAAGGTACTAATTCTTTAGTGTTTGATGAGCCGATAATAGAAAATAAAGATTTACAGTCTACAGCTTCTCTTCAAAAAAAAGAAGATTCTTCTCAGGAATTTAGTAAGGAATTAAAAATAGCTCAAGATTTATCAGGTGATGTTAAGAATATAACTTCTGCTACTTTAAAAAAATCTAAAAAAATTACTGAAGATACCAAGAGCTTTCTAGAGAAACATAAAGAAGTTATTGATGATGAGATAGAAAAAGATAAGATAGTAGAATTAACTCAAAAAGAACTGTTAGATGAGTCAGAAATAGAGAAGAAGGAAGGGGTAAATCTTTATACTGCAAATATTGTAGATGCAGTACCAAGCATGAAAGAAATGTATAGTTTTGTTTTGGGATTTTTAATTTTTATTTTAAATACTTGATGGGTATTGTTATTAATTATATTTGGAATATTATGGTTTTTGTTTAAAAAATTAAAAAATAAAATGTTTTTCCGAAAGTATTAGATAAGTTTTTAATTAAAACTAAATAATCAATGAAATCTTTGCTGAGGGATTGGACCCTCAGTAACTTTTTGGTAACTTCTTGATGAATTTTTTGATAAATTTTGAGTAATTGGAATTAATGAGTGAAAGAGCGTCCGCCTTTGGCGGACGCTCTTATTTTAAATCTTATTTTAATTTAGGTTTCATTCTTATCGTGTTTAATGAGATAGCGGCTAAAGCTGCTAAAATAAAAGCTGTTTGAATAGTGGTTATATAAGAAATTCCTATAATCAAAAGTAACATCAACACTCTTCCTGCACTTAATGCCATTTCTTTAATAACTGTAAATTCGTCAATGTTATGCCCCTCATTGAAAGCTTTTTGAGAAACCATAGTATCAAATGGTATTCTCATAAATATCTTAGTTAATTTGTGGTAGGCATCTATTATAAAGATTTGGAAAGCTGTTCCTATAAATATTTTTAATATCCAACCTAAAGCATAAAAGAAAGAGCCATATTTTAAAACTTTTCTTTTGCTAGTATTTTCTTTGTCTGTATAATTGCCGATAGATAATTGTAAAATTATAGTTACAGCTACTATAACAGAAGAAATGATACCTAATTCTAAATAATTTCCATCAAGGATTTGAAACATAAAAATAGGCCAAATTATTCCTCCTATAATTCCTTCTCCTCCATCAGCCATAAAAGCTAACATTTCAGGTCTTCGTTTTTTAGAAAAGAAATTTTTCCAAGTAGTTTTAATAGACCAAGTAAATTTTTCTTTAGTACGTGGAATATTTAATAAAGGTATTACAGAAAGAGCATAAAGAATTATAGCAATGATGAATAAATGATTAAAAGAGTATTTAGTAATTATATATCCAGCAAGTAAAGGAGTAAAAATAGCTACTGCATTTTTAGTAGCTCCCATAACACTTATTTCACGAGCTCGGTTTTTTTTGTCTAAAAATTTAGCTAAATCTACATGAAAAGGGATCCAATATAATAAACGATAAAGGGTAAGAGAGATTATAATTAAAGGAATAAATATATGGTAATTAGAATCATTTGTGAAATAAAAAAATACAAAATAAAAAACTCCAAAGATAGTTGCTGTTTGGAGAGCTCTTTTAAATCCAAATTTATTAAGATGTTTGGTGGCGATAGCTACGGTTAGTCCAAATAATAAATAACCTATCATATAAAAGATAGCTACTGATCGAAGATTATTATCAAATAAATTAAAAAGAAAAATAGGCATATATAATCCTAAGAGTCCTGTAGCAATATATGTAATTGTTCTGTTTTTATGTAAAGCGATAAAGCTTTTAGATACATGAGGTCCTAAATATTTATTTTCAATAAAAGAAAAATTCATTTTATTATAAATTTAATTAAGTTAATTGATAAATTTTACTTTAAATTGATTTTGTAGAAAATGTTAAAATTTTAAGTAAAATAAGTTTGAATTAATGATAGCATAATTATTTAACCCTTGTAGTAATTTTGGGGAAAAAAGAAATTGCTTTTTGTTTAAAAATTGGTATGATTATTATCACTGAGATAATTGTCGAAATACACTCAGAATTAATTATTAAGATAGATAAAAGAGGTCCACAAAGTTTATAAAGTCCATAAAGTTTAAAAAGTCAAAAAATTTACAGAGCAAATTTTTTAAAAGACTTTCGACTTTCGACTTTACAGACTTTCGACTTATAATTATTATGTCAGAATTTAGAGATGTAGATTTTTTGGAGTATGTAGTTAAAGAATTAGTAGATACTCCCGACGCTGTTAAAGTGGAAAGAAAAATTGATGAAATGGGGGTTTTAATAACTCTTGATGTTGATTCAGCGGATATGGGTAAAATTATTGGTAAAAATGGTAATACAGCTAAGGCGATTAGAACTTTGTTGAGAGTTGTAGGAATGAAGAATAATTCTAGAGTTAATCTAAAAATTAACGAACCAGAAGGAAATGTTCGTCCAGCTCCAGTAAGTTCAGAAGTATCTGAAGAAGCTCCTGCTGAAGTTCCTGTTGAAGAAGATGCAGGGTCAGTTGATGAAGCTATGGAAGATTTGAAATCACTTTAAAAAATAATCTTAAATTTAGCGCATTTCTTCGTCAGCCCTGCCTGCCGGCAGGCAGGTTCAGAAAAGTATTTTTCCTTGCTTCTTTGAACTGTACTTAAATTTAAGATCATTTAATATTTAGAGTTAAAAATAAAAAAGCGACGGGCTTTAGCCCGTCGCTTTTTTATTTTTAATTTTTTAATATTTAGTATTATGCAACGGATTTTGCTGGATTTTGCTCTGCAAAATTCGTTTGTTCTTGTGTTCTTGTGTTTTTATGTTTTAATGTTTATATGTTAACATTCCATATTATAACAATTTTCCCAAAATCTTTTGACTCATATTTAAATGAGTCTATTTTGGCACGGGCTATTAAAGATAAGAAAATAAAAGTTAAATTTTATAATCCTAAAGATTTTGTTAAGACAGGACGAGTAGATTTTAAACCATACGGAGGTGGTCCAGGAATGGTAATGAAAGCAGAACCAGTTATAAAAGCTATTGCTAAAGCAGTAGGAAAGAAATCCAATGTAAAAATTTTATTTTTGTCACCTAGTGGGAAAAAATTTGATAATAAATTAGCTAAACAATATTCTAAAAAAACCAAAAATCTTGTGATTGTGTGTGGAAATTATGAGGGGATAGACGTTCGGGTAAAAAAAATATTTAAAATGCAAGAAATTTCAATTGGAGATTATGTTTTGACGGGAGGTGCTTTACCAGCTATGGTTTTGATTGATGTTATTTCTCGGCAAATTAAAGGAGTATTAGGAAAAGAAGAATCATTAGAAGAGAATAGGATTTCAAGTTCAGAAGTTTATACTCGTCCTGAAGTTATAAAATACAAAAAGAAAAATTACAAAGTACCAAAAGTTTTATTATCTGGAAATCATGCTGAAATTGATAAATGGAGAAATAAAAAAAGACTAAAATAAAAAAGGTCTGCCGAGATTAATCGACTAGACCTTTTTTAAAAAGAGAGTCTTTAATTAAGCATAACAACTCTGTTGCCAATGCCAAAAAAGATTCTTCTGTTTTTTTCGGAATCCTGGAGATTTCTTCTCCCCAGCCAGAAAAAATAAGCATCTCTATCTGACTGTTTTGTAAATTCTAAACAGGTGTTATCATATAAAGTAGTGCTTAGGTAATCACCTAAGAGTCCTGTAAAAATACTTCCAGTTTTTACAAAAGATTCTTTTTTCATTCAAACCCCCTTTTTAATTAAATTAAGTTCAATTCTATTTGTTATTATAAACTTGTATATTGATTTTGTCAAATTAATGAAGCGGATTTTGGCTAAAGTTAAAATTCGTTATCTCTGTCTACTCACGCCTGCCGGCGCGCAGGGATAGGTAGCCATAATACATAATACTTACTACATAATACTTAAATTATGCTATAATTTAATCAATGCAAACTCGTAAAAAAATTACAGTCTTAAGAGGTGGACCAAGTTCAGAATATGAGGTTTCTTTGAAAACTGGTGGGAGTATCTTAAAAGCTTTATCAGATGAAAAATATGATATTTCTGATGTAGCTATAGCAAAAGATGGTAGTTGGTTTTTAAATGGAGTAGAAAAAACTCCTGCTGAAATTCTTAAAAAATCATATTTAGTTTTCAATGCTTTACATGGAGAATTTGGAGAAGATGGAAAATTACAAAAGTTATTAGATACTTTTGGAGTAGATTATACAGGATCAGGAAATATTTCTTCGGCTTTAGCGATGAACAAAGCTTTAGCAAAAAAAGAATATCAAAAGGTTGGTATAAAAACTCCAATTCATATAGAAGTAAATAAAGATGATTATAATCTTTCTAAAATTTTTAAAACTTTTCCAATGCCAGCAGTTATTAAACCGGTTGGTTTAGGTTCTTCGGTTGGGATTAGTGTCGCTCAGACAGGGATAGAATTAGATGAAGCTCTACAAAAAGCTTTTGAGTGTGCTGATAAAGTTATGATAGAAGAATTTATTGAAGGAAAAGAAGCCACTTGTGGAGTGCTTGATAAATTTAGAAATGAAGAAATTTATACATTATTACCAGTAGAAATAATTCCAGAATCAGAGTCAGGATTTTTTGATTATGAAGCAAAGTATGGAGGAGGTACTACAGAAATTTGTCCAGGGAATTTTTCTGAGGCGGAAAAATTAGAATTACAAAAATTAGCAAAGAAAGCTCATCAAGTTTTGGGCTTGCGACATTATTCTCGTTCAGATTTTATAATTCATCCTAAGCGAGGGATTTATATTTTAGAAACAAATTCACTACCAGGATTAACCCAAGAATCTCTTTTTCCAAAATCTTTGAAAGCAATTGGGAGTAGTTTGGAAGAATTTGTAGAACATTTGATAGAAATTAGTAAATAATTAATAATTAATTTAGATTTTGTATGAATATATTTTTAATAGGGATTTATATTTTGTTAGTTTTCTTTATTGGTTGGTGGTCAGGAAGAAAGGAAACTGAAGATGAGTTTGTTATTGCGAATAGACAGGTTGGAGTTTTAAGAACTACAGCCTCTATGTTTGCTGTTTTAGGTGGTTTGACTTTGGCTAGCCAAGCGACTTTAGCTTTTACTTTAGGAATAGTTTCTATGTGGCTTTGGATAGGAGTTGCGGTAGGAATGCTTATTGTAGGATTTTCTTCTTCTCGTGTAAAATATGTAAATAAAAAAGATAATTTAGTAACTATAGGAGATTATTTTAAATCTAAATGGAACAAAAAAACAGGATTGATTGCTTCTATAATAATATTTACAGGGTTTTTTTCAATATTAACAGGACAATTTATAATAATAGGTAATCTTCTAGGTCTTTATTTAAATATGTCCTATGTTAGTGTAATATTAATTACTGGTCTTGTTGTTTTAGTTTATTTATTTTTGGGAGGCTATAAGGCTGTAATTTCTACTGATATGTTTCAATCACTATTAATGATTTTGATTTTAATAGCGATAGTTTTTGTTATTCCTTTTGAAAATTTTTCTTTAAGTCAATTAAACTTATTTTCACTTGATATATTTTCTATAATTATTTTCTTAATTATGGGAATGGCTACTGTGTTAGCTTCTGCTGATTTATGGCAAAGAGTTTTTTCTGCTAAAAATTCAAGAGTAGCAAAAAAATCATCATATCTTACTGCTGTTTTGTTTGTTTTGTTTGGTTTCGCCGTTACTTTAATTGGAATTTCTGCTTTTAATAGTTTTCCCAGTGCTAATCCAGATTCAGCTCTTTATTTAGGTGTTTTTAATTTAGTTCCAGAAGCCTTTTTAGGATTTAGTATAATATTGATTTTATCTATTATTATGTCTACGATTGATACTGAATCTTTTCTACTTTCATCAATTATTTTAAAAAATTTTCTTCCAGAAAAATTAATTAAGAAATGGGGAGTTAAAAAAATAATGAGAACGAGTTTTTTTACTTTAATCTTATTAGCAATGCTAATTGCAATTTTTGTTAGCGATATTTTAGTTATTCTATTTGGGGTTATAAGTTTAATTATGTCTTTATCTCCAGCTGTTTTTGGATCTTTCTTTTGGAAATTAAAAAGTAATGCTGTTAATATTAGTATGTTGGGTGGTATTGCGACTTTATTAATATTGTTTGTTATTGGTAAATTTAGTCCAGATACAGCAGCTTTAACTTTACCAGTATCTTTTGTTTTATTGATTTTAGGTCAAATATTTTTTAAAGAAAAAATTCAAGAACAAATGTAAATAATTCTCCCTTTGTTTAATTTACTTTCTTCATCAAAAATAGGTTTGTCTTCTACTTTAGAAAAAACAGCTTGAGTAAGTCTAAGTATTTTTTCGTTACTTGGAATATATTGGCTAACTTCAATTAAATTATTATCCGATTTGATTAGCCACGAATATTGTCTTTCTCCAATTTTTTTAATTTCAATTAGAGAGTTTTTTATTTTGAAAGGAGATCTTTGTTTTAGTAATTCCATTTTTTTAAGAGTATGAGCATCAAATAAAAAATAACCATTAGGTGCAAGATGTTCTTTTACATTTTTTAAAAATTGAATCCATTGAGAATCTTTAAGTAAATGATTAACTGTGTCATCTGTACATATTATTAAATCAAAAGATTGTTTTAATTTAACCTTTCTCATATCTCCTAAAATATAAGTTTTTTCAGGAAATTTTAAACAATATTTTTTTAACATCTCCTTGCTAATATCAACCCCTATAATTTCTCCAGGTAAATTTAACTTTTTTGAGAAAGAGCCGGTTCCACAACCATAATCTAATGTATTTTGTGGAGACTTAATTTTTTTTAATATTTTTTTATATTCTTTTACTAAATAATTGTCAGGAAGCCATAAGCTATTATATTTTTTAGCAAGACAATCATATGGTATTTTTTTATTTTTCATGTTTTAATTATAACAAGTATTTCTTAATTTCCTCAACAAGAGAGATTGTTTACTAACAAAGGTAAGTCTAAAAAAATAAAAAATGAAATTATCTATAAAAAAAGGGTTAAGTTTTGGCTTAACTTCAGGAGTAATTACAACTCTTGGTTTAATTGTAGGGTTGAGTGCCAGCACTCAGTCACAGGCTGTCGTAATTAGCGGAATTATAATTATTGCGATTTCTGATGCGTTATCAGATGCTTTTGGAATTCATGTTTCTGAAGAATCTGATAATGGAAATGGTCATAAATCTGTTTGGGAAGCTACTTTAGCTACTTTTGGTTCAAAATTCATTTTCTCTTTAACTTTTTTAATCCCTATTTTGTTATTTGAATTATCAATGGCAATAATAATTTCTATTATTTGGGGATTGTGTTTGATAGCTCTATTTAGTTATTATATTGCTCGTTCTCAAAAACAAAATCCTATTTATGTAATTTTAGAACATTTATTAATAGCTATAATAGTTGTATCCATTACTCATTTTGTAGGAGCTTATTTTGAATCTAAAAATTTTAGTTTTTAAATAAAATTAAGCTTCTTCTTTCCACTCATCTATTCCTTTGCATTCTTTTTGAAAGTCTTTTCTGCTTTTTTGTTTTAATTTCTTTTTATCATTTATCCATTTATTTCCATTCCAATATTCCAAAAAATCAAAATTAGTTTTATATAAAGCTTTTTCTCCATAAACAGTTCCAACATAAAAATATTTTTTGTTTTCATTTTTGGATTTTCTTGCTATATCAATCATTAACCACATTCCTAATGATTTATAAGCATAATCTAAATCAAAAAAAGAAAACCAAAAATGACTCATTTCTTCGTCATTTACCTCAAAGACATAAGCAATAACTTCATTAATGTTATTTTTATATACAACAATATCTGTAATAAAATTTGCTTCTAAGATTGTTTCTAAACGATTTTTAGGCATTATCTTCTCCCCGTGTCTTTTTTTAAAATAATTTAAACAAAATTTTATGAATTTTTTATTTTGGGTATCAAATTCTTTTAAGGGTATTTCTTTTCTTTCAAACTGATTATCAAATTTTTTTAAAATTCTTCTATTTTCGCTATTTAATTTTAATTTTTTCAGATCTACACGAGCACTCCTTGCCATATATAAAGTATTTTTTATTTTATCAATTCCGGAATAAGGTAAATACCCTTGGTTATAAATACTATGTAATAAGTCATTTTTTTCTTTGAGAGCATAATTACAATATCCGAAAGAATAATTACTATAAGAATGGACAAACTCGCTTTTAAATTTTTTCATAATTAATGTTTCTTATTAAATTTTGTTTCAACTAAATTTATAATAGGTTTTACTAAATTATCTAAGTTTCCAGAACTAAGCAAAAGTATAGAATGATTTAATTTCAAATATTTTTCTAATTTATTTTTTCCATTATGATTGCTAATTTCTTCAACTTTTGTTCCTGAAGTTTTTATTTTATCAATAATTTCATTTAAAGTTAATTGACTATGCGTGTCCGCTCCTTGGGTAGGAGGAGAGCAGATAAAAACTTTTTCACAATCTTTAAATACATCATTATACCAATATAATTTTTCTTTATTTCTCCAACTAAAAGCATGAGGTTCAAAAACTATGATTAATTTTTTTTCAGGAAAATGAATTTTCATTGCTTCTATAGCGGATCTAGCTTTATCATAGGAAGAACCAAACCCTTCATAAACAGGTATTTTCGATTTGGTTGATTTTAATTCAAGCCTCCTCTTAATTCCTTGAAAAGTTTTCATTCCATTTTTTAGTTCTTCTACAGTTATTAGCTTTTTTTCTAAAAGCATAGCGGTAGCTCCTAGGATATTTTGAATATTATGTTTCCCTAATAACTTTGTTTTTAAAGTTGTAATTTTTTTATTTTTTTTGAAAACATCAAAACTAGAAATTTTGCCATATTTTATATTATCAACAAACCATATTGGATTTTTTTCTTTTTTTAAGCCATATGTAATTATTTTAGATTTACATTTTTTTGATAGGATTTCAGTATTAGGATTATCAATACAAGAAATCAAAAAACCATTTTTCGGTATTTTTTTGATTAATTTTTTAAAAGGCTTTAAGTACTCTGTAATAGTAGGGAATATATTTATATGATCGTGTTCTGCTGCAGTCAATAAAACATTATCAGTTTTAAGATACAAAAATTTAGATTTATTTTCTTTTCTATCTGCTGGATATTCATCCCCTTCTATTATAAAAACATTATTTTTGTCTTTATTTATTTTTGAAGTAATTTTGTTTTGTACAGGAACTGCTCCAATAAAATAATTTGGATTTTTGTTTGCGTTTTCCATACAGTGAACCAGCATAGCTGTGCAAGTAGATTTAGCATAACTGCCGGCTACAATAATATTTTCTGTATTTTTACTTAAATCAGAAAGAATTTCTGGAAATGATTTTATTTCTATATTACTTTTGATAGCTGTTTTTACTTCGGTATTTTTATCTGCTCTAAGTTTAGCATTCATTCCTAAAACTATTAGATCTGCATCTTGCGGAAGATTATTTTTATTGTAACCAATTTTGTATGGAATTTTTTGTTCATTTAGATAATCACTTATCGGAGGATAACAATTTTCATCTGATCCAGAAACCTTCCAACCTTTGTCTTTTAAAAGTTTGGCTACTGCACTCATACCAGCTCCAGCGATTCCTATAAAATAAGCTTTTTTCATAAAGAAATTATAGTCTAATTATGGATAAAAAGAAATAATCTATTAAAATATTTTTAATAACTCAACGAGTTGAGTTGATCAAATATAAAAATAATTAATATAAAAGATTAATATAGTACGGGTAAGTATTTAGGGTTTACTTATCATAAAGTTTTGATATAATCATTAAGATAAATAGGCAAGGGGCCTGTAGCTCATCTGGTAGAGCGCCTCACTTGCACTGAGGAGGTAGCGGGTTCAAGTCCTGTCAGGTCCACAAAATCCTAAGTCCTAAAGCGAAAGCTTTAGGACTTTTTGGATTTTGTA
>CAZAKQ010000007.1:0-36146 GCA_964486155.1 uncultured Candidatus Saccharibacteria bacterium | reverse complement strand
CCTTGACTTCTTTTTTAAAAATTGATAACCTACTTATTAGGTTAAGTTCTTGAAGAAAGCGTAAGCGATTCTCGCTCTGTAACGGCCTAGTCCAGGAGCGTGTAACAGTCCCAAAGAAAAGAAGTGTCAAGCCCGAAAGCGTTGCTTCGATCTGTCGCGGGATTAAAAGGAGGGAATTTCGGAATCCTCAAAGAGTGATAAAATCAATAATTAGTGGAAGCATAAGCTACCATAGTGGGTAAAGTAAAGTCCCTAACACAAATTATTGAATCTCTTTTTTATCTCCCCAATACCTTTAATCGAAAGATGAGAGGGAATTCGTGTGCTCGGTCACACAGGACTAAAGAGAGCTTAACCCCCAAAACCTCAAGTTTTGGGGTTTTGTTTTGTTCATTTTTCAAAATTAAAATAAATAATTAAATATCCAAAAAATCTAAAAAATAAAATAGTACAATCGATTGCACTATTCCAATCGATTGGAATAGTTTTATTTATTGCTATTTTTTTATACATAATACATAATACTCAATACATAATACATATCTATGATAAAAGCTAAAAAATCATTAGGCCAAAATTTCTTAAAATCATCTAGTATTCTGGATAGGATTATTTCAGCTGCTAATATTGAAAAAAATGATATTATTTTAGAAATTGGCCCTGGAAAGGGGAGTCTAACTAAAAAACTTTTAGAAAAATCAAATAAAGTAATAGCTATTGAAAAAGACGATCGTTTAATTGAATTTCTACAAAAAAAATTTATTGATGAAATAAAAAACAACAAATTAACCCTTATCCACGACGACATCCTAACTATAAACCCTAAAAGTTTATTACTTGGGGGTGCTACCCCCAAGTTGTTAAGTTTATTTAGAAATCAAGTTTCTAAATATAAAATAGTGGCGAATATTCCGTATTATATTACTGGAAAAATCATCAGAAAATTCCTTTCTTCAAATTTTCAACCTTCTCAAATGATTTTAATGATACAAAAAGAAGTAGCCCAACGCATCACCTCCCCTCATTTGGGGGTGGAACCCCCAAGTGAGAAAAAAGGGGGGAAAGAAAGTATTTTATCTTTAAGTGTAAAAGTTTATGGAGAACCAAAATATATAAAAACTGTTTCTGCTAAATATTTTTCTCCTAAACCAAAAGTTGATTCTGCTATTCTTTTAATTAATAACATTTCTAAAGAATTTTTTAAAGATATTAATGAAGAAAAATTTTTTGATTTAATTCACCAAGCTTTTTCTAGTAAAAGGAAAACACTCGTAAACAATTTAGTCCAAAATAATAACTCTGCGGGGGCGAAATACCCACAGAGTTTGAAAGAGGAAATCATTGAAATTTTAGAAAAACTAAATATCTCTTCTAAAATCAGAGCTGAAGATTTATCACTTCAAAATTGGAAAGATTTATACTTAAAATTGGAGGAAATTTAATGAAATTTGAACACCTCAACCGGTTGAGGTGTTCAAATGGCTTAAAACATACCCTATCTAATAAGGTAACAAATATACTTCAATAGATAAACTATTCCAGTTAACTGGAATAGTTGGTATTCAAACTATCTAGTTAGCTGTTATATAAACAATAAGTTCTAAATTTCTAAACTATCTCGTAAACTCATAGAAACGAATTTTATTTCGTAAAATTTACATACTTAATACATACTACTTAATACATAATATATACAAAAGTTATTCACAATTATTCAAAATATATATCTAAAAAATGATATAATTTTAGCAAGATGAATCCCGTAAAAAATTTCGGGTTAATTCATAAAACATTATCAACGTTAATTATAAAAATAAAATATCTTCTATGAATATTTTATTTCTAACGGGATGAACAAACTTTTACTGAACAAAAAACTATGGGGAGTTTTAATTATTGTTTTAGTTATTTTAGTTGTTTTTATTTTTTTCAAAAGTTACCAAAATAGAACTTTAACCTATACATCTTCAATAGAAGATAATACAGCTGAAGAAATTACTAAAAAAATCACCCAACAAGATTCTGATAATGATGGCCTAAAGGATTGGGAAGAGGTTCTTTGGAAAACAGACCCTAATAATCCTGACACTGATGAGGATGGAATGAATGATAACGAAGAAATTTTAGCCGAACGAGATCCTTTGGTTAGTGGAGTAGGAGATTTAAATAAAGTAATTTATGAGCAAACAAATGATTCTCAAATAGAATCAAACACCTTAACCCAAACTGATGTATTAGCCAGAGAAATATTTACTGGTTATATGGCTTTAAAACAAAAAGATAGTTTAGGGACTATAGAACAAGAAGATTTTATTCAAAAAATTACCGATAATAGTTTAAATTTTGAATTAAATACTGAATATTTTACTCTTAATGATTTAAATATCATTCAAAACTCTTCTAAAATAACTCTTCAAAACTATTCTAATGAATTAAAACGAATTTTCTCTGAAATTCCTGAATTAAGAGATGATAATATTATTTTAAAAGAAGCTCTAGACTCAGATAACCCAGAATTATTAGAAGAAATAAAATCCAATATAGTTTTTTATGAAAAATTAATTGAAGATTTACTAGAAACAGAAGTTTCTATCATCTTACAAAATGAACATTTAAATTTAATTAATTTATTTAAGAAACTAATTAGTAATACTCAACAAATAATTCAAGTATTTAAAGATCCTATTATGGGGTTAATTGGAGCTAAAGAATATTATGAAACCATACAAGAAATAGAAATTGTTTCAGCAGAAATAGGGGAATATTTTATCCAAAATAATATTGAATTTTAGATTTAAAATTAAAAATGTTTTTTAATAATAAATACAAAAGAATAATTTCTATTTTTCTAGTAGTGACTTTTTTAGTTCCTTCTTTACTCTTAACACAACCTAAAGAAACTAATGCTGGTCTACCAGTAACAGATGTAGGAAATACAGCTGTAAATATTGCTTCTAAAATATTAGAAAAATTACAAGTTGGTTACCAAGCTCTTTCAGAAGCTTTAGAATGGGCAGACAATAATAAAGAATTTGTTCTTGATGGAATAGCTTGGCAAATAGCTAAAATGGCAATCAGACAAATGACTACTTCTATAGTTAATTGGATAAATAGTGGTTTTGAAGGTAATCCTCTCTTTGTGACAGATTTTGAGGGAATGATGACTGATATTGCTGATGGAGTAATTGGAGAATATATTTATGGAAATGAAAAATTAAAATTCTTATGTAGTCCTTTTAGTCTTCAAATTAAAATGTCTCTCTATAATACCTTTTATGGGGGTAGAGATGCTTTTAAATGTACTCTTTCTGATGTAATTAACAACGCAGGAGGAGCTTTACAATCATTAGAAGATGATTTTAGATGGGGAACTTGGATAGAAATGACAAATAAAGAATCTAATAATGTTTATGGAGTTTTCTTAGAAGTTGAAGAAGAAATTTTAGAAAAAATTACAGGTGAACAAGGTATAAAAATCAAACAAGCTGATTGGGGGAGAGGAATATTATCATGGGAAGAATGTGAAACTTTTGGAATTGGTGCTAACGCGAAAAAACACTGTATTACTAAAACCCCCGGATCTGTTATAGAAAGTCAATTAAATAAAAATCTAGATTCCGGTAGAGAATCTTTAATTACAGCTGATGAAATAAATGAAATTATAGGAGCTTTGTTTATGCAACTAATTAAAGGGGTTATGGGGCCTACTGGTTTAATTAATCAAAAACCTTCTTCAAAAGATAATAAATCAGATTTAAACTCTATAAAAACAGAAATAATTAAAGGAATTGATTTATCTCTTAAAGATGAGAGAAAATATAATGAAATAAAAAACGATTCATTAGATTATGTTATAAATGCAAAAGATCAGGTTAATCAACTTATAGATTGTTTAAATATAACAGGAGAAGTAGCGAAACTTAATTTAGCTAATAGATTTTTAACAGAAAGCGAAACAATTCCTCAGACTAAGATTAGAATAGATTTAAAATCAAAAGAAGAATTTATTCGTCAAGATATAATAAAATCAGATGAATATATCTTAGATTTAAACAAATTAATAGAACGAACAAACAAAGCATCTTCTACTAATCAATTAAATAACATTTCAATTGAATATAGTGAATTACGACAAGAAATACACCGATTAAAAGATATTTCTGATGCTACGATAGAGAGAGATGGTTATGGAGCAGACGAAAGTGTTGGATTAGAAATGGGATTAAATTGGAAAACAGATACTTTAATAAATATTTTTGCAAAAACTATCTCTACTGAAGCAGGTGATGTTGCTCCTCCTGAAAGTGATAAAGGAATCTTACAAAGACATAATGAATGTTTAGTAAAAAAACAAATAATAGAAAGTAGTGGAGGATATTATTATGATCCTAATGATATGCCTTAAATAATTTAAACAAGATGAAATTTATAAAAAAATATAATTTAATATTTAGAACAGCCTTTTTTTCAGTATTGATTTTTTTGGGGAGTTTTAAAATTAGTTATGCTATTCCTTTTTTTGAACATCCATTAGAGTCTATATTAAGTAAAATTGCAAATATAATGCTTTGGATAAGTTCTCAAATTCTAGCCATCGCAGGAATATTTTTTAACCTTACTTTAGAATATACTCTTAATTTCGAATGGTTAGTAGAACAAACAGGAATGATAAATATTGGCTGGACAATTATAAGAGATATGGCGAATATGGTATTTATTTTTATTCTAATTTCTGTAGCAATAGGAACGATTTTAGGACTTTCTGGTTGGAATGCTAAAAATTCAATTAAAAATATTATTTTAGCAGCCTTGTTCATAAATTTCTCTTTATTTATTACTGGAGTAGTTATAGATGCTTCTAATATAATTGCTGTTGGTTTTTATAATGCTACTATTCAAAACGCAACAACAGGTAATGAAAAATTTAATATAACTACTCTGGCTCCCGAGAATCATGATAAAGGAATTTCAGGAATTTTTTCTCAAGCTTTAAAAATATCAACTATTTATGACGGGGAAGATATAAAAGAAGGTTCTACTAAATTAGGAGTAGAAGGAGTTATTACTCATAAACATATTTTTACAATTGGTCTTTTTGGTTCTCTTTTAATGTTAATTACTGCTTTTGTATTTTTTTCAGCTGCAATTATGTTTATAGTAAGAACTGTTGTTTTGATGTTCTTAATGATGACTTCACCATTTGCTTTTGTAGGAATGATATTACCAAAAACAAAAGCTTATGCTGTAAAATGGTGGTCTGAATTATTTAATCAAGCATTTTTTGCTCCAATTTATTTAATGTTTATTTATATAGTAGCTCAAGGAGTAACTAGTAAAGCTTTTAAAGATACTTTAAGTAATGCTGGAAATGGAGGAGGTTTTGCAAACACTTTTACAGGAGGAGGAGCTGGAGTCGGAGCAATAGTAGTTATTTTTAATTTCTTATTAATTATAGGTTTATTATTAGCATCTTTAATCACAGCTAAAAGCATGGGTGCTAAAGGAGCTGATTTTGCTACAAAAACAGCAGGAAGAATGTCGTTTGGTACAACTGCAATGTTAGGACAACAAACACTAGGACGAGGTTTTCGTTTTCTAGGAGGGAAACTAAAAGAAACTCCTTGGGTTAAAAAAGGTGGATTTGGTTCCAAATTAGCTTTAAAAACACTCCAAAATGTAGGAGACCGAAGTTTTGATTTAAGACAAACTGATTCAATAAAATCACTAGCTAAAGAAGCTAAAATTGATTTAGGGAAACAAAAGAAAGGAGGTTATTCTACTAAATTTGATGCACAAAAGAAAGCTGAGTTAAAATACGCTTCAGACTATAAAGACACTTATGTCCCTTCAGGACCTACTATTATAGACACTATTTTCAAACCAGGAGAAGCTTCGGCTAGAAAAGATATTTATACAAAAAGACAAGATCTCAAACAAGCAGAACGAGATTTAGAAACAGCCCAAAATACCCCAGGTGTAACTGAAAATGTTATAGCTCAATTAAAAACAAATGTATCTACAAGAAAAAAAGAATTTGATAAATTATTTAAAAAAGAAGATTAGACAACTAAAAGTTTAAAAGAAATAAAAAGTGCAGTTAACAAATAATAATTAACAGATAAAAAATAAAAGAAAAATTTACTTCATAAATTTTTCTCCTAATCCGCCAACTGGTGGACTAATAACCTAATAATCTAAAAACCTAATAATATGTTCCCATTCAAACAACTAGAAGAAAAATATTTATCTATCCCTGAAGATGTTCAGGAGGCTATTTCATCTACTAAAACTAATGAAAAACTTTTAGCTTTGACTGATCAACATAAACTTCAATACGATGAAGCAGAAGAATTAACTAAAGAAATTGGTTATGTAATGCTTGGATTAAAACCTAAAAAAGACTTTATAAAAAATATTCAAAAAGCCACTGAATTAAATTTTGATAAAGCTAGAACTATCGCAGAAGAAATTAATAATACTATTTTTAAAGATATTAGAGAGTCATTAAGACAAATTCATTCAAACACAGATGAAGAAAAAGAAGAAGATTTAAATGAAGAATTAGAACGAAAAGAATTATTAAAAGAAATAGAAAACCCTACTGAAAAAACTGCGGATTTAATAAAAATACCAGAGGAATCACGAGAACATGAAAACATTAAAACACAAGAACAAACGGATTTTGCTCTGCAAAATCAAAATCCGTCCCTACCTGTGCGACAGGAAGGTTTGCAAAAAGTGAAGCAAAACGAAGTAGCCCAGAAAGAATCTGAAATTCCAACCTTAACTTTAAATAATGAAAAAGATAGTTTAACTACCGACCAAAATACAAGCCCACCTAAGGCGGATGAGCAAAGCTCACAATCCACAGAAATAACAAAGCCAAAAGAGCAAAAAAGTTATACAATAGATCCATACCGTGAACCGATTGATTAGATGAATTTAGGTTGTTAGGTATTTAGGTTTTTAGAATAAAAATAAAAAATGGTAGAATTATATTCATATAAAGGATTAATAGTTTGGCAGAAATCAATGGATTTAGTTACAGAAATATATAAAATTACGGATAATTTCCCTAAATCAGAAATATACAGTCTAACATCACAAATTAGGAGGTGTGCAGTATCAATTCCTTCAAATATAGCCGAGGGGAGATATAGAGGCTCTAAAAAAGAATTTACCCATTTTGTAAAAATAGCTTATGGATCAGGAGCTGAATTAGAAACTCAAATAGAAATAGCTAAAAGATTAAAATTTGTTGAAAATAAAGATTATAAAAAAGCAGATAAGTTATTATTAGAAGTAATGAAAATGTTAAATATATTTTCAAAAAAATTAAAAGCTAAAAATCTAAAAACCTAACTCTCTAAAAACCTAATTATGCAATTTCAAGTACCACAATTTATAGAAGTTGAAGATAAAATATTTGGACCCTTAACTTTTAAACAATTTATATATCTGGCCGGAGGGGCAGGGATTTCATTTACTCTTTACTCTTTATTACCTATATATATTGCTGTCATTCCTATTTTAGCTATTATAGGATTATCCATAGCTTTAGCTTTTTATACAAAAAACAATAAACCTTTCATATATGTAATAGAATCAGCTTTTAAATATTGGATATCTAACAAATTATATATATGGAAAAAAGAACCTAAAAAAATAGAAGGGAAGAAAGAAGAAGATGTAATATCTCAATTAAATATACCTCGTTTATCAGATAGTAAATTAAAAGAATTAAGTTGGGAGTTGGATATACAGGATAAGTAATTTTCAATTCACAATTTTCAATTTTCAAGGAATTTTCAATGTTTAAATTTTCAATAATATTATGCAATATGATTTAGAAGAAAGAACTATTAAATATTCTGAAGATATTATAGAATTTATAAAAAATATAAATAAAGTTTTTTAAAATGAAAACATTTTAAAACAAATAATAAGATCAGCTACTAGTATTGGAGCAAATTATCATGAAGCAAATAATGCAAGTTCTAAGAAAGATTTTAAAAATAAAATTTATATTTGTAAAAAAGAAACTAATGAGACTAAATACTGGTTAAGATTACTAAATAAAACCAATTTAGAACTAAAAGATGAAATAAAAGTTTTATGGAAGGAAGCTCAAGAATTAAGTTTAATATTTCAAAAAATAATAAATACAACAAATAGTAAATAATTGAAAATTGATCATTCTTTCATTGATTGAAAATTGTAAATTGAGAATTGAAAATTAATAACTATTTATATAATAGTTTGATCAAAAAAGTTATAATACATAATACGTAATACATATTTTATGCAAAATAAAAACTCAAAAAAAACACAAGATTTTGTTACTATAAAAGAAATTAGAGATGGAATAATACTTCAAAAAGATGGTTCTTTAACAGCTATTCTGATAGCTTCTTCAATTAACTTAGCTTTAAAGTCATCTGACGAACAACAAGCTATAATTTTACAATTTCAAAATTTTCTAAATTCCCTTGAGTTCTCCGTTCAAATATTTGTACAATCTCAAAAATTAGATATTCGTCCTTATATCACTGTAATGGAAAATAGATATAAAGAACAAGTTAATGAATTAATTAAAATACAAACTAAAGAATATATTAATTTTATAAAAAACTTTACAAACAAAACTAATATAATGACTAAATCCTTTTTTATAACAGTTTCCTATACTCCGCCAATTTTGAATACAAAAAAAAGTTTTAGTCCTTTTGGATCTAAAAAACAAGCAACTAGACAAAATGAATCACTTGAATTTGAAGAAAACAGAACTCAATTAGAGCAGAGGGTTAGTGTAGTAAAAAGTGGATTAACACGAACAGGAGTACGGATGGTTCGATTAGGCACAGAAGAAGTAGTAGAAGTACTTTATAAATTATTCAATCCTGGAGAGTCAGAAAAGCCTATTAATTTGAGTTAGAAGAATTTTCATTATATATAATACTTAATACATAATTATGAACTTATTAAACAAAATTTTAGGAAAAAAAGAAAAAGAAATCCAGATAGATCCTATTCTACCGCAAGAAATTTACGATGCAGGAGTTTTGGAATTGAAAGATATTATAGCTCCTTCAGCTCTTAAAATAACTCCAAAAGAAACTCATTTAGGAGAAAAAATTATTCGTACCTTTTTTGTTATTTCTTATCCTAAATTCCTAACAGATAATTGGTTTTCTCCTGTTATAAACTTAGATAAGGAATTCAATATTTCTATCTTTGTACATCCTATTGAGACAGCTAAGGTTTTAAGAAAATTTCAAAAAAAAGTCGCTGAGGTCCAAAGTCAAATTATGATGCGAGAAAATAAAGGGATGGTACGAGATCCTGCTTTAGATTCAGCTTATCAAAACTTAGAAAATTTAAGAGATAAATTACAACAAGCTCAAGAAAAATTATTTGATGTTAGTGTTTATGTTTCAATTTATGGAGATTCTGAAGAAGAATTAGATCGTACAGAAAGTGAAATTCGTTCAATTCTTGAATCTAAAATGATTTATATTCGACCAGCTTTATTTCAACAAGAACAAGGTTTTAAAAGTACTCTTCCGTTAAATCAAGATAAGTTAATGGTTAATTCAAAATTAAATTCATCGCCTCTTTCTAGTATATTCCCATTCATTTCTTCAGATTTAACTTCAGACAAAGGAATTTTGTATGGAATAAATCGCCATAATTCAAGTTTAATCCTTTTTGATAGATTTTCTTTACCAAATTATAACTCAGTTACTTTTGCTAAATCAGGAGCAGGAAAGTCTTATGCTGTTAAATTAGAAATTCTACGATCTTTAATGTTTGATACTGATGTAATGGTAATTGATCCAGAAAAAGAATATGAATATTTATCTGAAGCTATGGATGGAAGATATTTCAATATATCTTTAACTTCTGAACATCACATCAATCCTTTTGATATTCCAAAACCAAGAGAAGGGGAATCTCAAGCTAATGTTCTTCGTTCTAATATTATTAATTTAGTAGGATTATTTAGAGTAATGTTTGGTGGCTTAAGTCCAGAAGAAGATTCTATTATAGATCGAGCTATCACTGAAACCTATGCCTTAAAAGATATTACCCCTGATTCAGATTTTTCAAACATAGAAGCTCCTTTATTATCCGATTTTGAATTAGTATTAGCAGGAATGGAAAACACAGAAAATCTTACACAAAAATTATCTAAATATACAAAAGGAACTTGGTCTGGTTTTATAAATCAACCCACTAATATCGATATTAACCGAAAATTTATTGTTTTTTCACTTCGTGATATGGAAGATGAATTAAAACCGGTAGCAATGTATATTATTACTCAATATATTTGGAATGCTATTCGAAAAAACTTAAAAAAGAGATTACTAGTAATTGAGGAGGCATGGTGGATGATGAAATCAGAAGATACTGCTTCATTTTTGTTCGGATTAGCAAAAAGAGGAAGAAAATATTATTTAGGAATCTCTACAGTAACTCAAGATGTAAATGATTTCTTACAATCACCTTATGGAATGCCGATTATTACCAACTCATCCATTCAATTACTTCTAAAACAATCTCCAACCAGTATTGATTTAGTTCAAAAAACTTTTAATTTAACTGATGAAGAAAAATATTTATTATTAGAATCAAAAGTAGGGGAAGGAATTTTCTTTGCAGGAATGAAACATGTAGCTATTCAAATCTTTGCTTCTTATACAGAAGATCAGATTATCACATCCGATCCTTCACAGATTTTAAATATTAAGAAAGCTAAAAAAGAACTAGAAGAAGCGGAAGAAAATAGATAATCATTTATTTTCAAATTTTTAATTTTGTAATTTGTAATTTTTAAATATGAAAAAAACTGGACATATAGGAAATATAACAGGAGGATGTATGATAGCAACAGCACTTTTTATTGATGGTTTACAAGCTTTTTTTACTTTCATATTAATAGGTCCTTTTATAAATTGGTTAATTAGTTTTTTTGCTTACTTAACTTTTTGGTTATGGTTTACTCTTAATGGAGTTAAATTTACTAAAAATCCTAAAAACTTTTTTATGTTAAATGGAGGAGCTTTATGTGAAATTATTCCTATATTAGCAAATTTACCTGCTTGGACTTTAACTATAACCACTTTAGTAATAACGAATAAATTAAAAATAGTAGAAAAAGTTGTAAAAAAAACTAATCCTCTTAAAAAACAAAATGTTTAAACTAAAATTCCAAAAAAGAATACTTAAGATTTTAATATTATTTTTTATAATAAGTTTCTTTTCTATTTCTAATGCTAATCTAGATTTAAATAATCAAGATTTAAATATAAAATTAGATCCTAAATTTCCTTCAGCTAATGAAAGTGTTACAGCTTCAACAGAAATATACATAACCGACATGAACCGAGCAAAAGTTTCTTGGTATGTTGATGGAATTTTAAAATCAGAAGGAATTGGTGAAAAAGAATTTTCTTTCAGAACTAAAGATTTTGGAGAAGCTACTAATTTAACTATTCAAATAAGTTCTTCAGATATAGGACAAATAAGTAAAACTTTTAAAATTATTCCTGCTGAATTAGATTTGATTTGGGAAGCTGATACTTTTACACCTCCTTTTTATAAAGGGAAAGCTTTGAATTCACACCAGGGTATTATAAAAATAGTAGCTCTACCTAATTTTATAAAAAGTAACGGAGTAAAAATAGATCCTAAAGAACTAATTTATACATGGAAAAAAGACTGGAAAATATCTGCAAATAACTCAGGATATGGAAAAAATTCTTTTTCTTTTATTGGTCCAGAATTATTTAGGGAAAAAGTAATTTCAGTTGAAGCAGAAACAATTGATGGAACAATTAAAAGTAAGAATAATATTTTAATAGAAAATTATCTTCCAGAAATAATATTTTATGAAGATGATCCTTTGTTAGGAATTTTAACAAATAAAAATTTGAAATATTTTCCTATTTTTAATAATAAATCTGAAGAAATAAAAATAACAGCTTATCCTTTTTTCTTTTCTTTATATAACGAAGAAGATGTTCAATATGATTGGTTTATAAATAATGATCCAGCTTATAGTTTTAAAAATAAAATAACTATTAGAAGAGAAGAGGGGATTACTAGAACTTTTCCTATAACTTTAAAAATTAAAGATTTGAAAAAATTAATGTTATTTACAGAAGATAGTTTTAATTTAAATTTTGAATGATTTAGATTTAGTGCTCCAACCTTTGAACTTGCACTAACACGAATTTGTCTAAAGATTTAAATAAATAATCTAAAGAGGTTGGAGCACTAAATCAATGATATAATATAAATATAATGTTAAAAAATAAAATAATAAAAATATATAGTTTATTTATAATAGTAATTTTACTGGTAGGTTTTTCTATTCCTTTATTTATAGGAGCTGAAGAGGATACTGTTTATTATCCTATAACAGGGCAACCAACAAAAAAATCAATTAATACTATATCAGATTCAAAAACTACAACTGATTCAATAGATACAGCAACAAACAGATTTGTTTACAAACCATTAGAACAATTACCAGGAGTAAAAACAGATAATTTGGGAGTATATCTAGGGGGAATGTTTGAATTAGCAATTGGAATAGCTACTGTATTAGCTGTTTTAATGATTGTAATTGGAGGTTTTAAATATATGACTGCTGAGGCTTCTCCTTATTCAGTTGAAGAAGCAAAAGAGCAAATAAAAGGAGCTTTAATCGGTTTGGTTTTGGTTCTAGCTTCTTGGTTAATTTTAAATACTATTAATACTGATTTGGTTAATTTTAATACTAACTTAAATCCAGTAAAAATAACTCCAAATAAAAATACTGGTAAAAAACCTTTATCTTTACAAATAAATGAGAAAAAAGAAAATTTAAATGAAATAAAAAAAGTTCCAATTTCAACTGATGATAAAAATCTTATAGAGAGATTAGAAGAAAAAGATATTATAAAAGGAAACCAAATAGATATTGAAAAACTAGAAGAATTATACTTATATGATGATGGTATAACTTTAGATGAAATAAAGAGTTTATTAAAAGATGGAAATCAAATAGACCCTTTTTTTAATGAATCTTTAAAAGACTTGCACATACGATTAGAAAATGAAAAACAAATTTAAATCTAAGAATGCAAAACCAAAATATAAAAAAAATAATAATTTATTCAACTATAATTCTATTTATAGGAATTTTAAGTTATTTTATTTTTTTTAAAAACAATAAAACTCCAAGTCAACCAAAAGATTCTGATGTATTCTTTCCAGTAGGGGATGTTGGTAAAGTAGATTTAGGAAAAGATTTTGATGCTTTAAAAGATGATCCTGATTATTTAAGTAATCAAAACTACAACGAACAAATTCCTATTTTAAGAAAAATATCAAATGAACCAGTAGCAGGAGCTATTATATCTCCTTTAGAGAATGAGGACTATTATATTATTAGATATATAGAAAAAATGACAGGACATATTTATGAAACAAGTACAGAATCTTTAACTATAGAAAGAATTTCTAATAAAACAATTCCTAAATTAAATATAGCTTATTGGTTAGATAAAGACAATTTAATTTTTAATTACTTAGACGACAACAATATTATAAAAACTTTCTCAGCTTCTCTTCAATCAATAGCTACAAGTACAGAATTAGAATTAGAAGGAGTTTATTTACAAAATAATATCCAAGATATAACTTATTTTAACGAAGATTTATTCTATTTAGTTAATTCAGGTTCTAATTCTAAAGGAATTTTAGTTGGAGTTGATAATGAAAAACCTAAACAAATCTTTTATTCTCCTCTACAAGAATGGTTAATATCTAATATTAATGATAAAAAAATATTATTTACTACAAAAACTTCTAAAGAAACTTTTGGTTATTCATTTATATTTAATCCTATCACAGAAAGTTTCATTAAAATTTTAGATAAAAAACTAAATCTTTCTACATTAATAAATAAAAATTCTGATATTTTATATTCTTATAATACTAAATATGGTCCTCAATTGTCTTTATATAATCAAAAAGAAAAAATGACTTTAGATATTCCTATTTTTACCTTTCCTGAAAAATGTGTTTGGAGTAAAGATAACATAAATATTTATTGTGGAATTCCTACTCAAAATATTTCAAATAATAGTTTAGAAAATTGGTATAAAGGTAATATCTTATTTTCAGATGATATTTGGAGCATTAATACAAAAACAACCAAGATTAAAAAAATAATTTCTCCTTCTGAAATAGAAGAAGAGGGGATAGATATAATAAATATCTCTATTACTGATAATAATGATTATTTAATTTTTATGAATAAAAAAGATTATACTCTTTGGGGATTGCAAATTATCTCTAACGAAATAATTTAATTTTCAATTCACAATTTTCAATTTTCAAACAATTTCTAATGTCTTAATCCTGCCTGCTGGCAGGTAGATTCTAAACATAATAATAAAATTTATAAAGTAAATTTCGTAAGATTTAAAACATTAAAAATTTTGATTTATTTAAAAATTATAAAATTAAAAATTAAAAACTAGTCTAAATAAACAAAAAAATAAGCTATTAGCTTATTTTTTTGTTTATTTAGGTTTAACCACCACTCTTCTAAATTCTCCTTCTCCTGTAGATTCAGTAAACACTTTATCATTATCAGCTAAGGTAGAATGTATAATCATTCTTTCATAAGAATTAACAATGGACATTTCTATATCTCTTTTAAATAAATCTGCTTTTTTAGCTGCATCTCTAGCTTCTCTTTTTATTTTATTTATATTATTACTTTGATAATCATTTACATCTATATAAAAATTAACCCTGTCTTCAAGCTCTGACATTTTTTTCCAAATCAATCTTTTTACTATATGATTAAAGGCTAAAATATTAGCACCATCGCTTCCAATTAAAATACCTGAGTCGTTTGTTTTAATTACAAACTTAACTCCATTATTAAAATCACTTTTTTCAACAAATTCAATTTCATCAAAATCAACACATAATTTGTTTAAAATTAATTCTATAGTTTCTTTAATTATTTTTATTTGTTCTTCCATATTTATATTAGTTAAAGGTTTATGAACTTTCGACTTTTAACTCTGTTATTTCCATTTTTCTCTTAACAATAATTTCTTGTCCTATCATAAATATATTACTTGTTATCCAATATAATGCAATAGCTGAAGGTAAATTATACGCTATAACTATAATAATTATAGGCATTATGAATTTCATTTGTAAATTCATACTCCTCATCAAATCTTCTTTAAAATCTCTTTTTTGATTATTGTTTCTTTTAAAATCTATCTTAGGTAAGATTAATTGAATTTGAATATATTGAGAAATTCCAGCTAATATAGCTAAAAATAAACTCTTTTCCAACATATCAATTAAACCTATAAACATAGTATTAATTTCTGTTGGAGTTTTCACAAAAGAATATAATATATCAATATTTATTTCTGGTAAACCTCCTTTTAAAAATACAAAATAAAGAGCAAAAATAATTGGTATTTGAATAAGCATAATAGCAATACCTGATAAAGGATTTAAATCATTTTTTTTATATAAATCCATTATTTTACGAGCCTGTTCTTCTTTATTATCTTTATATTCTTTTTTTATTTTTTTAATATCAGGATCTATTCTTTTTTGAATAACTTGTAATTTAATTGATTTTTTGGTTAAAGGAAACATTAATAATTTAACTATAATAGTAATTACTATTACAGCCATTCCCATATCCAACCAAGAAAAATTAGCTATTAAAAAAATCAATCCATTATAAATAGGATTAAAAAATATTGAATTAAATAAATAAGAAATCATAAAGATTATAATAGCTTATTCAAACCTAAAAAGCAAAAGGTTTTTAATACAAAAATCTTGCAGTCCCTCATTATTATTAATATAAATACCAAAAAATTAATACCAAATAAATTCGGTAGAATACTTATTTGATAAAAATACAAACAAAATTAATAATAGTGAAGTGGGCAAAAGAAATAAAAAATTTTCAATTTCTAATTCCTAATTTCTAAACTATTTTTAATTTCTTTTTTAAGTTCTTGAGAATTTAATTCTAATATTTCTTTTTTTAAAAAAAATATGATATTTAAAGAAGAGGGTATAGAAGAATATAAATTATCAATAGCAGAAAAACATTTTCTTTTTATATTATTTCTTTCAACCGCTTTTTTAAATTGTTTTTTAGGAGCTACGAATGTTATATGACTATTTTCTTGATTTTTATTTTCTGTTTTTACAATATAAAAATATTTAAAAAAATCTTTTTTACCAAATTTTAAAATTTCTTTAAAAAGAATAGTATTTACTTTTTTATTTTTAGATAACATATTTATAGTATACTGTATTCAAAATATTGAATCCAGTATACTAAATTTTTAATTAAATATTAAAAAGATTGATTTTTATTAGTTTTTAGATATAATAATAAGAATTAAAAATAAAAGTAAACAAGAGCTTATCCACCTGAGGCGGATGACTATTTTTATAGTCGCAGGCTCCTTAAAAATATGTCACAAACATATCAACCAAAAAATAAAAAAAGAAATAAAACTCACGGATTTTTAGTAAGAAGTAAATCAAGAAGTGGTAAAAATATTTTAAAAAACAGAAGACGAAAAGGTAGATCTAAAATCTCAGTTTAATTTATAATTTAATTAAAAACACTAAAAATAACAAGCTTTTGCTTGTTATTTTTTTACTTTTAATTTTATAGACTTTATAAACTTTTGACTCTTATAAAAGTTATCCACAACTTAACAACATATTAATACACTTTTTACTAGTTTGATAAAAAGTAAATAAAGAATATAATTATTTAAATCAATCTTTAAAAAAATGGATATAAAAACAAAAGAAAATAAGAAAATATGGGAAGAAGTTTTATCAGGTTTAGAATTAAAACTTTCAAAACCAAATTTTAATACTTGGTTTAAAGATACTAATATAATTAAATTAGAAAACGGTATAGTTTTTATTGGTGTTCCTAATGAATTCGTAAAAAATTGGCTATGTGAAAAGTATAATAAATATATTCTTAAAATATTAAGAACTATTGAAGAAAATATAAGAGGAATAGAATATGTGATAGATAATTCCCATTTAAATAATAAACAAACATCAAATAAATATTATTTAAATATAAATAATAAATTAGCTTTAGAAAACGTATCTATTAACAAAAAAGATAATTTAAACCCTAGATATACTTTTGATTCTTTTATAGTCGGAACTTTTAATGAATTATCTTATGTAGCCTCTCAAACTGTATTAAAAAAACAAGGAGTTGTATATAATCCTCTTTTTGTTTATGGAAAAACAGGTTATGGTAAAACACATTTAATTCAAGCTTTAGGAAATGAATACAAAAAATTAAATAAAAAAGTTTTTTATACTACATCTGAAAAATTTTCAATGGATTGTATTCAATCTATCCAACAAAATAAAATTAATTTATTTAAAGAAAAATATCGTAAATATGATGTATTAATAATGGATGATATTCAATTCCTTACTAATAAAGAAAGAACTCAAGAAGAATTATTTCATTTATTTAATTATTTATATGAAAATAATAAACAAATAATATTTTCTTCAGATAGACACCCTAATCATATACCTGATATTGCTGATAGACTTAAATCTAGATTTTCAGCAGGAATGACAGTTGATATTCAAATACCAGATATAGAATCTAGAGTGGCTATTATAAAATCAAGGATTAAAATTTATAATTTCTTTTTAGAAGATAATATAATCAATTATATAGCATCGGAAGTACAAGGGAATATTCGTGAGTTAGAAGGTATTTTTAACTCAATTATGTGTCAATCTCAATTAAAAAAGAAAGAATTATCTTTACAAGAAATTAAAAACTTAATTAAAATAAATATAAATTCAAACCGAAATATATCAGTTAAAGAAGTAGTTAAAACAGTAGCAGATTTCTATAACCTAGATAAAGATATTATTTATAAAAAAACTAGGAAAAAAGAAGTTGTAAGACCTAGACAGTTAATAATGTATATATTAAGAGAAGATTTCAATATATCTTACCCCTCTATAGGGGAAAAATTAGGTGGTCGTGATCATACTACAGTTATTCATTCCTGTGATAAAATTAGAGAAAATTTAAAAAACAATAGTTTATTATTACAAGAATTAGAACAAATTAGATCAATTTTTAGTTAATAAGTCTGTGTATAATATATATAACAACTTGTTAATTAAAAATTATAAATATTACAAATTATAAATAAATAAAAATTACACACAGTTAATTAAAAATAATCCACATAGTTGTTATTAAATTAACATATAAAAAATCTTTAATTTAAAACATAAAATTTACTTATCCACTTATCCACTGAGTATATATATAATATATATTAAATAAATAAAATATAAACAATTAATTATTCACTTATTAATTTTAAAATAAAAAATGAAATTAAAATGTATTACAGAAAAATTAATAAAAGCTGTTTCTAAAGCAGAAAAAATGATTGGTAAAAACTTAAATTTACCAATTCTAAGTTGTATTTTATTAGAAGTTAAAGAAAATAAATTATTTTTAAAAGCTACTAATCTAGATTTAGGTATTGAAATATCAATTAATGCCGAAATACAAAAAGAAGGAATTATAGCGGTTCCAGGAGTTGTTTTTAAAAATTTATTATCTAATATAAAAGATGAAAAAATAAATTTAGAAGTAAAAAATAATAATTTATATATTATTACTAAAAGTAATAATTCTACTATTAAAGTTCAATCAAACGAAGATTTTCCTTCAATTCCTAAGATAAAAGGTGATAAAAAAATAGCTTTAGACTCTAAAAAAATAACAAAAGGACTTAAATCTGTTTGGTACAGTGCTTCTATTTCAAGTATTAAACCTGAATTATCTAGTGTTTGTATAAATATAAAAGAAGATTTTGTTTATTTTGTTGCAACTGATTCTTTTCGTTTAGCAGAAACCAAAATACCTGTAATTTCAAAAGAAGAAATTAATAATATTTTAATTCCTTTTAAAAATATACCTGAAATTATTAAAGTTTTTGAAGATATTGATGGTGATATAGATATTGAAATATCTAAAAATCAAATTTCATTTTCTTATAATAATATATATTTAACATCAAGAATTGTTGAAGGATCTTTTCCTGATTATAAACAATTAATACCAAAAGAATTTACAACAGAAGTTGTTGTTTTAATAGAAGATTTTATTAGAGTATTTAAATTAATTAATATTTTTTCTGATAAATTTAATCAAGTTAATTTTAATATAGAACCTAAAGATAAAAAATTTGAAGTTACTTCAAAGTCTGATGAGGTGGGGGAGAATGTAAATAATATTTCGGCTGCATTATCAGGAGAAGATTTGAAATTAAATTTTAATTATAAATATATAACAGATTGTTTTCAATCAATTCATACCGATTCAATAATACTGCAATTCAACGGATTAGGAAAACCGATGATTATTCGAGGAGTTTCTGATAATCAGTTTTTATATCTAGTAATGCCGATGAATAAATAATATTAATAATTAGTTGACAATAAGTTGACAATTAAATATATTATAGTTGACAATAGGTTGACAATTAAAAATCAATAGTTTACAATTATGTTTATATATGATAACTAATAAAGAAAAAATTATTGTTTTGATAAAAAAAAGAGGTTTTATAAAAACTTCTGATATTTCTAATTTATTTAAATCTTCTAGACAATATGCTTCTAAATTAATATCTGAACTTGTTAAAGAAAAGAAACTTATTAAAATAGGATCAACTATTTCTACTTTTTATACAACAAAAGATTATTTATCTAAAAATCCTAAATTAATTCCTAATATATATTCAAAAACTTTAAAAAATAAATCTCTTGAGGAACATAAAGTTTTTGATGATATAGAACATAATTTCAGTTTATTTTATAAAATTCCTGAAAATATAAAAAGTATTTTTGAATACGCTTTTTCAGAGATATTTAATAATGCTATTGATCATTCTAAATCTAAAAAAATAAATTTCTTAGTAAAATTAGATAAAAATATTCTTTCATTTATTATTAATGATTATGGAATAGGTGTTTTTAGAAATATAATGCAAAAAAGAAATTTAAAATCAGAGATAGAAGCTATTCAGGATTTATTAAAAGGAAAAACTACTACTGCTCCTAAATTACACTCAGGAGAAGGTATTTTTTTTACTTCAAAAGTAGGGGATGAATTTATTCTTGATAGTTATGGTTATCAATTTATTGCTAATAATAAAATAAAAGATATTTTTGTAAAAAAAGTAAAAGGTCAAAAAAAAGGAACAAAAGTAACTTTTAATATAGATTTAAATAATAAGTACCATTTAAATGATGTATTTAAAAGATATACAAATATTGTAAAAAATAATGAATATGGTTTTGATAAAACTGAAATTAAAATTAGATTATATTCTATTGGTGGAGTTAATATTTCTCGATCACAAGCCAGAAGAGTTTTGTCAGGTTTAGAAAAATTTAAAATTATTGTTATGGATTATGATAAAGTTCCTAATGTAGGACAGGCTTTTGCAGATGAAATTTATAGAGTTTTTAAAAATAAAAGAAAAAATATTCAAATTAAAAATATAAATATGAATGAAGCTGTTGAATTTATGGTTAAAAGAGCAAAAACAGAAGCTAAGAGAAATAGATAAATAAACAAAACTTAATAATATGATTTTAATTTATATAATAATAGGAGTAGTGATAGGGTATGGGATCTTTGTTTATTTAAACAAAGAGAAATTTTCTAAATGTAATCATTTGAATAACTCAGAAAAAATTTTAAATTTACTTGAAGAAAAAAGAAAGATTACAAATAATGATATAGAAGAATTATTAAATATTGCTGATTCTACAGCGACAAAATATTTACAAAAACTAGAAGATGAAGGAAAAATTAAACAAATAGGGGAAACTGGTCGTTCTGTTTATTACAAAAAGAAATAAAAAATTAAAAAAATAAACGGCTATGTGCGTAGCCGTTTATTTTTATATATTTTATTTAAAAAATATATAAATTTTTAAAAGGTTAAAGTTTTACTTTAACCTTTTTATCCATTCTTTTATATTATTAAAGACGGACTTTTGATTTACATTCCGGGCAAATAAAAACTTCGCAAGGCCCACGGTCTGTTTGTATTGTTTGAATTTCATTTACTCGTAATCTGGTATTACAAGGAAAAAATCCTTTTAAAAATTTATGATAAACTCTAACTGGACAATAACCATTTTTTTGGGGTGGTATTATATAATGAGTAAAGATTTTTTCGGCCATTTAATATCTCCTTTCAATTAATATAAATAATATAAATTAACAATTCAAACTAAAAAACTATAGTTTATTTTAATTAAAAATAATATTTAGCAAGTTTAAAAAATTAATTTATAGAATTTTTCTTTACTTTTTATACTTTTTAAGTATTCTTTAATTAGTTATGTAAATTGAAATTTTTATAAACCTTGAAAGGAGTTTGTATGGATGATAATAATAACGATGGTTTTGTTCATTATATTTTAGATCCAGATGGTCCGAACCCAGAAGATATTGGTTTTAAAATAATTACCCATCTTGGTGATTATATTCTTATATTAGAAGATTTTATAAAAAAGAAAAGAATTACTTTTCGATGGTGTATGAGTGGTGAAGAGTCTTTTCATTATCCAAAAACAACTTTAGCTATAGCTAATTTAGCCAGAGCTTTTGAAGAGGAAGTAAATAGTTAAATAGTTAAAGAAATAAAAAGGTCGGAGCTTTGCTCCGACCTAATTTAATTTCTATAAACTAAAAACTACCAACTACCCAATCAATTAATTTTAAATTGAATAGATTGGGTAGATTTATTATAAACAGAATCAAACATTACCACTTTTAGAGTATTTATATTTTGAATATTGGAAATATTTTTTGGAATAAAAGAAAAAGGTTTATTTGCTTGAGAAGATCCTATAAAAATTCCATTTATATAAAATTCTTTTTTAAGAATAGGATATTTTGAATAAGTTTTGTTGAGAAAAATATTTATTTGATTATTTTTATTATAAATTAAAGAATTATTTGGAGAGATAATACTAAATCTTGGAGAATATTCTGGTCTATGTAAATTATCATACTCTTTAGGTATTTGAGTTATAGTAGAGGTTCCAAAATTGTTATCTAAAGCCCATTCAGCTACTCTATACTCCCAACTCTCAAACTGAGAATCATTTTCAGGAGTGATTGGTTTTGGACCTAATGGATTATTTTTATCTACCCAATATAAAATAGAATGAATATCTTTCACAACTTTTTCTTCATATAATTCTTCAGGTGTAAATTCTGTTACTAATTTACCTGATATTTTATCTACTACATAAGTTTCTCCTCCTAACCAAACCCCTCTAAATATAGGTTTGATTTCATCAAAAGGTAATTTTTCAGGTTGTTGAAAATTTTCAGCTGGATATTTTATTAAAATTTCTTTTACAAATTCATGCCACATTGGAGCTACTACAAAACCAGCTACCTTTTTTTCCATAGATGAATTATCATTATTTCCAGTCCAAGCTCCAAATGCAACTTTATCACTAAATCCAATTATCCAAGCATCACGATAATCATTTGTTGTTCCTGTTTTTGCAGCTACTTGTGTTTGTTCTCCAAAATAAAGAGGGGAGTTAGCTCCAAAAGCTGGGGTTCTGGCTTTATTATCAGACAAGACATCAGAAATTAATAAAGAAGTTCGTTTAGTTAAAACTCTTCGTGATCGTGGGTTAAATTGTTCTATAGTATTTCCATTTTTATCTTCAATTTTTAAAATTCCAGTAATTTCATTTTTTATTCCTTTATTAGAAAAAGTAGCATAAGCATTTGTAATATTTAAAAGAGAAACTTCACCACCTCCAAGCACTAAAGTTAATCCATAATGGTTTATATCATTTAAGTTTTCAATTCCCATACTTTTAGCTACTTGCAATGATTCATTTAATCCAGCTAGATAAAGTGCCTTAACAGCTGGAATATTGATTGATTGAGCTAAAGCATTTCTAAAAGATACAGGACCTCTAAAAACATCATCATAATTAGTGGGAGAGTAACAGGTATTGTTTTCTTTGGTTTCGTCTGGATCTTTGGGCGTACCATCAGGATTACAGGTAGTTGAAAATTCTGTTTCTAAATCAAAAACAATTGTTTCGGGAGTATACCCTTTATTAAATGCAGCTGCGTAAACAAAAGGTTTAAAAGCTGAACCAGGTTGTCGGAGTGCTAACGCAATGTTAAAATTTCCATCTATTTCTTCATCAAAATAATCTCTTGAACCTACCATTGTTAAGATTTGTCCGGTTTTAGATTCTATCGCTACTAAAGAAGCATTTTCCGCATTGAATTTTTCTGTATTTTCTAAAGCATATTTTTTAGCAATTTCTTCTCCTTTTGTTTGTAAATCATAGTCTAAAGTAGTAATAACTTGTAAACCCTCTTCAGTGATATTTTTACCATATTTATTTTCTAAATATCCTTTTATATACATTACAAAATGAGGAGCCCTAATTCCTAAAACTTCTTGTTTTTTAAATTCAAGTTCATTTTTTATTGATTCTAAATATTCTTCCTCAGTAATAAAGTTATTTCTAAACATTTGAGAAAGAACTAAATTTTTTCTTACTTCTAATCTATCTCGATTATTTCCATAAGGAGAATAGAAAGTTGGAGCTTGAGGAATTGCAGCTAAATAAGCAGATTCAACTAAAGTTAAGTCTTTTGAATTTTTTCCAAAAAAAGCTAGGGAAGCTTCTTCTATTCCGTAAATATTTCCACCATAAGGAGCTTCGTTTAAATATAAGGCTAAAATTTCTTCCTTAGTCATTATTTGCTCTAATTTATAAGCAAGGACCCATTCTTTTAATTTTCGGGTTATTTTTTTCTCAGTTGTTAAAATAGAGTTTTTAACAACTTGTTGGGTAATAGTAGATCCCCCTTGACTAAAACTCATTGTTTTTAAGTTAGCTAAAATTGATCTTAGAAAAGCTACTGGCTTTATTCCTTTATGTTGATAGAATTCTGCATCTTCAATAGCTACAGAAGCATTTTTTATATAAGTAGAAATTTCAGTAAAAGGAATGATTGTTCTTTTTGTATCTTTATGTAAATCATATAAAAGTATTTCTCCTGTACGGTCATAAATTTTAGTAGATTCTGAAATTCTTCTTTCTGAAATAGTTTTTAAATCAGGAACTTTGAAAGTAGAAATCCATAAAAAAATAATCCCTCCAAAAAACATTGAGAAAATGAATAAAAATATTATTATTTTTTTTGTTATTTTTTTTTTCATTGTACTTGTTTTTTTTCTACACTTTGTTATTATTAAAGTATAAATACCGTCTTTGTTACGGTCCCGACCCCCCACTCGTAAGAGTGGGGGGGCTTCATTTTATAAGAGAAATAGTTTTATCTAATATTTCTTTAAATTCTTCTTGTTTCAATCTTTCTATTTTTCTTCGTAATCTTTTATTACTCGTAAGTTTTATTTGCGACAAAATTATTGTTGAATGTTTTTTTGCAGTTTTTAATTTATGATAGTATATTCCTTGTTTATCTTTACTTGTTAAAGGAAGAGTTAAAGATATCTTACTGTTAAATTTTTTAAGAATTAAAATTGGTCTTTGAAAAGATTTGTTACCTCCATTTTGTTCGTTCCCAATATTTAGTCCTGTATATGCCCACCAAATATCTCTTGTTTTTGGATTAGGAGCATCTTTTTCATCTAATATTTTTTTCTTCAAATTCCATTTATCAAAACTTTTTATATATTTCATTACAAATATTTTAACATAAAAATCTTTTCTTGATTATTTTTTTAAATTTTTTATATTCCATAACTTTTTATCTTAATGTTTTTATAGTTTAGGATTACAAGCAAAATAAGTAAGTCCAATTGCAATTGCATCATACTCATCATCATATTTTACCTCTTTTTTAATATTTATTAAATGGGATAACATAGAAGTAACTTGATTTTTGTCACTACGACCATATCCTGTAATAGCTATTTTAATTTGTAGTGGAGTAAATTCTAAAACTTCTAGATTTTTTGATAAAGCAGTGTATTTTATTACTCCTTTAGCTTCAGAAACTTTTAAGGCTGTCTTTTGGTTGGAGTTAAAGAATAAAGACTCAATTGCTAAGACTTTTGGTTTATATTCTTTAATTAATTTTTCGAGTTCTTCTCCAATTTTTTTTAAACGAATTTCAAAAGAATCTTTTTTATTAGTTTGAAAACAGTCTGAATAAAGTAAAACTTCCTTACTTGAAGAAGTTTCTTTTTCTAAAACAGCTATCCCAATTCGTTCATATCCAGGATCGATTGCAATTATTTTCATAAAAATTTTTTTACCTCTGAGTTTCTAATAAGTATTGTTTTGTGAGAATTATATGAAATACCTCTATTTGGTTTATTTTCAAAACCTAAATATGTTATTCTAATTTCTCTTTTTTTAGATTCGTTTATTGCTGGTTGTAAATCAGAGTCAGAGCTACCTAAAATTATTTGATTGAATAATTTATCAAAAGAAAAACTAACCATATCTACTCCAATTCTAACATCAACACCTTTTTCTTTAAAAACCAGAATCTTTTTCCCTAGAAAACTAGTTTCTTCATATCCTCTAACACTGCCTGCAAAAATAACTTCAAAACCTTGTTTTTCTAAATAAGTTTTTAAAGATCTTTGTTTTTCGATAAGTTCAACTGACTTTTTTTGAGTTTTGTTATGTTTTTTTAACTTTGCAAAATAAAAAATAATTTTATTTATTTTATAACCATTTAAAACTAAATCAAACAAACCTTTAAAATTATATTTGTTCCAATCAATACTCTTTTCATTTAATAAATGCTTAATATAATTTTTAAAATTTTCTCCATCAATAAGTAGAATTGTTTTCATATTACTAATTATATCATACAAACAAAAACTTCCACGGACCTTTCGGCTGGTGGAAGTGTTTATACATATAATATACATTTTTTAAAAAATAAAAGCAATAGATTTTTTATTTTTTCTTTATTGCGATTACTTCTATTTCAATATCGCAACCTTCTTTAACTGTTTTATTAATTTCAACTAAGGTACTCACAGGTTTTGATTTTGAAAAAAACTTATTTCTAATAGGAGATATTTTAGAAAAATCTTTTATTTTTGTTACATAAATAACAGCTTTTACAACATCGTCTAAGGAAGAATTCACTTCGTTTAGAATTTTTTGGATACTTTCAAATACAAATTTTGTTTGCTTTTCTATGTTTGTTGGAGCAATAGCTTTTCCATTTTTGTCCATTGCTATTTGTCCAGTGACAAAAATCATTTCAGAATCTCCTATATCAATTTTCAATCCATGTGAATATCCACCAAGTATTTTAGCAGAATCTTTTGGGTTAATTTGTTGTTTCATATAAATAACTTTTAATTTTTAATTTTATAATTTAAACTTGATTTGGGTAATTTGGATTTTGGAATAACTTAAAATTTTTAATATTAAAAATTATTTTACTAATATTAATCTTCAATATTAGTAAACACTTCTTGTACATCATCATTATCTTCCAACACATCAATTATCTTAGCTGCTTTTTCCATATCATCATCAGAAAGAGGAATTGTTGATTGGGGTGTCCATTTATTTCCTTCTTTTGTGAATGCCCAAGTAACAGAGCCCATAGCACCTAATTCAAAACCTCCATTTTTAGAAAGAATATGTCGGATTTCAGCTGCTGTTCTATTTTTAGAATCTGTTAAAGTTTCAATAATAAAAGCACAACCTCCTGGACCATAAGCTTCATAAGTATTAGCTTCCATATTTCCTGCATCAGCACTCGTTCCTTTTTTTACTGCTCGAGTAATATTATCAGCTGGCATATTAACTGCTTTAGCTTGATCAATAGTCGATTTTAAAGCAGGTGAATTTATATCTCCATCTACTAGTTTGGATTCTACAGTAATTAATTTTGCATATTTTGAAAAAACTTTTGATTTTTTCGCGTCTGTAGCTGCTTTTTTATGTTTAATTTTTGACCATTTATTATGTCCTGACATGATTGAAAATTTTTAATTTTATAATTTTATAATTCCTACCTACCGGCAGGTTTAAATAAATCTTAATTTTTAATTTTTAAAAAGAAAAGTTTATTTAATTTAAGTATACTGGATTTAGGTGTTTTTTCAATAAGAAAACTCTTTAAAAGAGAGTTTTCTTTTAAAGAGTTAATTAATTTCAAGATAAGGTCCACTGTCTGACCAAAAATTTTTATATTGCTTATAACAATTTGGACAAACATGTATAAAAGAAACCCTACCCCAGACATTAATCAAACCTAAATCTGTAGAAATTTTATTACAATTTTTTATCCAACATTTTGTCTTGTTAGGTATAAAAGGTTTTTTTGAAACACTATAAGAATGACAGTTATTCGGGACAAGTCTTTTTACTAAGGTTTTCTCAGACCAATAATTTTCAATAATAAGTTCTTTTGGTTTGAAAATTGTCACTGAGCGACTTTTTTCCCAATTTCTGTTTTCGAACAAAATATCAGGAAGATTTTCATGATCTTTTTCAATCCAATCAGTTCTACTTCTGTTTCCAATACCAAGGGTTGAATTTTGGTTTTCAATACAATATCTATACACCTCAGAATAGAAATATACAGCGATAGAACATTCTGTCCCAAATATATTTTTTTCTATCCCTACAACTAATCCTTGGAAATGATCTTTACCATGTCTAAAATATTCATTTTTTATGGTAACAATTTGTCTTTTAGAAATTGGTTTTTCGTTTTGGTCTAATAATTTCATTAGAACCTCCTTTTATATAATTAAAATAAGTACTATCTATCTACAACAGATAATACTTATTTAAAATTAAAAGTAAAGAAGATTAAGCTTTTGGGTAGTTAATATTAAAATGTTCATAAGCTTTTTCGGTTACTGAACGACCACGAGGGGTTCTTTCAATTAAGCCTAATTGGATTAAATAAGGTTCATTAACTTCTTCAAGAGTAGAAGCTTCTTCTGAGAGGGAAGCGGCGATAGTTCCTAAACCAACAGGACCTCCTTTAAATTTATCAATAATTGTTTCTAAAATTTGTCTATCTAATTTAGATAAACCTAAAGTATCAATACTCAACATTTCTAAAGTTTTTGTTACTAGATTTTTATCCAAATCATTTTTATCTACTTGGGCTAAATCACGACATCTCTTCAAAAGGAAATTAGCTGTTCTTGGTGTAAAACGACTTCTTTTAGCTATTTCTAAAGCTGTGGGATTATCTATTTTTACATCTAAAATAGAAGCAGATCGTTCAATTATTTTTGCAATTTCTTCATCAGAATAAAATTCTAATCTAAAAGTTCCTCCTGAAAATCGAGAGCGTAGGGGAGCAGAAAGCATTGATATTCTTGTAGTAGCAGCGATTAGAGTAAAAGGAGGAAGTTCTAATTGAATTGTTCTTGCTGAAGGACCTTTTCCAATAATAATATCTAAAGAACCTGATTCCATGGCAGGGTAGAGTATTTCCTCAATATTTTTATTTAAACGATGAATTTCATCAATAAATAAGATATCTCCTGGAGTTAGATTGGTTAAAATAGAGGCTAAATCTCCAACTTTTTCTATGGCTGGACCAGAAGTAATCTTAATATTATGTCCAGTTTCTTTAGAAATTAAATAAGCCAAGGTTGTTTTACCAAGTCCTGGAGGTCCGTAGAATAAAATATGTTCGGGTTGTTGTTTTCTTTCTTTAGCAGCTTTAAGTAAAACAAAAACATTATTTTTAATATTTTGTTGTCCTATATATTCGTCCCAAGTGTCAGGCCGAAGAGTTTGGTCTAGAAAAACCTCTTTATGGGGAGTTTTAGGATTATTTTTAGAATTAGTTGTTGACACTTTTTTATTTTTATGTTACATTATTGGTTAGATGGCCTCAGAACCTATTTAAAATTTTATATCAAGAGCTTTAAATTGAAAACACAATTCTCTAAGTAATATAAGATATTGATCAAGGATTCTTTCGGTGATTAGTTTTAAACTAATATTTCTAAAATTTCCCTTAGAAAAATATTTTGCAATTTGTTTTGTTTTACTTAGAGAATTGTGTTTTTAATCCACTCACTGTTATTAATTTCTAAATCTATATTTGATTTGGGAGTTTTTTAATTTTATCATTTATAATTTATCATTTTCAATCTGAAATATTTTGAAAAAATATTTCTTGTTCTATCTAATCATAAATTTTCTTCTAAATCAACAACTCTTCGCACTTCACTTAAAGTTGTGGTTTTAGTCAAAACTTTTATTACTCCATCTTGGGGTAAGGATAATAATCCTTGTTTTCTAAATAACTCTTTTATTGTAGTTTTACTTGGGTTTTGTTCTAATAATTTTGAAGTTTCCGCATCAACTAGGATAGCTTCAAAAATTCCAATTCTTCCTTTATATCCGGTATTATTACATTCAGCACATCCAATTGAAATAACCATTTTTTCAGTATTATTAGTATATTTTTTTATATCATCTATTTCGTTTATGATTTTAGAGATTATTTCTTTATCTTTTCCTTCAATTAAAACTTCTTTTTTACAATGCTCACAAGGTTTTCTAACTAATCTTTGAGCAATAACTATATTAACAGCAGTGCTTATAATTTTAGATTGAACTCCTAAATCTACTAATCTATAAAAAGTTCCTATGGCGTCGTTAGTGTGTAAAGTAGAGAAAACTAAATGTCCAGTCAGGGCTGAGTTAACAGCAATTTTAGCTGTTTCGGAGTCTCTAATTTCACCTACCATAATTATATCAGGATCTTGTCTTAAAGATGATTTCAATCCTTCCAAAAAAGTATAACCTTTATTTATATCTACCTGAGTTTGAACAATCCCAGGAAGATGGTATTCTATTGGATTTTCAATAGTGATTATTTTATTTTCTGAGTTATGAATTTTCTTAAGGAAAGCATAAAGAGTAGTAGTTTTTCCTGAACCAGTAGGACCAGTATTTAAAATCATTCCGTTTGGTCTACGAATTTCTCTTTTTAATGTTTCAAAAAGATGTTTTTCTATTCCTAAATCTTCTATTTTTACAGAGATAGTGCCTGGGTCTAATAATCGTAAAACTATTGATTCTCCATAAGCTCCAGGAAGAGCGGATACTCTAATTTCTATATCTTTTTCTTTTAATTTTATACTCAAACGACCATCTTGAGGTTTTTTTGTAATATTTAATTTTAATCCAGAAATTAATTTTATTCGTGAAAGAAGTAGTTTGTATATTTGTTTATCAAATTTAACTACTATGACTAAAACTCCATCTAATCTAAATCTTAAAGTAATAGAATCTTCTTCTGGTTCAATATGAATGTCTGAGGCTTCCACTGATAAAGCTCCTGCTAAAACCGCTTCAAAAAATCTAGAAATTATATGAGGTTGTTTAGATTTTAATATTTCTTGAAAAGTATTTTTTATATCATCTAAGGTTCTTGTTTTTTTAAAAATTTCTTCAATATTTTTATTTGAAATATCTATCATTCCAGCAGTAGTTTTTGTAGTATATGAAATTTCAGAATAACGATCCCAAGTTTTTTCCATACTTTTATGAGAAACCATATAAATAATTACAGAATATCCTCTTTCTTCTATTTTTTTAATAAATTTTTTTACTTCTTCACTTTGTGGAGAAATAACAGCTACTTTAATTTTTTTACCTACTTTATCAAAAGCTGATATTTTGATTTTTCGTGATTGTTTTTCTGAAATTATCTTTAAAGCATCTGTATTTATTGCTACTGTTTTTAAATTTATATAACGAACTCCATATTTAACAGACAAAATTTTTGCTAATTCTTCTTCTTCCTGTTCATGAAGAACTTGGATATTTTTTTGACTTTTTATATCTTTTAAATCAAACATAGTTTAGGTAATTAGTCCGCCAGCTGGCGGATTAGCTTTTAGGAAATTAGGAAAAAATTTGCGGAGCAAATTTTTTTTATTATTAACTTTCTTTCCTTTATATTATAACAAAGATTTTATAGAAAAGGAGAGGAGAATGTGGAAAGAGTTTCTATATATGGTATTATTGGTATATGCAAAAGAAAATTATAAAAAATATTGAAGAAATGAAGAATTTTGCGGATTTTTATATAAAAAAACTAAAAAAACAAGATAAAAATGCAGAAATAATTTTATTAAAAGGAGATTTAGGTTCTGGAAAAACAACCTTTACTCAAGAAATAGCTAAGATTTTTGAAATTGAAGATTATGTAACTAGTCCAACTTTTGTTATTCAAAAGCAATATAAAATAAAAAATAATAAAGATTTAGGGCCTGCCTGCCGGCAGGCAGGTTTTAAGAATTTAATTCATATTGATACCTACAGATTAGAATCAGGAAAGGAATTATTGGATTTGAATTGGGAAGAAAATATTTCAAATCCAGACAATATTATTTTTATAGAATGGCCAGAAAAAGTTTATGAGATATTACCAGCCAATGCAAAAACTTTAAAATTTAAATTTATTAATGAAAACGAAAGAGAAATATCTTTTTAAATTAAAATGATAAAAAAACAAAACAAAAAAACAAAACAAAAAAACAAGAAATTAGTCTTATTGGATGCTTATGCAATTTTACATAGAGCTTATCATGCTTTACCAGATTTTAGTTCTTCTAAAGGAGAACCAACAGGAGCTCTTTATGGGGTTTCCTCTATGTTGATAAAAATAATTTCTGAGTTAAAACCAGATCATATTGTAGCTTGTTATGATTTACCTAAAAAAACTTACAGACATAAAGTTTATGCTGATTATAAAGTTGGTCGTAAAAAACCAGATGAAGAATTAATTTCTCAAATAGAAAGATCTCGAGATATTATGAAAGTTTTTAATATTCCTATCTATCAAAAAGAAGGATTTGAAGCTGATGATTTATTAGGCACAATTGCTGAACAATTAAAAAATAAAAATGTTGATGTAATTATTGCTTCTGGAGATATGGATACTTTACAATTAGTAGATAAAAAAAGAGTTCAAGTTTATACCTTAAAAACAGGTATTAATAATGTTATTTTATATGATGAAAAAGCAGTTGTAGACAGATTTGGTTTTAGTCCTAAGATGTTAACTGATTATAAAGGATTGCGAGGCGATCCTTCTGACAATATAAAAGGAATTAGAGGAATAGGAGACAAAATAGCTACAATTTTAATTCATAATTTTGGAACAATAGAAGATATTTATAAAAAATTAGATAAAGATGAAGAGGTGTTTTTGGATAAAGGAATCAAACCTAGAGTTATAAATTTACTGAAAGAAAATAAAGAAGATGCTTTATTTTCAAAAGAATTAGCCACTATTCAATTAGAAGTACCGGTTAAATTTAAGTTGGAAAAGAAAAGTTGGGAGGAAGGAGTTAAGGAAGAAGAAATAATTTCTCTGTTTCAAGATTTAGGGTTTAGAACTATTTTACAAAGAGTTAGAGCTTTGTTTTCTGATCAAAAAGATTCACTTGGACGTGGAACGTCCAAGTTGGAGGAATTAGAAGAAGTTGTAGGTGATGAAGAATTTGAAAAAACAGCTATTGCTTTATGGGTTTTAGATTCTAATAAAACCAAAACTTCAATTCAAGAAATAAAAGATTATACTCGAACTGATTCTTTTAAAGAAGCTAAGGAAAGAATTTGGAAACTGATAAAAAATCAGGAATTAGATTTTGTTTTAAGAGATATTGAGTTGCCTTTAATTTCTATTTTCAAAAAAATAAAAGAAAATGGAATTAAAATTGATTTAAAATATTTAAAAAGTCTATCAAAAGATTATACAAAGAAATTAAAAGTTTTAGAAAAAAAGATTTGGCAACAATCAGGAGAAGAATTTAATATTAATTCCCCTAAACAATTATCTGAAGTTTTGTTTGAAAAAATGAATTTAGTAACAAAAAGTCGGAAAAAAACTTCTACAGGAATGAGATCTACAAAAGAATCTGAGTTGCAAAAAATGATAGAAGTACATCCAATTATTGAAAATCTTCTAAAATATCGTGAACTAAAAAAACTTCTATCAACTTATATTGATAATCTTCCAGAACTAATAAAAGAAGATGGAAGGATTCACACTACTTTTTTACAAACAGGAACAAGTACTGGAAGAATTTCTTCTCAAAACCCTAATTTACAAAATATTCCAGTTAGAACAGAGCAAGGAAGAAAAATTAGAAATGCTTTTGTAGCTCAGAATGGTTTTGATTTATATGCTTATGATTATTCTCAAGTAGAATTAAGAGTTGCTGCAATTCTTTCAGAAGATAAAAATTTAATTGATATTTTTAAAGAAGGAAAAGATGTTCATTCAGCTGTAGCCTCTAAAATTTTTGGAGTTTCAATTAAAAAAATAAATAGTGGAATGAGAAGAAAAGCTAAAATTGTGAATTTTGGAATGATTTATGGAATGGGAATAAATTCTTTAAGAAAAAATATGGAAGATGCTTCGGATGGAACAGAAAAAATTACCAGGAAAGAAGCTCAAGAATTTTATAATAAATATTTTGAAACTTTTAAAACCTTAGGAGATTATTTAGACAATTCTAAAAAAGAAGCTTCTAAAAAAGGTTTTACAACGACTCTTTTTGGAAGAGTGAGGTATTTTGAGGGAATACAATCAAAAATTCCTTTTATTAGAGCAATGGCTGAAAGAATGGCTATAAATGCACCTATTCAAGGAACTTCAGCCGATATTTTAAAGATTGCTATGATAAGAATTGATAAATATTTAGTAGAAAATAAATTAGAAAATTATATCCGAATGTTGTTGCAAGTGCATGATGAATTAATTTTTGAAATCAAGAAAAAAACAGACAAAAAACATATTTTAAAAATAGAAGAGATTATGGAAAATGTTATTTCTCGAGAAAAATCTAAAGGGGTCAAACTTGAGGTTAATATTAAAAAAGGAAAAAATTGGGGAGAATTAAAGGATTTAGTTATACACAAAAACTAAATTTGCACTATATTATTTTTTGGTTTAAAATATATTTTTGTAATAAGTATATTTAAATACTTAATAAAATTAAATAAATCTTTTGTATATTTTATATACAAAAGTTTTTTGTTTTTTATGGATTATAGAAAGTTTTTAAAATCTATATCTATTGTTCTTATTGTTTTAATAACTATATTTACAGTAATTTATTATGCTGCTATATCGCGAGCTGAAAATACGACTCTAGAGGGAGAAAAAGGAGGAATAAAAGGTACTAATTTAGACATTGTTTTTGAGTATATAGAAAGTTTGTTTGAGAAAGAGAATAAAAAATTTATAAATACAGCTTCTATTGTAGAAACACAAAATATTAAAATAAATCCAATAGAAAAAGATCTTCTATCAGAAGGATATTTAAATAGAGAGTTACTTAATGAATGTTTGTTAAGAGCCGAAAATGAATGGGATAGATTACAAACACATTACAATAAAGTTTTAAATGAATGTGTTAGTTTGAATTTAGGATTAAATGGAGATAAGTTATTTAAAGTAGAAGAATGTGAATCTCAAATTTCTCCTTTTAAAATTAGTGATAAAGATAGAATTCAAAAAGATAAAGAGTATTGTTTCAAAAGATATTCAGAGAGACAATAATCTCCAAGAATAAAATATCAAGTTTTTTGAGGTTCGACTTCTTTTAGAAGTCGAACCTCTTTTGAAAAAATTTGATATTTTATTCTTGGAATTATAAATTATAAATTATAGATTTTAAATTGTAAATTAGTAAAAATGAGTTTTGAACTTATTTTTACTTTATAGACTTTATGGACTTTTGACTGTATACTAATTACACATGTTATATTTTTTACATGGAAATAATACTCAAAAATCTAGAAAGAAATTACATTCTCTTTTAGATTTACTTTTGAAGAAAAAACCTAATGCTAGTTTTTTTAAATTAGATACTGATAATTTTAATGAAGGAAAAATAGAAGAGTTGTTGTTTAGCCAAGGACTTTTTGAACAAAAATATATAGTGCAATTAGATTCTTTATTTGAGGATAAAGAATTTTCAAAGTTTTTAATAAAAAAATTAAAAGATTTACAAGAATCTGAAAATATTTTTATTTGTATTGAAAATAAAATTTCAAAATCAGTTTTAAAAAAGATTGAAAAATATGCAACAAAAGTTCAAGAATTTTCTCTACTAAAAGGAAAGGGAAGAACTTTTGCTACTAAAAATGGTGGTTTTAATATTAATGATTTCAATATTTTTGATTTAGCTACTTGTTTTGGAAATAGAAATAAAAAAGATTTATGGGTTTTGTATCAAAAAACCAAAATTAAAAATATTCCGCCAGAAGAAGTGAGTGGAATTTTATTTTGGCAATTAAAAATGATGTTTCAAGTTTTAAATTCAAAAAATGCTCAAGAGGCTAATTTGAAGCCTTTTGTTTTTAATAAATCTAAAGTTTTTTTAAAAAATTATTCAGAAGAAGAATTAAAAAAAATTAGTTCAAATTTAATTTCTATATATCACAATGCTCGTCGAAGTAAAATGAATTTAAATTTAGCTTTAGAAAAATTTATTTTAGAGCTGTAAGAAATAGAAATTTTAAAAAATTAAAACACTTAAAGATCTTTTGTAAGACTAATAAGTGTTTTTTAAAGTTTTAAAATATTATTTAATTCCATCTGTAATAAAAATTATTATTAATAGATGATGCAGGAAAAGATTCTATGTAATTTTTCCCTGTAACATAAGAAATAATTGTTTTAATTATTTTAAATTGATCGTCTGTTGGAATTCCGTAAGCTAAAATTATTCCATTTGGAGTTGAAACATCAACTTCAAAATCTCCTTGCTTTGTTGAACCAAATAATATAAGATCTTTTTCATTTCCTTTTAAAATAATGTTATTAAGAGATCTGTTTGGTTTGATATTTTCTAATATTATGGTTTTTATTTCGGTAAAAATTTCTTCTTTGGTCATTAGATTTCTCCTTTTTAAAGATCAAAATTTAATTTCTATAAAATGAATTATACTAAAGTTGATATTACTCTAATTTAAATTTTTTGTAAAGA
>CAZAKQ010000006.1:40700-41832 GCA_964486155.1 uncultured Candidatus Saccharibacteria bacterium | reverse complement strand
GCGATACTTATTTTATCTCCATCTTTCAAATAAACATAAGCTTTCTTCCCTCTAGCTTTTACACCTTTTTTTCCTCTATAAATTATTTTTTTAGCTGGGATAGCCACGATATTTACTTTAACGGGATCAACTTTATATAAATGTTTTATAGCTTCTTTAATTTGAATTTTATTTGCATCAATAGCAACTTCAAAAACATAAACATTGTTTTCTGCACTAATAGTTGCTTTTTCAGTAACTCTAGGTCGAACAATGATTCTTTCTATATCATAAATATTATTTTTTTCTTGTTTTGTTTCAGCCATAATTATTTTTTAGCTACTTTTTTAACTGTCTTTTTAGTTGTTTTCTTAGCTACTGGTTTTTTAGTTTCTTTTAATTTTTTAGTTGTTGTTTTTACTTTTTCACTTTTCATTTTTACTTTCATTTCCATTTTTCCTTCCAAAAATTTCAAAGATTCTTTTGGATTTGTGATTATCAAATATTTATATTTTAAAATATCCAAAGGATTTAAATTTCTAACTTCATTTACTAAAATATTTCCAAAATTATTAAACCCTTTTTCAGCATCTTCATTTCTACCATCCAATGCAATATATGAAGAATTTCTTTTTTTATTTAAAATTGTTTTGTAACCTTTAATTTTGCTTAAATTCTTCAAAACTTGTTTAGCTTCTTTAGTCTTAGCATCTTTAATTTCAATATTATCAACAAACAAAATTTCTCCATCTCTGAATTTTTCAGCCAAAACTATATACAAAGCTTTAATTCTCATTTTTTTATTAATTTTCTTTGTATAATTCTTATCTTTTGTAGGCCCAAAAGTGGCTCCACCACCTCTCCAAATAGGAGAACGATTTGATCCATGACGAGCTCTACCTGTTCCTTTTTGTCTCCAAGGTTTTCTACCTCCTCCTCTTACTTCTGATCTATCTTTAGCATGAGCAATAGGATTTCTTAAATTAGAAGCCATAGAAACAACCACTTGATGAACTAAATCTTCATTCATTGGTAAAGTAAAAATACTCTCTGGTAATTTCACCTTTCCTGTTTCTTTTCCTTTTTGATCGTAAATTTTTGTTTCCATGATAGATATTCTTAATATTTATTGAGCGAAGCGATAAGAAATATT